>CAITPB010000199.1 GCA_903894145.1 Candidatus Firestoneibacteriota bacterium | reverse complement strand
CCTTAAAGCGGGGGAGATGGCCCTACTGTCAGGCAAGCTTATAACGGGAAGAGACCAGGCGCATCTTAGATTTGCCGGGGCGATAAAAAAGGGCAAGAAACTCCCCGTGAACATAAAAGGACAAACCATTTATTATGTCGGCCCGACTCCGGCGAAAGCAGGCGAAGTTATAGGATCCTGCGGGCCAACGACAAGCAGAAGGATGGACGCCTTCTCCCCTCTTCTCATAAAGAGCGGCCTAAAAGCCATGATTGGCAAGGGAGGCAGGAGCGCAGAGGTAATTGAAGCAATAAAAAAGCATCAAGGCGTCTACTTTATTACCATAGGCGGCGCCGGCGCGTACCTCGCCAAACGCATAAAGTCTGCAAAAGTCATCGCCTACCCAAAACTCGGCCCCGAAGCGGTATTTGAGCTTGAGGTCCGGGACTTTCCGGTCATAACAGCAATTGACGGCAAAGGAAGAAGCATTTTCTAAGAGATTTACCGAGCGAGGAAACTATGAAGATTCCCTGGAACCGCGTCAAGATAGTCGCAACAGCAGGCCCCGCGAGCAATAACTATAAAACTTTGAAAGCTATGATCTGCTCAGGCCTGGATATTGTCCGGATAAATTTTTCTCACGGAAATATTGGCGAATATAAAAAGACCATCTCTCTTGTCCGTAAGATTGAAAACGAACTGAACCGGCCGATAGGGATTCTTGCCGATATGCCCGGGCCGAAACTGCGGGTAAGGGGCCTCCCCGGCGGTAATCCGATAATCGCGAAGAACAACGCCGTCTTGAAGATAGTTACCGGAAAGATAGCGGCGGAAAACGAGTTTAACATTTCCCATCCGGCAATATTAAAAGCTCTCGTCCCGGGCGCGCAGATTTATATTTCGGACGGAAAGATCCGCATAAGAGTTTTGAAAACCGGCCGGCAGTCCGTGCTCTGCAAAGTCATTGCGGGCGGAGAAATAAAACAAGGCGCGGGGCTCAACTTCCCGGACATTGACCTTCCCATCCCATCTGTAACCGCGGACGATTACAGGAATATAAAATTTTGCGCGGCGCACGGCGTTGATTTTATCGGCCTCTCTTTCGTTAAAGACGCCCGGGACGTGAAAAGGGTGAAAACCTTCATCGGAGGATTCAAACACAAACCCTTTATCATCTCCAAGATAGAAAGGCGCTTCGCAATTGATAACTTAATCGGAATAATTGACGCTACCGACGGGGTGATGGTGGCCCGCGGGGACCTCGGAGTGGAGCTGCCGATTGAGCGCATTTCCAACCTGCAGAAAGACATAATACGCAGGTGCAACGCCGCGGGCAAACCTGTCATAACCGCCACCCAGATGCTGGAGTCAATGATAGACAACCCCTCGCCGACCAGGGCCGAGGTTTCCGATGTCGCAAACGCCATATTTGACGGAACGGATGCGATAATGCTCTCAGGCGAAACTGCAGTCGGAAAATATCCGGTTGATTCGGTAGTCATGATGGAGAAAATAGCCGTCCAGGCCGAGAAGAAATACAATTTTGATGTTCACATCGGGAAAACCGTCAAGAGGGACATTACAGACATAATCAGCCAGAGTGTCGCGGACATCGCGCTTGATTATTCGGTAAAGGCAATTGTCATCCCAACCCTCTCCGGCAAGACCGCGAGGGTAGTATCCCGTCACCGCCCCTCCCCGATGATTATCGCGCTTGCCGCCGGGCAGGATGTTCAGAGACAGCTTACTCTCTCCTGGGGAGTTTATCCCGTGTATTCAGCAAAGCAGCATCCTTCGGTGGTGATGAATACTGTTTCAAGATTCATCAGAACCTCGGACCTTTTCAGGAAGGGCGACAGGGTGATAATAGCGGCGGGAACGATAGATAAGGGAGGGGAACTCAGTAATATTATAAAAATAGCACAGGTCTAAAAGTTTTTAAGGTTCATAAGGTTTATAAGGTAAGCGCAAACGCAAAACCCAGGTAAAGACCGGGGTTTTGCGTTACTATTGACTGCTAAAAGTTACTCGCCGGCGCGAAACGGGGAGACCGGCATTCCGGCCTTGTTGAAAAGATTCACATCGGGGCAGTTAGACCAACCATACTTAACGCTTGCGGGTGAAGAGACTTTGTCGCAGGTTAGTATTACCGAATCACCGGAGGCTTTCGCGTCCGCCGCATAATAAATCTTGTTCTTTCCGGCTAAGGCAAAACCGCGCGGTTTCTCACCCTTGACTACCAGCCCGTTCTCCGCGTATTTGAATTTGACCGTCAGAGAGCCGTCGGAGACTTTCATTGAATCAAAAATAGGGCTGCAGTAATCAGGGATGGTCTTTTTGTACTTGACGACAAGCGCCGCCTTGGCGAGCCGCTCGCCGATTGGGAGCTTGTCCACCGGATGCGCGGTGTTTGTATCCTCGTTGTCAATTGCGGTTACCAACGCGGTATTCGGCAGGGAGAGTGCCGCCATCTGGGCTTCGCGCGCCTCCGCGTACTGGCTTACCCTGTTTAAGTCTGCAATCTTCTGCCCTACGCTTGCAAGCTGGACAAAAAAGAACGGCAGGTCAGCAATGCCGAACTCCTTCCTAAAAGTATTTACCAGGGCTATATTCTCTTTTGCAAAAGCGTCGCCCTGGCTGTTGAAATAAACATCCTTTGCCACATTGGATTCACCCTGATACCAGAGCACTCCGGCCACTGCCATAGGGAGCAGCGGAGAGACTCTGCAATGGTAGATGCCGCCAAACGCAAGTTCAGGAGGAATAATCGGGTTGGGTGGATACTTGTTCTTCTTGCCTTCCGGAGCGGCTTTCCAATCGGCGTATTTTTTGTCATAATCCGCCTTTGAGGCGGCATACGCTTTTTCTGCCGCAGCTATTTTTCCCTCCCAGCCTGGAAGGTCAGGATTATTGCTAAAAGTTTTGCGGGGTATCCACTGCTCTACCGTTGTACCTCCGCAGCCTTCGTCAATCAGGCCTACCGGGACCTTAAGTTCTTTGTTAATATACCTGCCGAAGAAATACCCGATAGCGGTGCAATCGCCGGCAAACTTCGGCTCAAACAAAACCCACTGGCTGATATTCTGGAAATCATCCTGCGGTTTGTCGGCAGCCGGGCCGCGCGTCAGGAAAAACCTTATTGAGGGATTATTCGCGCCCTTTACTTCTTCCGGGCCGCCCTTTGCAAGCCTTAGCACCCAGGCCATATTACTCTGGCCGGCGCAGACCCAGACTTCTCCAACAAGGATATTCTTTACTTTGATAGTGTTGGTACCGGAAACGGTCAGTTCCAGCGCCCTGTCGCTTCCCTTCATTGCGGGCAGCTCGCACTGCCAGGAACCGGAATCTCCCGCTGTCGCGTGCGCCGTATTTCCGTCAAGGGAAACGCTTACGCTCTCCCCCTTGTCTGCCCAGCCCCAGACTTTAATCTTTACCCCCTGCTGCAGCACCATGTTGTCGCTTAGCACTCTTGGGAGCCGTATTTTTGCCTGGAGAGGAGGAACAACCGAAAAGAGAAGGAAGAAAAGAGCGATGAAAATAACTTTGCGCATATTCCCTCACTTAATCTTCAGAAAAGTTTTATTCTTTTTACAGGTATCTTCTTGACTGTTACTTCATCGGCCTCAACTATCAGCGCGAGAAGCTTGAAAATATTGCTCGGACCCGGCCTGTTTAGCTTTACTCCTATATAGAGTTTCCCGTCCTTTGATTCCATTTTGTCCACGGTTTCCGGAAGTTTCGAGCCTTCTCTTACTTTGAAACCGTCAATATCGGCTTCATATACGGCGTAGGAGAACTCGCTTTTTATTACCGCGGGGATCTTTTCCGCCGAGATCACGCGTATTCCTTCCGGAGAAGCTTTCTTTAGCGCCGCTTCAACCGCCGTCCTGTCAAAGCTCCCGTAAAGTTCAAAATCGAAACTTTCCGCTTCGCTTGAAACTCCCACCGAGAGAGCCGGAGAAAAAGCGGTCTTAACATGGGGATTGAACCCGTCAGAAAAAACAACCGGCAGGCCTGTCCGCAGCAGAATATGGTGGACAGTATTCAAAGCATCGAGATGCGAGATGAACTTTGCCCTCTCCGTCTTGGCGTATTTCACCCGTATCTTTAAAGCTGAGCCGGACGGCGCCCTCGTAAGCAGCGGTTCCGCGACGCCTTCCGGTACGGACACGGAAGCGCATTCCTTTTCAAGCCCGCATTCATTGCAGGCTTCTTTAGCGCAATTTGGCGTTGTCTCGGCGCGTTTCGCCTTCTCGTTCTCTTCCTTCAAGAATTCCTTCCTGACACCCGTGTCAATTAGGTCCCAGGGCAGGACTTCTTCATAAGGCCTTTCCCTGTTCGCGTAGAACGCCGGTTCAAGCCCGTTCTCCTTGAAAGCTTCCGCGTATCGGGAAGCAGAGAAGAGCTCGTGCCAGGCGTCAAACCTCGCGCCTTTTTTGTAAGCCGAAAGCAGCACGCCGGACAGGCGCCTGTCGCCCCGCGCGAAAACGCCTTCGAGCGACGAAAGGTCAACGCTGTGCCACTTGATCCACTTGGGATTCACAACTTTGCGGAGAATATCTATTTTCTGTTTAAAGGCCTGCTCGGTATCCTGGGCCATCCACTGGAACGGAGTGTGGGGCTTGGGTACAAAGAAGGCTACATTAACGGTAAGCCCCCTGAATCTTTTATTCTGCTGGCGGCCAAGCTGGTTAATCTTTTTCGCAAGATCTCCTATTGCCAGAATATCCCCTTCGGTTTCTCCCGGGAGTCCCAGCATAAAGTACATCTTTATGTTTTCCCAGCCTCCCGCGAAGGCCTTCTCCGCGGCGGAAAGCACTTCTGCCTCTGATATGGGTTTGTTAATGGCAGCCCGCAGTCTCTCTGTCGCAGCCTCAAGCGCGAAAGTCAGCGTTGATCTCCTTACTTTGGAAAGCTTTGAGGCTATGCTCGCCGAGAACGCGTCAATCCTTGACGAAGGCAGGGATATGGAAACATGCTTCCCGGAAAACTCGCTTTCAACTGCCGAGGCCAGAGGCTCAATGCCGGAGTGGTCGGTAGATGACAGCGAGGAGAGAGATATTTCATTGTAGCCGGTATCCGCCTGGGAGGCGCGGGTCAGTTCAATAAGTTTGTTAACGCTCCTTTCCCTCGCGGGCCTGGTCGACATTCCGCTCACGCAAAATCTGCAGCCCCTGACGCAGCCGCGCATAATCTCAAGAGTTATCCTGTCCTGCACAACATTCATGTACGGAACTACCGGTGAGACCGGAAAATACGTTTTATCAAGATCCTTCACCCAGGCCTTTCTTATTGTATCAGGAGCTGTTTTTTCATTTTTGATATAGCTCTTTACCGCGCCTGAAGGGGCGTACTCCGGGGTGTAAAAAGACGGGACATAAACGCCTTCAACCGCGGCGGCAAGTTTCAAGAATTCTTTCTTTGAGAGTTTCTCCTTTCTCTTCTTCGCGAGCAGAGCGGCAAGCGCTGCTATGCTTTCCTCCCCGTCGCCTATGACGAAAAGATCAAAGAAATCGGCGAGCGGCTCGGGGTTAAACGCCGAAGGGCCTCCGCCGAGAATAAGAGGATCTTCTTCTTTTCTTTTTGACGAGAGGAACTCGAGACCGGAAAGGTCCAGAAGCTGCAGCACATTGGTAAAGGTCATCTCATACTGGAGGGTAATTCCGAGACAGTCAAATTCTTTCGCCGGAGTAAATGTTTCCAGCGAATAAAGAGGCACGCCCTGCTCGCGCATAATTTTTTCCATGTCCGGCCAGGGCGAAAACGCCCGTTCCGCCAGGCAGTTTGGAAGACCGTTTAAGACGCCATAAAGAATCTTTAACCCCAGATAGGACATCCCTATCTCGTAAACCTCGGGAAAAGCCAGCAGGAACCTCGCCTCTGCGGAAGCGTGAGCCTTCACGACAGAGTTGTACTCTCCGCCGGTGTATCTCACAGGCTTCTGGACAAAAGGCAGTATGTCTTTATATAGTTTCTCTTTTAGTGTCATGTCAGCTTGAGGACCTCTTTATTGAGGAATGCACATTTAAAAGTATGCCGATCAGAGCCATGGTGAAAAGCAAAGAAGAGCCGCCGTAGCTTAAGAGCGGCAACGGCACTCCGACGACAGGCAGAATCCCTATGGTCATTCCTATATTCATAAACAACTGGGCTGTCAGAAGGCTCACAACCCCTGAAGCAAGGAGCATTCCCGCCTTATCCTTGGCGTGCATCGCTATTTTTAACCCTTCAAGGATCATCATGAGATAGGTCAGAAGCAGAATAAACACCAGCAGGAAACCCATCTCCTCTCCTACCACGGCAAAGATGAAATCCGTGTGATGTTCCGGGACAAAATTTAGCTGGCTCTGCGTTCCTTTCATGAACCCTTTTCCAAAGATGCTGCCTGAACCCACCGCGATCTTTGACTGTATTACCGAATAGCCGCTGCCGAGCGGATCGCTCTCGGGGTTCAAAAATGAGAGCAGGCGGTTCTTCTGGTAACTTTTCATCAGCGTAAAATAATACACGGGAGCGAAGATGGCCATCAGAGTTATCAGATACCCGAGATACCTGATGCTCACCCCCCCGATGTATAGCAGGCAGAAAAAGAGCGGTATAAAGACCAGCCCGGTTCCGAGGTCCGGCTGAATAATTATCAATACAAGGGGAATGGCCGTCATTATGCCAATTTTTATCAGGCCTTCAAGAACTTCCGCCTTTCCCTTATTATCCAGGATAAACCTGGAAAGAGCCAAAGGCATCGTAAACTTCGCGAGTTCGGACGGCTGGAAAGTGAACGGGCCTATATGGAACCATCGCATGCTTCCTCGGAAGAAGAGCAGAAGTATCAGCAGGACCACCGTGAACCAGTAGAGTTTGTCGGCTATTTCTATCCAGGTGCCATAGTTTATGTAACTGACAACAAACATTACGCCAAGGCCTATGGCGGCCCACAGAATCTGCCTCAAATAGAAGGTCTTGTAAAGAGAACGATATTCCACGCTGTTCGTAGCCGAATATATCATCAGCACGCTGAAAGCGAGAATGATCACCACACAAGAGAGTATGACAATATTAAAAGTCTTTGCTGGCGCTCTTGGCATACTTCTCCTTTTTAATTTTAAAATAAGCTTCTATGACTGATTTAACGACGGGCGCGGCATCTGTTCCGCCGCCGCCTCCCGAGCCTTCGAAAAAGGCGATAGCCGAGATCTCCGGATTATTGAACGGGGCAAACCCTATAAAAGAAGCGTGCGATGGCCCATGAGGGTTCTCGATGGTAGCTGTTTTCCCTGCGATTGCGAAATTTGATTTGGCGTTCCGTCCTGTTCCTCCGAGATTAACCGACTGCCAGAGTCCCTTCTTAACAGTCACGAGATCCTCGTTCCTGATGGTTATGCTTTTTACCGCGGAGGGCAGGACAACTTTATCTCCGACAGCTCTGACAATGTGCGGACGGTAAAGAGTTCCATTATTTATAAGGATATTGTAGGAATCAAGCATCTGGAGCGGGGTCGCAAGCAGGTAACTTTGCCCGATTGCGAGCTGGATTGTGTTGCCCGGGAACCAGTGCGAATGATGAAACCTCTCTTTCCAGGCGGCATCAGGAACTATGCCTTTGCGCTCACCGTCAAGGTCCAGGCCTGATTCAGTGCCGAAACCAAATAGCCGGCTGTAGGCGGCGAGTTTTTCGACCTTTACCAAAAGGCCGGTCTGGTAGAAAAAGATGTCGCAGGACTGCCCGATCGCGTCAACGATGTTAAGACTGCCGTGTCCTTCCAGCTTCCAGCAGTTATAGTTCCAGTCAGAATACCAGTAGATGCCGCGGCAGGCGAATTGGTCCTTTTCCGTAAGCAGGCGTTCTTCCAGGGCTGCCGTGGCCGTAACTATCTTAAAAGTTGAACCCGGCGAATACAGCCCAGAAACGGCTCTGTTCAGGAAAGGCATCTCCGGGCTGTTGATAAGGTCTGACCATTCCCGCTTGTCCAGCTTGCCGCTGAAGATGTTGGGGTTGAACCCGGGGTGGCTTACCATAGCGTAGATCTCGCCGTTTCTCGGATTCATCGCGATGACACAGCCTTTGCGCCCGCGGATGAGCTCCTCGCATGTATTCTGCAATTTAGCGTCAATGGTAAGCGTCAGGTCAGTGCCCTTAACGAAAGGCTTGCTGCCGGCCGGTTTTATCTGGCGTCCCGCGGAGTCCACGACTATTTCCCTTGAACCATTCACGCCGCGCAGGACCTCGTCATAATGCTTCTCCACGCCGGCCCGGCCTATAGAATCGCCGATGAAATATTTATTATTGGAGACTTCATCCATGTTTGATTCGCCGACGTAGCCGAGAACATGGCAGCTGTAGTCCTTCCCTGAATAATTGCGTTTAGGTTCCGTATCAACCCTGACGCCCGGCAGATTGCTTTCTTCAAGACGGGATACCACCTGGGAGGGAACATCGCCTTTTATCTTTACCGCTTCAAATACCCTGTATTGCTGCTTTTCAAGTTTCGCGAGAAGGTCCTCCTCGCTCAAATCAAGCAGTTTGGCCAGGTCTGAAACAACCTTGTCCTTGTTCTTGAGGTCGGCTGGAACAACTGAAACTGTAAAGGAAGGAACGTTGTTGACGAGAATTTCACCGTTCCTGTCGGAAATCAACCCTCGGCAGGCGCGGTCCGGAATAACACGGGTGCTGTTGCTCTGTGCCAACCCCCTGTAATAGCTGCCCCGTATTACCTGAAGCCATAAGAGCCGTAAAACTATTATGCCGAAGAGTCCGATAATTACGGCAAGTATAACGCCGAACTTTTTGCTATCCTCTCTGTCCTGCTGGCGCTTAAACACCATAGGCCTTCCTGGTCCTGACGAAAACACCTTTCAACGCGGACCCTGCCCCAAGCAGAGCGAACATCAGCAGGCCGGTATAGAGCGCCGAGGGAACAGTGTAAAAGAAAAAATGCGTGAATATATTGGGTCCTCCGTAATAGACATTGAGCAGGACCAGAGAGGCAAACCCGTCGATGAGCGTGACCAGCGCGGCAATGCCTGCTTTTGAAAGATAGTTTTCGCTGTACGTCTGTTTGAGAAGAAGTCCCGCGAAAAAACCATTAACCGCCTGGACAGTCAGGCCCAGCCCGAAATATCCGCTGCTGACGAAGTCCTGCATAAGGCCGAGCGGCAGGCCGTACCTGATCATGGAATCGACCGCGCCTTTCTTGGAAGAAGTAAACACGAGCGCGATAACAAGAAAATTTGGAGCGGCTCCAAGAACCGCAAATTCCCGGCCGAGGCTGGTCTGCAAAAGAAAACAAAGGAAAAGCAGCACGAAGTCTTTTAGCATCAATATTTCACCACAACGAGGACTTCTTCGAGTTTGAGCACATTCACGGAGGGCCTGATTTCTACATCATAGCTCATACCGTCGCTTGTCTGCGTAACCGCGGTCACTTCCCCTACTTTCACGCCTTTGGGGTAAATCTTTCCGTCCCCTGAAGTGATTATTGCGTCGCCGGGTTTTATATCGTCATTTATTGAGAGAAATTTCATTTCGCAGAGGTCCCTGCCTTTGCCCTTCACAGATCCCGCGCATCTTGCGCGCTGGGCAATGCAGCTGACGCTGCTCCTGATATCGGTCAGCAGAAGGACCTTGGAGTAATTGTTTGAAACGCTGAGGACTTTGCCGACGAGCCCGGAAGGCGCGACAATTGACATATCTTTCACGATGCCGTCATCGGAACCGAGGTCAATGGTGAGTGAAGAGAAATAACTGTCAGGATCATAACCGATAACCGCGGCAGGTTTGAGTTTAAAGCCGGAATTGCGGACATAATTGAGAAGTTTTCTCAGGCGTTCGTTCTCATTCACAGCCTCAAGCAGTTCTGTGTTCTGCGCGTTCAAAAGAGCAAGTTCTTTGTTCAGCCTTTCGTTGTCGCTTTTTATGCTGAAAAAAAAGAGAAGGTTTTCGGAGAGGTTAACGGCGGACTTTCCCGCGCCCGAGACAAGTTTCTGCCAGGGGGCCACGGCTTCGGTTACAAAACCGCCTGACTGCCCGCCGCCGCTTCTTAGAATAAGAGTTATTGCAATAAAAACTATGACGGCCAGCGCGAGCGCCACATAGACTCTGTTCTTCCAGAGGAATTTACGCCACATTGGGTCCGCAGCCTTCCGTTAGAAGTATTCTTTCTCGAAAACGGCGACCGCTTCCAGAAGCCCGGTGTCGTCATCGAGAAGTTTACCCACACCCTGCACAACACAGGTTACGGGATCTTCAGACAGATTAATGGGAACTCCGGTCTCGTATCTTAGGCGTTCCGCAAATCCTTTAAGGAGAGAAGTGCCGCCCGCAAGAATTATTCCCTTGTCCACTATGTCGGCCGAGAGTTCCGGAGGAGTGCGTTCCAGGGTGCCTTTTATTGCCTCTATTATCTGGGAGACAGGATCCTTTATGGCTTCCCTTACCTCTTCCGAAGTTATTTCCAGGGTTCTCGGAAGGCCGGTAACTATATCCCTGCCCCTGACGCTTATCTTGAGCTCTTCTTTAAGCGGAAAAGCCGAACCTATTTCCATCTTAATGTCTTCCGCGGTCCTCTCCCCTATAAGCACGTTGTAGGAACTCTTTAAATACTGGGAGATGGCCTCTGACAATTTGTCGCCGCCGACGCGGACGGAAGTATTGCAGACTATGCCCTTAAGAGAAATGACGGCTACTTCGGTTGTACCTCCGCCTATATCGGCTATCATATTTGCCGACGGAGTGTCGATGGGAAGCCCCGCTCCGATTGCCGCTGCCATGGGTTCCTCAACCAGGTATACCCTTCTCGCCCCGGCCTGCTCGGCTGAATCCCGGACCGCTCTCTTCTCAACCTCAGTCACTCCGGAAGGAATGCCGATGACTATCCTCGGCCTCACGGGAGTCCTCTTATTGTGAACCTTATTAATAAAATGCTTGAGCATTTTTTCTGTTACTTCAAAATCGGCTATGACGCCGTCTTTCATCGGCCTGATTGCCACGATATTAGTAGGAGTGCGCCCCAACATGGTTTTTGCTTCCCTGCCGACGGCGAGTATTTCGTTAGTCTCTTTTCTAAGCGCGACGAGAGAGGGTTCGTTAAGAACAATGCCTCTCCCTTTCACATAGACAAGCGTGGTGGCGGTACCGAGGTCTATCGCCATGTCATTGGAGAAGAAACCAAATATCCAGTCTAAAAGCATTTGCGCCTCCGTTCTCAGATATTATAGCGGGCAGTTCCCTTTAATACTTCGCGCTGCAGTACGCGGTTACTTCCTTCTCAATGCGCTCCGAGTCCGTCAGGAGCGAGTCAGATTCTTTCCGCACCGCGGATTTGAACGCCTCGTCTTTGGAATAGGCAAGGTTGATGCGCACATTAACAAAAGCTGCTTTGAGAGCGGCCAGAGCAAAAACCGCCGCGACTTCCACATCGCTTAAAAGCATGGCGTTTCCCTTCGCGTAAAGCGGCCTGCAGACCTCAAGCACTTTTGCAGAAGCTTTCATAACCTTAAGCGGAGTTGCCGACGCCTGTTTCGTGAGTTCTTCCCTGCGCGCCTCTTTTTCGGAATCCGTAAGAGCCGAGTTTTTTGTTTCTTTTACCCCGGCGGAATACGCGGAGTAACCGTCAACATCCGACTGGAGCAGGCCAAGAAGTTCAACCCTGAGCTCCTCGGAAGTTTTTAGCAAAGTCTTGATATCTTCTTCCACGCCTTTAAAACGCTCGTTGCCTGCCGTAAAATTGCAGACCATTGAGTTGAGCGCGGCGGCAAGCGAACCGACAAGCGCGGCTGCTGCTCCTCCGCCCGGGGCCGGTAGCCTCGCGGCTAAGTCATCGCTGAATCTATTAAGCGTTTCAGACGAATAATTCATGGGTCAACCGTTCCGCGGAATATTTCCATGCAAAAGAAGGCATTCTTTCGGAGTCAGCCGCTTCCACCAGTATAACACCCGCGCCGGCAAGCAGCCTGAGAGATTTTATCGCGAGCAGGCCGTCCCTGTCCGTTCTGTGGTAATAAGGGCTTCTGGCTATGCATACCGGAAGTCCCGCGTGGCCGTTCAGCTCAAGCTGTTCCAGTTCTTTTTCCGCCTTGGCCGAATAAGAAACCCTTGCCATGCCGTAAATCTCTTTGACAATCAGCTTCACCTTTTCTTTTATTGTGTGGTCAAGTTCGTAAACCGGCTTGTAATAGCTCTTCTGAGTTCGTATAACTTCGAGCACGCTTTTTACCAGCTCGAGATTCTGTTTCACGCCGCTGCCGTTTGTGGAGGAGAATACAACCTTAACACCCAGGTCAGAACAGCTCCTGGCAATTATCTTTATTTCGTCCTGGGTAGCGTCTCTTTTGTCATTCACGTTTACAAGCACGGGGATGCCGAACTTTTTCGCGGATTCAATGTTCCTGAGGAGTTCAGGTACGCCTTTTTCGAGCGATTCCAGATTTTTTCCGAAGGCGGAATTAAGATCCGAGCCTCCGTAGTAATTTAGTTCAGGAATGAAAGTGTTCAGTACTATCATATCCGGTTTGATGCCGGAATCTCTTGCCGTTACATTCAGGAATTTCTCAAGGCTGGAATCAACTGACCCGTCAAGCCTGGCTACCACATATTCCGAAAGGCTTTGGGCTGTCTTAATAGCGGTGATGTTGCCCGGAGGCAGCATTCTGCTGGACGGGGAAACATAGACGAAAGCAGGATCTCCCCTTCTGGACTGCATAAGCGTGGGCTTAAGCGTGTCTTTTAGCAGGTAAGAAACCGCGTCCTCAAGCTCCAAATCCTTCAGAGTCAGAGGGCTGCCGTCTTTATTGAAACCTACTATCACCCGCTCCACCCTTGCTTTTAGGTCATCGAAGGAAACTGACAGTGAAGCAACCGCGGCGAGCTCGGAATGCAGAATGTACTCGAATTTCTCTTCCTTCACGTGCCTGTTAGGCTTGTTGTTGTACATTCCGGTTATTACATTGCGGAGAGGTTCGTCCACAAAAGCCGAAGCGCGGTTCCAGTTAATTACGGCGCTGCCGGCTTCGGAATTGGGGTCTGCAACGGCTTTATTACTAAGGAACGCGGAGATAAGATTGTGCGCCTGGAAAATATTGAAGAAATCAACATTCTTAAGAAAAACATCTTCTACCGGAAATATTTCCGGATGCCCCTCGTGGCGCATAACCTGGTCGGGAGTGAAAGACGGCAGGCAAAGCGCGGTTTTCTTGCGGAGCAAAACCAGGGATTCAACAAGCCTGTCACAGATATTGCAGCCGTTCCCGTTTATGCCTTTGACCGAAGGAGTTGAGGTTATAAGGATCAGCTTGCCGCCGTCCCTTAAACTCTTTCCGGCCGCGGAGAAAGTGAGTTTTGCCGAATACTTGCCTATGTTCTCCAACTCTTTCTTTCTCAGGCCTATTTTTGCCGCCACTTCTGCCGCTGATTTGAGTTTCGTTTCGATAATTTTTGCTTTTTTCATGGTCAATTAGTCTATCATTATTGACCAAAATAGTCAATGAAATCAATGGAAAACACCTTGCTATGTTGTAAATACCGCTGATTTTTAAAGAATTTTAGGATCAGCCCGCGGCCAACATACGGTCAATAGCCCTTTTCGCCTTAACTCTAATGGCCTCAGGGACTTTTACCTCTGTGTTCATATCCTGAAGAGCCCAGAGCACCTTCTCGAGAGTGTTCTTTTTCATGTTTGGACATAATGCCGTTTCAGAAGCTGCTATGAAATTCTTTCCGGGAACAAGTTTTCTCAGCCGGTAGAGCATCCCGATCTCCGTCGCAATTATTATATCGGTGGCCTTTGCCTTTCTGCTGTAGGTAATAAAACCCTCAGTTGAACACACCACATCGGCAAGCGCGCAGACTTCCTGCCTGCATTCCGGGTGCGCCATCACCAAGGCTCCCGGATATTCCTTCTTCTTTGCTGTTATATGCTCCGGAAGGATTTTAGCGTGCGTGGGACAATAACCGTCCCAGAGGATAAGTTTTTTGCCCGTCTTTTTCGCTGTATAAGCCCCCAAGTACTTGTCAGGAACAAAGAGAACCTTATCCTCTTTTACGGAGTTTACCACCTGCACCGAGTTGGCTGAAGTGCAGCAATAATCGCTCTCGGCTTTGACTTCAGCGCTGCTGTTAACGTAGGTGACGACCGGCGCGCCGGGATTTTCTTTTTTGAAGGCGCGGAGCTGCTCAGCCGTTATCATATCTGCCATAGGGCAACCGGAGGAAGCGTCAGGGATAAGGATCTTCTTTTCAGGGCAGAGAATCGCCGCCGTTTCGGCCATGAAATGCACGCCGCAAAAAAGCACGACATCGGCCTTTGTCTTCGCGGCTTCGCGGGAAAGCCCCAGGGAATCTCCGAGTATATCCCCTATATCCTGAACCTCAGGAAGCTGGTAGTTGTGCACAAGTATGACCGCATTGCGGTCCTTCTTTAGTTTGGCTATGTCGGCAATCAGTCTGGCATTATCCATAACACCCTCGGCAAACATGAGCCTCCCCGGCCTAAAGTCCGGGGTGTCTCTGCTGTATTGTAAAAATTATTCGTGCCAAATTTCCGCCGGAGGCGAGACCTCGCCGGCCGCTAAGCGGCCCGGCGGGCATCCCCGCCATGAATGGCGGGGTGTTCTTTGGCACAAGCGCATAAATTCGAAGCTTGAAATTCGAAATTCGAAACAAAATCTTGCCGGCTATTTTCGAATTTCAGATTTCAGATTTCGAATTTGCTCTTTCTATTACTCCCCCTCCCACCACCTTCCTTCCCTGATAAAAAACGGCTATCTGCCCCGGGGTAATAGCCCACTGCGGGGTTTTAAACTCAACAAAACCTTTTCCGCCCTTAATGGCGAAAATAGCCGGCTGTTCTTTGTGCTTGTAGCGTATCTTCGCCTTTATTTTGACTGTCCGTTTAACGGAGCGCGGAAGATTAAGCACAAGTTCTTTCACCGTAAAGCGCTTTGAAAACCCAAGTTCTTTAGGGCCGGCTACAACCCGGTTATGCTTTGCGTCCAGTTTTAAAACATACAGAGGTTCTTTTGAGGAAAGCCCGAGCCCTCTTCTCTGTCCAATGGTATAATTCATTATTCCGTTGTGCTTCCCGAGAAGAGAACCCGACGGATCCACAATTTTTCCGGGTTCCGCTCCTTTGCCGAAGTTTCTCTTTATAAAACCCGCGTAGTCATTGTCCTCAACGAAACAAATCTCCTGGCTCTCCTCTTTGTCAGCAACAGCAAGGCCAAGTTCTCTCGCCTTTTCCCTCACCTCCGGCTTTGTCAGACCTCCGAGAGGAAACAGGATATTCCCCAGCAGTCCCTGGGTTAACGAGTAAAGAACATAAGACTGGTCTTTATTGCCGTCCTTTGCCTTCGCGAGGAAAAGGCCGGCTCCATTTTTTTCTTTAATTATTCTCGCGTAATGTCCCGTGGCAATATACTTGCAGCCCAGTTCCCGCGCTTTACGAAACAGAAGTCCAAACTTAAGATGCCTGTTGCACTCCACGCAGGGATTGGGAGTCCTCCCGGCAAGGTATTCCGAGGCAAATTTCTCAATTACTTTGCGGAAGAATTCCTCTTTAACGTTCATCACATAATGCGGAATACCTAATTTCGCTGCCACACGCCTTGCGTCCTCAATGGAGGAAAGCGAGCAGCACCCGTCAGAGCGGTCTTCACGTCCGGCCCAAACTTTCATGGTCACGCCGACGGGTTCATAACCTTTTTCCATAAGCAAAGCGGCGGCCACCGAACTGTCGACGCCGCCGCTCATTGCAACGAGAACCCTGGTTCCCGTCTTACTTTTTTTCTTCATCGCTGTCACAAGCTGCGTGCTCGTGATCTTCTTCTTTAAACTCAATTCCCAGCCCTTTGCCCGTGGTCTTGGTGAGATAGTCGTCAATGGCTTTCTTCAGAGCCTGTTCGGCAAGCACCGAGCAGTGCATCTTCACTTTGGGAAGTCCGCCGAGCGCTTCGGCAACTGCCGCGTTTGTCAGTTTCAGCGCGTCTTCAAGTTTCTTTCCTTTAATCAATTCCGTGGAAATACTTGAAGTGGCAATCGCCGCGCCGCAGCCGAAGGTCTTGAACTTAGCGTCGGTAATAATACCGTCCTTCACTTTGATGTAGAGCTCCATAATGTCGCCGCAAACGGGGTTTCCCACATGGCCTACTCCGTCGGGATTCTCCATCTCGCCCACATTCCTGGGGTTTCTGAAGTGGTCCATAACTTTTGAGCTGTAATTTTCCATATTGTTCACCTCTGTCTGATGATACTAAATATAGGCTATTATTGGCAATGACTTTTATCATACAAAAAAAAACAAGAAACTTTGTGTGATTACACCGACAACTGCTTTCGATTGCACCGATAAATCCTCGTTTACAATACTCCCAGCTCGCTTCCTACTTTTTCGAGGTTCTTTTTCCTTCTGCTAAGCGACGGGTGCGTGGAGAGAAGGTTTACGAAAAAGTTTTCCTTGAACGGGTTAACAATAAAAAGGCTTGCCGTTGCCGGCACGCCGCCGGTGATCGGAGCTTCCTTCGACCAGGCGCTGAGCTTTTCAAGGGCGCTAATGAGGCTTTGCGGGCGGTTGGTCACGCGAGCCGAGTTCTCATCGGCCATATACTCCCTTGTCCTGCTTACGGCCAGCTGTATCAACGGCGCGGCAATAAGCGCCAGCAGGTAAAGGGCGATAATCACAACCGGGTTCGGCCCGTCATCATCGCGCCCGCCGGTAAAGAACGCCGCGATTCTTGCAAACTCCGCAAGAAGAGTGATGGCGGTGGCCATGGCAACCGCTATCATCATAACCAGGGTGTCTCTGTGCTTGACATGCGAAAGTTCATGCGCGAGCACGCCTTCAATCTCCTGTTTGTCAAGCGCCTCCAGCAGTTCAGGAGAAACGGCTACAGCCGAATGTGCGGGATCCCTGCCTGTCGCAAAAGCGTTGGGCACTCCCATATTGATGACATAGAGTTTTGGCATGGGCAGTTCCATGCGGCCCGAGAGCTCTCTCACTATGTGGTAGTAAGCCGGGTAATCCGAAGCAGTCACGGGTTTTGCCCCGTACATCTTAAGGATTATCTTATCGGAAAACCAGTAGGTGAAGAAATTCAGCAGCAGGGCTACGCCGAAGGCAATAAGCATCCCTTTCTTTCCTCCTGCGGCTCCGCCTACGATTATCAGCAGCGCGAACATGGCAACAAAAAGCAAAGCAGTTTTCAGATAGTTCATCCCTCTCTCTCCTTCTTAAGAGTGTCAAACGTCTTTGATTCAATATTGTGCCCACGGGCAAAATCGGCGGCAGGCATAAGCCTTTTGCCTTCAGGCTTCAGTTCCAGAAGCAAAAGGATCCCTGAAGCTGTGCCGACCGCGACCCCGGCTCCGGAAGCAGGGCCTATTCGACCGGGTTCAAGTTTTGTTTTTCCGGCAGACAGGCCGCTCTTTAGTATTTTTATGTTGTGCCCTCCCAGGCAGGCTGAGGCGCCCGGAAGCGGTGAAAGCCCTCGTATTAAATTATGAATTTCTTCGGCCGGTTTTCCCCAGTCAATGCGGGTATCCTGCTTGGTTATCTTTGGAGCCTGAGTCGCCTTTGAATGATCCTGCGGGCGGCGCGGCGCGTGTCCTTTTTCTATCAGGACAACGGCTTCGAGTATAAGTTTCGCAGACAGCTCCGCGAGCCTGTTGCCGAGGCTTCCAGCGTCGTCGCCGGAAAGGATTTGCGAAGTTTCATTGAGAATAATATCGCCGCTGTCAAGTTTGTACTCAATGAACTGAACGGTAACCCCGGTCTCTTTGTCTCCGTTAATGATTGCCCTGTTTATAGGAGCGGCTCCTCTCAGTTTTGGAAGCAAAGAAAAATGCGAGTTGATGGAGCCGTATTTCGCAGCCCTTATAAGTCGTTCCGGCATTATCTGGCCGTAGGATACCACAATTATCAGGTCGTAAGCTCCCTTCTCGGTTTCGGCAATAAAAGCCACGTCTTTCACTGATTCAGGCTGCAGCACATTCAGCTTATTGGAAAGAGCGAATTCCTTAACAGGAGAGGCCTTTATCCGCAGGCCCCTGCCCCTTGGTTTATCCACTCTGGTGACAACCGTTATATCATGCGCTTTTCCCGCGTAAAGCGCGGCAAGCGTGGGGACGGCTATTTCGGGTGTGCCGAAGTACAATATTTTCATAAAACCTCTATCTATCAAAAGTTCTTAAGGTTTGTAAGGTTCATAAGGTTTATAAGGTAAGATCAAAATCAGTCCGACTGATTCTAATCCATAGTTGACTGCAAATGGTTTAGATTTTCACCTTACAAACTTTACAAACCTTAAAAACCTTATTAACTTTTCTTTGATAGTTTTTTTAACTCTTCCAACTGCTTCTTTAACAGCATTTTTTTTGTGATTCCGAGATGGTCTATGAAAAGAACTCCGTTTAAATGGTCTATTTCGTGCTGTACCGCCCTTGCGAGTATACCTTCGGCCTCAAACTCAAATTTCTTGCCGTCAAGGCCGGTCGCGGCGAAACCTATTTTCTCGGGACGCTCGACTTCCGCGGAAACATCAGGGAAACTCAGGCAGCCCTCTTCCAGCTTAACACCGCCTTTGGCACCGATGATCTCCGGATTTATAAGCGTAAAACAATGGCCTTTTGTCTCGCCCCTGTTGGTATCAATGACTACCAGCCTCTCAAGAGCTCCGACCTGGTTTGCAGCAAGGCCTACTCCGCGGGCTTTCTTCATAACCTCAAACATGCGCGCGGAAAGGTCCCTTATCCTGTCGTCTATTTTTGCGACCTGGAGAGCTTTCTTTCGAAGGACCGGATCGCCGAATATTATCACACCCTTGTTCGTCATGCTTCAATTGTAGCAGTCACCCCTCAAAAATTCAAGTATTGACTATGTTTTAGGCTTAAGTTATACTTTTTATAATTGTCAACGTCCAAAGGACTGCAATGAAGATACAGAACCTGCTTCTTTTATGCGTTGAAAAGCACGCTTCAGACCTGATTCTCACCGCAAACACACCCCCTATAATCCGTAAAGACGGCGAAGTTATCAGAACTGACTTTGAGCCGCTTACACCAGAAAAAGTGCAGGAACTTGTAAAATCATTGCTCACGCCTGAACAGGTAAAAGAGTTTGCCCTGAAGAAAGACCTTGACCTTTCCATGGAAATCAAAGGAATCAGCCGTTTCAGGATAAATGTTTACTATCAGAAAGGCACTATGGCTGCCGCCCTTAGGATTGTACCCCTCGAAGTGCCTACAATAGAAGGGCTTAACCTTCCTCCTATTCTAAAAAAACTCGCGCTCCTTCCCCGCGGGCTAATACTGGTTACCGGCCCCGCCGGCAGCGGAAAATCCTCAACGCTTGCCGCGATGATACAATATATAAATTCCAACAAACGCTGTCATATTATCACCATTGAAGACCCTATAGAATACATGCACGAAAATGACCTGAGCATCGTGGAACAGCGCGAGCTCAACATTGACACGGATTCTTTCGCGGACGCGCTGAAACACGTGGTCCGGCAGAGCCCTGATGTTATCCTCGTCGGAGAAATGAGGGATTTGGATACCATCTCTACCGCGATCACAGCCGCCGAGACCGGGCATCTGGTGCTTGCGACTCTCCACACCATCGACGCGCCGCAGACAGTTCACCGCATTATAGATGTCTTCCCGGGAAACCAGCAGGAACAGATACGGACACAATTTGCCGGATCACTTGCGGCTATTATTTCCCAGCAGCTTCTGCCTTCAGCCGCGGGGAAAGGACGGGTCCCCGCCGTTGAAATCTTGATCAACACCCCCGGCATAAGGTCCCAGATAATGCATAACGACATCCAGCAGATTCCGCTGCACATCCACACCGGCAAGGATGCAGGCATGATTACCATGAACCAGTCTCTGAAACGCCTTGTTGAGGAAGGAAAAATAAAACTGGAAACGGCAGCCGCCAGGTCCTCCTCTCCTTTGGAATTCACCGAGATGTTCACAATAGGCAAGGAAGTGCGCGTAAGGACATTTTTCTCTGCATTTTCAAGCCTTACCCGCATCCTGCTCAAACGCAGATACCTGCTCTACAGGGCGGTAAAGCGCGGCATAGAAACGCACAATGAAGATTTGGTTAGAATGAGAGGACACCGCTAAAACCCGCCAAATTATTATACGGAGGACAAATGCCCGTAATCCCTGCTACAAGCAAAGCGTATCTTAGAATGCTGAAAGAGGATTGCCTTAATTTTTGGGAAACCTACTCCCTTGACAAAAAGTACGGCGGATACCTTACCTGCCTTGAGCGGGACGGCTCGGTCTACGACACGGATAAATTCATCTGGCTTCAGGGACGGCAGATCTGGACTTTCTCTATGCTGTACAACCGCCTTGAAAAGAATAAAAAGTGGCTGGAGATAGCCGCTCACGGCTATGACTTCTTAAGCAAGCACGGGAGGGCTGCCGACGGAAACTTCTACTTCTCTCTGGACAGAAAAGGCAGTCCCCTTATCCAGCCGTATAATATTTTCTCGGACTGTTTTGCCTGCATGGCGCTGAGCCAGTACTCTCTCGCTTCAGGCAGCAAGGCGGCCAAGTCCGGCGCCTACGAAATCTACAAAAGAATACTGAAACGCAGGGACAACCCCAAAGGCAAATGGACAAAAGCGTATCCCGGGACCCGCCCGCTAAAGAGCTTCTCTCTTCCCATGATACTCAGCAATCTGATGCTCGAACTTGAATGGATGCTGGACAAGAAAGAAATAGACAGCACTCTCGACGCCTGCGTTAAAGAAGTGCTGGAAGTATTCTATCAGAAGGACCGGGGCATAATATTTGAACACGTGAAACCTGACGGTTCCCTCTCGGACACTTTTGAGGGCAGGACCATAAATCCGGGACACGGTATTGAAGCAATGTGGTTCCTGATGGACATCGCCGAAAGAAGAAACGACCTGAAATTGGCAGAAAAATGCTCTGAAATAACCTTAAACATCCTGAAACATGGCTGGGACAAAAAGTACGGCGGCATTTTCTACTTCCTTGACGCGCAGGGACACCCGCCCCAGCAGCTGGAATGGGATCAGAAACTATGGTGGGTCCATCTTGAAACGCTGATATCGCTGCTGAAAGGCTACAGAATGACAGGCAGGAAAGAACTGTTTGAGAAATTCCTGGAGGTCCACGAGTACAGCTGGAAACATTTCCATGACGCGAAATACGGCGAGTGGTTCGGCTATTTAAACAGGAGAGGAGAAGTCCTGCTTCCTCTAAAAGGAGGAAAGTGGAAAGGCTGTTTCCACCTTCCGAGGGCGCTCTTCATAATTCAGAGGGAACTGCAATTGCTCGGGATGTAATTCCCGCGGTTAGAGCAGTATTTTCCGGTTCTTTCTCGCCGATTCCTCGCAGGCAAAAGCCGCCTGCATGGTCTTGTAGGAATCAAGCGCCGTGAACAATTCCTTTTTCCCCTTCCCGACTCTTTCAATAAAATCCCTGTCCTGATAAACAAAAGATTCATAAAGCTGGGCCGCGCTGTACTTTTTGAATATCTTTTTTGAAACCAACTTTGACTTCCACGCCCCGTCTTTTTGTTTGACGAGCTTGCAGGTCGTAAGAGATTTATCCCAGTAGTTGTAACTGAGGCTGCCCCTGGTGCCGATAAAATCAAACCTGAGGGAATGCCCGTATTTCGGATAATCGCTGTCTTTCAGCCCGTAGTTTGCGGCAGCCAGTCCGGTAATGAAACTTATATGGGCGACAGCCCCGTTCTTGAAAGCAAAGGTCGCGTAGCAGTTGTCCATAACTTCATAATGCCTGGATGTGTTCGGCCCGTGATACACTTCAACCGATTTCATATCCCCAAGAAAATGCCTGAAAGTGTCTATCTGGTGGCAGAGCTTCTCGATAAAGAGCCCGCCCGAGAGCTTCTGGCTGATCTTCCAGTCGTTGTCTTTTTGTCCGGGAGTCTGCAGGAAATGGATGTGTTTAATTTCCCCGACTTCCCCGCTGTCGACTATCTTCTTGATTTCAAGCATTATCGGGCAGGTTTTTAATTCAAACCCGATTGTGAGGAATCCTTTGTACTTTTTTGCGGCCTCAGCCATGGCCTTCGAATCGGAAAGCGTGTTAGCCATAGGCTTCTCGCACAGGACCTTAAGGCCGGCCTTAAGGGCGTCGACCGTCAACTGCCTGTGTGTCCAGTTCGGCGTGGAAATAATAACGGCATCAAGTTTCTCGTTCTTTATCATTTCCGCGAGGGAAGGATACATCGGAACCCCGTACCATTTTTGGCCCTGCTCCCTGCCGGCGGGACTGACATCGCAGCCTGCCACTACCCGTGCGTTCCTGTTCTTCAGGCACTCAATTCCGTGCCCTCTCGCGTTGCGCAAAATCCCGACCAAGCCGATGCGTACTTTCTTCATTTCCTTCCTCCCGCAAGTAAATAATTATTTTTTAAAGGGCGAATTTTTGCCCCAGATAGAATTCTTTCGCCTTCTTGTCGTTAACAAGCTCCTGCGCGGTCCCCGACATAAGTATCTTTCCGGAATATATAATGTAGGCTCTGTCCGTAATTGAAAGCGTTTCCCTTACATTATGGTCCGTAATAAGTATTCCAAGCCCTCTTTTTTTGAGTTGAAGTATGACCTGTTGTATTTCCGCGACTGTGATCGGATCTATTCCCACAAAAGGCTCGTCTAACAGCAGAAATTTCGGACGGGTCACAAGAGCGCGGGTTATCTCCACTCTCCTTCTTTCGCCACCGGAAAGAGTATACGCCATATGCTTGGCAAGATGCGCGATGCCGAATTCGTTCAACAGTTCCTTCAGGCGGGCCGACCGCTCCGCGCTTGAAATGTCAAGGGTTTCAAGAATGGCGTAGATATTTTCTTCTACCGTCATCTTTCTGAATATTGAGGGGTCCTGAGGCAGGTAACCGATGCCAAGCCTGGCGCGTTCATAGGTGGGAAGATCGGTAATGTCTTTGGTATCCAAAAGAACTCTTCCGAGGTTGGGTTTGATCAGCCCGACCACCATATAAAAGGTGGTTGATTTGCCGGCGCCATTTGGCCCAAGCAAGCCGACCACTTCGCCCTGGTTGACCAGAAGATCAACATTGTCAACAACAACGCGTTTTTTGTATCTTTTAGACAGCCCTGAGGTAGTTAGCACGCTCATTATTTCACGGCCTCCGTTTCCTTGACGTAAAACCTGGCCTTCACGCCGGAATCCGCAATCAGCAGGCGTTTTTTGAAATAGATCGTGAAGATATCCCCGGAAAATTCATCCTCCTGTTTCTTCACAACCGGAGAGCCCTCCAAAACAACCTTATCTTCAGACTGAAAAAGGTACGCCTTGCCGCACTTTACGGTCATATCGCCTCTGTCCATTTTCACATTCCCTGATGCCGAGGCTTTTCCGGCGCCGTTCTCAAGTTTCATTATGTCCGAACGCACGCGGGTCGTGATGCGCTCGGTCCCGACCGTCTCAAGAGAAGCGTTGCCGGTTACTTCAAGCTCTCTCTTTGATTTTATGTATTTGGCCGTGTCCCCCGTTACCGTATTGCCTTTTTTTTCGACAAACCTGACGTCCTGTTCGGCCAGGAGAACATCATCCCCGGGTTTCAGGCTTACCTTCTCCGCGTAAAGGGTATCATCGTTATGCGTTACCACCACTTTTCCGCTGTAAGTCATAACCTGAGTTTTGCTATCGGCTGACCAGCTGTTGGAACTTATTATTATCGGGTCTTTATCCGTTACCTGAATATCCTGAGAACCGGCCGGTACGGCAAGCAGTAAAAACACCATTGAGAACAGGCAGACAAGCCTCATTTTTTCGCTTTGTTCTCCTTTAGAGTTTCCACGTTTGTTATTCTGGTTGTGACCTTCTTAATGCTTATGTTCTCAAGCGCCATATCCGTCTTCAGTCCGATACCGGTCATGACATTCCCGCCCTTGGTTACTTTCACCGCTTTGTCCGTGTAGACGCTGCCGCCCTTATTGATCCAGTTCAGCTGTTCTGTCTCAAGTATTGAACCTTCGGAAGACTTAAGGAACACATTACCGGAAGCCTGAATATCATTTGTCGAGGTATTCAGCAGTCCTTCGTCGCTGATAAGATTTGAAACTTCCTTTCCCAGCCTGAAATATTTTGCCTTTACCTTGTAAAACTTAATAAGGTTTTCGCTCTGGTAGATACAGGCTTCCCCGGCGGCAATCTGGAAGGTCAGCTTTCCTTCGCTGGTCTGAGTGAGCTTAAGGCCCTTCATTGAAACCACGCCTTTGGGAATGTCCAGGGCTACCGGCTTCGCCCTGTTCGAACAGCCGGAAAGAAGCGCCAGAAGCAACAATGGAATAAGGACCGAAACCCTTTTCATTATTGCAAGATTAGCATAAAGAACCTGCGTTTTCAAGGCAAGAGAACGCAAAAGAAAAGCCGGGAGTTACCTCCCGGCTTTGTCTTAGGCAATATTTATGCGAATTTTAGTATTTGGAGAGGTTTTCCAGTTGTTTCGCTATCTTATACCGGAGCGACTTAAGCAATTCCGCCGGGTTTTTCACAACGGCCGTCTCGCCTGCTTCGTAGCCGGTCTGTATTCCGCTAGCAGGGTAATCCGGCACCCTGTTTCTCACTTCTTCCACAACCCTCTTTGCAGCCGAAACATCATTGGCCGCCGCCGCGTTCCCGGATAGCTCGGTTATCTTCTTTTCAAGCGAGGTAATGTACCTGTAATCGTCTATACCCTCGCGGATGTAAACAAGTTTTACTCCGGGCGTCATGCCT
>CAITPB010000198.1 GCA_903894145.1 Candidatus Firestoneibacteriota bacterium | reverse complement strand
GCACTAGCAAGCACTTCTCTTCTTTCTACAAGGGCCTTGACCGAACTGATTACCATTGTTTCTATGATGCTGCCGAGGTAAAGAAGTCTGTCCTTAACGCCAAGAAAATCTTCAAAGTTGCGTATCAAGAATCCCCCGCTTAAGTTGATAAAATGTTTTTCAAACTAAAGGTTTTTATTGTGTTTGATGGATGTGCCTTCTGCTATAAAGATAACATCTTCGCAGATGTTAGTGGCAAGATCCGCAATGCGTTCTATGTTACTGATAATACGCACCAGGTGAAGGCCCTGCTCGACAAAAGAAGGATCTTTGCCTACAGAAATGACAATTTGCCGGAGTATTTGTTCACGCAACTCGTCGACCACATCATCATGTTTGCATACCGACTTCGCAAGCGCGGAATCTTCTGTCATAAATGCTTGCAGGCTGTCACGAAGCATCTTAATTGCCTCATCTCCCATAATCTTGATATCCTTGAATTCGTTGACTGCTTCACTTTTCACGAGAAAGAGAGAACTCTGGGCAATATTGACCGCATGGTCTCCCATGCGTTCAAGGTCATTTGTCATTTTGAGGGTCATTATTATTTGGCGCAGGTTCTTGCCTGCAGGCTGTTGACGGGCAATAAAGTTAACACAAACTTCATCGAGACGCATTTCTTCGTCATTCGCCACAGGTTCAAGTTTTTCTATGATGTTAATGAGAAGCGCTTTATCTCTGAGAAAAAAGCCTTTTACGCTTTTCTCGACCATGTTATCAATATAGCTCGCGTAGGCGGTTATTTCCGTTCTTATTGCGTCAATTTTCTCCTGCATCTTTCCTCCGGTTTCAACTTTTTAGTTATGCAGCGCTTCCATTAATGTCTTAACTTTCTTCTCTATTATATCCCTGACTTTCCGGTAGTTTTCGACCGAGCCGTTTTTAGGGTCCGGTATGTCCCACGTTAGCACTTCGCGGACAGGAACAACGGGGCATTCATCCTCACAACCGATATTCACGACATAATCAAATCTGGCAACAGGAAGCCCGTTAAAACTTTTCGGACTGCTACTAGAGATATCAATATGCTTCTCTTTCATTACTTCTATGGCGTACTCGTGAACATGTTTCCTGGGTTTTGAACCCGCGCTATAAACGTTTATTTTGCCGGCGCCAAACAGATTCCCGAAGCCCTCAGCCATCTGGCTCCTCCCGGCGTTCTCAACGCAGACAAAAAGTATGTTCTGCATGACAGGCTCCGGGCTCAACCGAATTTTCCGGTAAGATATTCTTCAGTTCGTTTATCTTTGGGAACTGTGAAGAGTTTTTCCGTATGCCCGAATTCTATAAGATCACCCAGGTACATGAATGCCGTATAATCAGAAACACGCGCCGCCTGCTGCATATTGTGGGTTACGATTATTATGGTGTAGAACTGCTTGAGCTCAATAATCAGTTCCTCAATTTTTCTGGTAGATATAGGGTCCAGGCTCGCGCAGGGTTCGTCAAATAGAATCACTTCAGGTTCAACAACAAGGCATCTTGCTATACAAAGGCGCTGCTGCTGCCCGCCGGAAAGCCTGAGAGCGCTGTCATTTAAGCGGTCTTTAATCTCGTCCCACAAAGCCGCTTTTTTCAAGGAATCAAATACTTTTTCGTCAATGAATTTCTTGTCCTTTATGCCTTTAATCTCCAGCCCATACGCCATGTTCTCATAAATTGATTTTGGGAATGGATTCGGCTTCTGGAAGACCATTCCAACCCTTCTTCTCAATTCAACGACATCAACATCCTTGTCGAAAATATTTTTTCCGTCCAAAAGCAGTTTTCCTTCAATCCTCGACGAGCCAATCAGGTCATTCATCCTGTTTATAAGGCGCAGGAAGGTTGATTTACCGCAGCCGGAAGGCCCGATCAACGCGGTTACTTTGTTGGCGTTTATATCCATGTTAATCCCGTTTAGCGCCTTCTTGCTTCCGTAAAAGAAATTAATATTGTCTGCTTTGACCCTTACGGTTTCATTTAAATTATTATCCATACTTTCTCCTTTGCCTTTGTCTTAAATAAATAGCAAGCGCCGATACTGCCATAACCAAAATAAGCAGCACAAAAGCGCATCCATAAGCAATCGCTCTTTGTTTGTCAGGATGAGTTCCTTCAGTCATCAGCGCGTATATATGATAGGGCAGCGCAAGCGTTTCTGACATCGGTCCGTTTGGGAAACCTCTCATATAAAATGTGGCGGCGGTGAAAAGAATCGGCGCCGTTTCTCCTGCGGCCCTTCCTACAGCCAGAATCACTCCGGTCATTATCCCCGGCAACGCAGTAGGGACAACTATTTTCTTTATCGTCTGCCATTTTGTCGCGCCTAAAGCCAGAGAGGCTTCTCTCATCGATTGCGGAACCGCGACGATTGCCTCGTAGGAAGCCGAGATAATCCCGGGTAGTATTAGTATTGCGAGTGTGAGGCAACCCGAAAGGATACAAACATTGAGCCCCATGTATTTAACGAAAAGCGCAAGGCCAAAGAGGCCAAAAACCACGGAAGGCACGCCTGAAAGGTTATTTACGCTTAACCTGATTATGTTGATAATTACGCCTTTAATAGCGTATTCGGTTATGTAGATTGCCGTTATCAATCCCAACGGGAGCGCGATAAGCACGGCGCCAATCGTCAGATAAAGCGTTCCAACAATAGCCGGAGCTACTCCGCCTTCGGTCATAGCTTTCCTTGGAACATCTGTAAGGAATTGCCAGGACATTATCCCTATTCCTCTGGAAGTTATAAAATACAGAAGAGAACCAAGGAAAAGTATTGTGATTATTATACAGGCAATCAGCACTCCAAATCCAATAGCCTGCGTTGTTTTAGGTTTTAGTATGCTCATACGTCTAACCCCAGTTTAATTCTGTATTTTCTGCTGATCACTTCCGCTATTACATTGAAAACCAGAGTTATTAGAAACAATATCAAACCTATGGCGAAAAGCGAGTGATAGTGAGGGCTGCCCATAGCTGCCTCCCCCATTTCGGCAGCTATTGTTGAAGTCATTGGTCTTACAGGGTCAAATATTGATTTAGGTATCATTGCCGCTCCGCCGGTTACCATCAGAACGGTCATGGTTTCTCCTATGACACGGCTCACGCCAAGTATTATCGCGGTTGAGATGCCTGAGCCCGCGGCGGGGATAACTACCCTGATTAAGGTCTGCCACCTGTTGCCGCCCAGCGCGTAAGATGCCTCGCGATAACTTCTAGGGACGAAACTCAGCGCGTCTTCCGCGATGCTGCAAACCACCGGTATAGCCATTATTCCAAGCACAACCATGCCTGTAAAAGCGCACAGTCCAGTCGGTATTTTCAGCACAGATTGAAGAAAAGGAGCTATGATAACCATTCCAAAAAATCCGAAAATAATAGACGGTATGCCGCCGAGCAACTCGACTACAGGTTTTAAGATATTCCGCTGCTTCTCGCTGGCCATTTCGTAAATGTATAACGCGCTTCCCATGCCGAGAGGAACAGCTATAAACATGGCGCCTAAAGTGACAACAAAGGAACCAATTATGACCGGGAATATTCCATATTCCGGCGGGATATGCGTGGGATACCAGGACGAGCCAAAAATAAACTGAAACACGCCCACATCTTTAAATATCGGAAGGCCTTCGTTAAACAGGACAATTATAATTCCAAGCAAAAAAATAAGCGACGAGAAGGCCGTCGCCATGAATATCCATTCGTATATTTTTTCTTTTGTTTTGTACATTTTTTTAAGCCGGCGGGCCCGTTTCCGGGCCCGCCGCCTCCATTAACTCCTATTTCAGCGGAACAAATCCCTGTGTTTCAACAAGCTTCTGCCCGTCTGCGCTGAGCAGCCAGCCGATGAATTTCTTGATCTCGCCCTGAGGCTTGCCATTGGTGTACATGAACAACGGCCTTGAGTAAGGGTAGCTTGCGTTTAAAACTGTTGCCTTGCTGCAGTCTACGCCGTTAAGCGTAACTGCTTTTACAGAAGATGTTACATAGCCCAGCCCGATGTAGCCGATAGCGCCGGCAGTCTGGCCTACTGTGGTAGCAACAGCCTGGTTAGACGCCTGGAGCATTGCATCAGGCCTTACTTTTGCGCCTTCGAGCGCAAGGGTACCAAACGCTTCGTATGTGCCGCTGGAAGTGTCTCTGGATACCACTACAATCTTTCCGGGTGTGCCGCCGACTTTTGACCAGTCATTAATCTCGCCGGTGTATATCTGTTTAACCTGCTTCTTGGAAAGGGCTGAAACGCCGTTCGCAGGATTGACGATGACGCAAATCCCGTCCATTGCTATCACGTTGGCTTTAGGATCGACGCCTTTTGTCAGAGCAACCGCAATTTCAGAACCTTTGATGGGCCTCGAAGAGTTGCCGATATCGCAAGTTGAATCCATCAAAGAAGATATCCCCACGCCTGAACCGCCGCCCCTGACGGTGATGTTTACGTCAGCATTCTTATCCATATACGCCTCTGCCGCAGCCTGCGCTATCGGAAGAACCGTGGTTGAACCTTCCATCACTATTTTTGCTTTTTCCGCGCTTGCCGAAGCGGCAAGAGTAAGTACAACAGCCGCAGAAGCCATAACTTTAAGTAATTTCATGTATCCTCCTTGTTAGATTTAGTAGTTGAGCTGAACCATTACGTTTGCAATGTTAAGTTCGGGTTTTACATCCCTCATGCGGTAGTCAACGAGAATCCTGACCGCGGGATCAAGGTACAGGTTTACGCCGACTGTGTAGTAGTTAATTACATCGCCCCCGCCGTCATTCTGATTCGGGTCCCACTGTTCCGCTCTTAATACAGGAGCTATGCCTGAAAGGCAGGGCATAAGCAACCCGAAAGGCTGGACTTCAAGTGTTACAATGGAATCCAGAACCTGGTTCACATTGTTCTTGTCATAACCGCCTACAACTTCAAAAGTGAAGAAAGTGGGGCAGTTGCTGACAAGAGAGAAGAATGAATCGCTTTCATATTTCGCGTAAAGATCTTCGCTGTTCTGGTAGCTGCCGGCAAGATTCCTTAAATAAGCAGAACCGGAGAGTTCAAGTCCCGGTAATACTGTGGAGCAAAGCCTTACTGAATAATCCTTGTAAGGATTTGTTTCCGCGCCAAAAGTGCTGCCGTTGATGACTGCCAGACGGTACTGCAAGTACTGTTTTGCGCTGCCCGGAAGGTTGCCCCAGAGCTGAACGCCGTAGTCATAATCCGCGGCAAGAACGTTTGTCATGTACTGCGGAGTGTCAAAAACCTTCTTTCTTGAAGAAGAATACGGAAGTTCGAAACCGAACGGCTGGTGATACTGTCCGATCCTGAATGTCGCGTAGTCTCTGTCCGCGATAAGGTCTGCCCAGATTTCTTTGAAGGCCACATCAACCATCGGAACTGCAGTCAGAACATTTGCGTTAGACTTAGCGGTTCCTACTATTCCTGAACCCGTTACGGTAGCTGTTCCCGAAGTCTGCGCGTTATTGATCTGAATTCCTGAGAAATCCGGCTGAATCTTGAACGTTGCCCAGTCATTGAGTTTCGCGGTCATAGCTATCCTTGCTCTTTTTACCGTGAAAGGTTCAATACCGCCGAGTGTCGGGTTGTCAGTGAAAGAGAACTGAGTGTAGCCGGACCAAGTGATCTTCTGTGCCCAGGTCGGCACGTTTTCCGCTTTCGCTGTAGCGAGGTTTTTGCTGACTTCATCTTTCGTTTCCGCTATCAACTGCTGCGCTTCTCCGCCGTCCAGAACATTCTTCTCGAGAAGTTTCTGGATTAACAAATCTGTTTCGCCGGCAAAAGCCACGCCGGTAATGCAAAGCACTGCTACTACTGCTGAAATTATTTTAGACTTTGACATTTCTCCTCCTTGAATTTTATTCTTTCACTCCTACTTTGAAATGTATTTTTACACCTCCCTGTAGCCTTCAGCCGAATACGGTCTTTATCCATTCCCGCATTTCTTCCCTGGTTTTTCTGAAAGGCTCAAGCTCGTCCGCGGATAGAATCACCGCGGGATCGCTGAAACCTCGTTTTAAAGTGTTCTTGGCTTTCGGAGTTTCCTCGCACATCTTCGCCGCCCTGTCACAAACCAGCGCCAGCGTGTCGAACTTGAACGGAATATAACCCTTTAAATCTTTAGCGTAGTGAAGTGAGATGTCAACTCCAATCTCTTTCATTACTTTTATCGCTTTCGGATCCAGCTTGCCCGGCCTGATACCGGCGCTGTAGGCGTCGTACTCATGGCCGTAAAGTTTCCTTAGCATACCTTCCGCTATCTGAGATCTTGCCGAGTTGCACTCGCAGATAAACAGTATTTTTTTCTTTGCCTTGCCGTTTGACATCGTTGATTTATACAGAACCACTGTTAAGCGGGTATAAAGTAATT
>CAITPB010000197.1 GCA_903894145.1 Candidatus Firestoneibacteriota bacterium | reverse complement strand
CTTGAGATACTTAGGCCTTGATTGTGATACGCACATAACAAATCTCGATCTTCGATACTGAAGTGCTTATATTGCTTTTTCATAGACACTTAGGTTATCATAACCTCCTAAGTGTTGCACTTCCTTATTGAACTTGTGACCTTATAAACTTTACAAACTTTTTTTTGAAGGGACAATGTCCAAACTTAATGTAAACATAGACCACGTCGCCACCTTGCGCCAGCAGAGGCTTGGTTTGTATCCTTCTGTCCTTGCAGCGGCAAGAGTCGTGGTCGCTGCGGGGGCTAACGGCATTACCATGCACCTGCGCGAAGACCGGCGGCACGTGCAGGACCGGGATGTGTTTGAAGTAAGAAAATATGTCAGGGCTAAATTAAACCTTGAAATGGCAGTTTATCCCGAGATAGTTAAGATTGCCATGAAAGTCAAGCCGGAGTGGTCTACTTTGGTTCCGGAAAAGAGGCAGGAGCTTACCACGGAAGGCGGCCTGGATTGCGTTAGGGGCGCTTTGAAAGTCGGCAGGGCTGTTGAAAAACTTAAAAAATCAGGAATCATCGTCAGTCTTTTCATAGACCCTGATTTGGAACAGGTTAGGCAGGCGAAATATCTGGGAGCTGACCTTATTGAGCTTCATACAGGGACTTATGCCGATGCGAAAACCAAGGCCGCGAGAGACCAAGAGTTTCTTAAACTGCGCGACGCCGCCGGGTTTGCCTCAGTGTTAAAGCTTGGCATCAACGCCGGACACGGTCTTAACTATGAGAACATGGCGCGGATGAGAAAAATAAAAGAGATAGAAGAATTTTCCATCGGGCACAGCATTATCTCCAGAGCTGTCTTTGCCGGGCTTGAAAGAGCCGTCAAAGAGATGCTAAAACTTACCCGCTAAACCGCATCAAGAAGAATTTCACGGAAAATCAGAAGGCTCGAATATTACCCGGGCTTCAGGAAAAGGAAGGGAATAAAATGGAATACGGAAAGACGCTTAATCTGCCAAACACATCTTTTGCCATGAAGGCAAACCTCCCTGTCCGGGAGCCGGTCCAGCAGGCTTTGTGGGAGCGGGAAAATCTATATGCGAAAATCAGGGAAAATCGCGCCGGCGCGGAGAAGTTCGTGCTTCACGACGGCCCGCCGTACGCGAACGGCGACATTCATGTCGGCACAGTCCTGAACAAGGTGATTAAGGACATGGTTGTTAAATACAAAACCATGGCCGGGTTTGATTCTCCGTACGTTCCTGGGTGGGATTGCCACGGAATGCCGATAGAGCACAAGGTCGCGGAAAAACACAAAGTCGAGAACACGAGAGAGGGAATTATAAAATTCAGAAAGGCCTGCCGCGACTATGCTCTTAAGTATGTTGATATCCAGCGGGGCCAGTTTAAGCGGCTCGGCATTTTTGCCGATTGGGAGAATCCCTATCTGACCCTGGATCGCGGTTATGAATCAACCGTAATTTCCACTTTCTCGCGGCTTGTGAAAGAAGGTTATATCTACAAAGGACTGCGTCCGGTGCTCTGGTGCATAAATCACAGGACCGCGCTCGCGGACGCGGAAGTTGAATACGAAGACGACAGCTCCCCGGCAATATATGTGAGGTTTGAGATAACCGAAGGCCTCTCCAAAGTTTTTGACGCCAAAGGGGCGAAGGCGTATTTTGTTGTCTGGACCACAACTCCTTGGACCATTCCGTCAAATTTGGCGGTCGCGCTTAATCCGGAAATAGAATACTCTATCATTAAGACAGGTGAGGATTACTATATTCTCGCCGGAAAACTTGCCGAAAGCGTTGCCGGAAAAGCGGGGTTCAAATATGAGGCTGCCAAGACAGGAATAAAAGGCTCGGCTTTTGAAGGCATTAAGTACAGGCACCCGTTCATGGAAAAAGAAGGCGTCGCCATTTTGGGTTCCCATGTAACCGATGAGGACGGAACCGGAGTTGTCCATACTGCGCCGGGGCACGGCGAAGACGATTTCATAATAGGAAAGAAGTACGGACTTCCCGCTTTCTGCCCGGTTGACGGTTCCGGCGTCTTTACCGAAGAGGTGCCGCTCTTTAAGGGTAAAAAAGTCTTTGCGGCTAATCCCGAGGTTGTAAACCTGCTTAAGGAAAAAGGATCGCTGATCCATACTGAAGAAGTTTCGCATTCCTACCCTCACTGCTGGCGCTGCCATAAGCCGGTTATTTTTAGGACTACCGAACAATGGTTTATGTCAGTTGAGCACAAGGAACTTAGGACCAGGATGCTTCAGATGGTAAAGGAAGTCGGCTGGGTTCCTTCTTCAGCCGAGAACAGGATGTCCGGCATGCTTTCCGGAAGGCCGGACTGGTGCCTTTCCAGGCAGAGATACTGGGGGGTTCCGCTTCCGATACTTTATTGCGAAGACTGCGCCGAACCGGTTACCGACGGGGCGACTCTGGATCACATAACTGCTGTTTTCGCGAAAGAAGGCAGCGACGCGTGGTTTGAAAAGGAAGTTTCGGAATTTGTCCTGCCGGGTTACAAATGCAAAAAGTGCGGGGGAAGTTCTTTCAAGAAGGACATGAATGTTTTTGATGTGTGGTTTGACGCCGGAAATTCCCATTACGCGGTCTTAAAGAAAAACGCGGCGCTTGAATGGCCGGCCTCTCTTTACTCTGAGGGCAGCGATCAACACCGCGGCTGGTTTCAATTGTCCCTTCTTCCGAGCGCGGCGCTCGAGGGCAAACCTCCCTTCAAGAATGTGCTCACGCACGGCTATGTGGTTGACGGGGAAGGGAAGAAGATGTCAAAGTCTCTCGGCAACCTGGTGACCGGCGAGGAAGCCTGCAAGAAGTACGGCGCCGATATTACAAGGATGTGGGTAGCAGCAAGCGATTATATGAATGATGTCAGATTCTCCGAAGAGATCCTGGCCCGCCTGCAGGACGCCTACAGGAAACTGAGGAACACAGCCAGGTATCTGATAAGCAACCTCTATGATTTTCATCCGGGAAAAGACGCGCTTCCTTACGACAAACTGACGGAGCTTGACAGGTATATGCTGCACAGGAAGAACGAAGTTGTAAAAGAAGCACGGGAACTTTATGGAAAATATGAATTCTTCAAGTTCTATCAGCTCATTTACAACTTCTGCGTGGTTGACCTGAGTTCCTTCTACCTGGACATACTGAAAGACAGGCTTTACGTGCACGCTCCGGCTTCGTCTGTCAGGCGCTCGGGCCAGACAGCCATGTACGAGATACTTAAAGACATTGCCGGGATGCTTGCGCCGATCCTTTCCTATACCTCAGAAGAAATCTGGCAGGAGCTTCGTAAATTATCTGAACTTCCCGTGTCGGTACATCTTTCCGATTTTCCGGTTTACAAGCCTGAGCTTGCCGGCGCGGAACTTTCGGAGAAATTTGGCAGGGTAATCGAGGTGCGGGCTGAAGCTTTGAAGCTGCTTGAGGATTTCAGAAACAAAAAAGAGATTGGCCATCCTTACGAAGCCGCGCTCTCTCTGTCTTTCTCTGACGCGAAAGATTACGAAGTGTTCAAAGGAATGGAAAAAGACCTGCCGGGATTGTTCATAGTCTCGCAAGTCAGTCTTGAGAAGGGAACTAAAGACTCGGTCTCGGTAGGCAAGGCTTCCGGAAAGAAGTGCGAGCGCTGCTGGAACTGGAGCGGCACGGTCGGGTCTGACGCGAATCACCCCGGCCTATGCGGAAGATGCGTTGGAGTACTCAAAGAAACAAAACAGTATTAGAGTAAGCTAAACAAGGAGCCAGATGTATCTTATTTACCTTATCTCGGCGGGGGTTGTCGCTCTTGACCAGCTGAGCAAGATCCTCATAGTCCGCAACATGGCGCTTTACGAGTCTCTTCCTGTTCTCCGGGACATCTTTCACATAACCTATACGAGAAACAAAGGTGTGGCCTTCAGCATGCTCTCAAATATACCGGATGCTTTCCGTGTCCCCTTCTTCGCAGTTACCACCGGGGCGGTCATAGCCCTTATCCTCTGGTCTTTTAGAGGACTGATAAAAAAGAGCGGCTATGTGCGCGCTTGCTTCGGCTTAATTGTCGGAGGGGCCCTGGGGAATTTCATTGACAGGGTAAGGATAGGAGAAGTAATTGATTTTATCGAAGTTGGGCTCAATCAGAACCTTAAATGGCCGATCTTCAATGTTGCAGACTCCTGTATCAACATAGGCGTTGTGATGCTTCTCGTCTACATCATAAGAAATAAAGAGGGAGCCGCTTGATTCCGTCGCTGTTCACTATAGGGCCGTTTACGGTTTACGGCTACGGACTTTTTGTCGCGCTTGGTTTCCTCTTCGGGACGCTGTACACCGTCAGAGCTGCTTCGCGGGACGGTATCAGCAGAGATGTTTCTCTTGACGTGATAGTCTGGGTATTTGTAGCCGGCCTGCTCGGAGCGAGGGTTCTCTACATCCTTACCGACCTGGACTACTACCTCGCTTCCCCTCTTTTGATGCTCAAGGTCTGGGAAGGCGGGCTTGTCTACTACGGAGGTTTTCTCGCGGCCGTCCCCGTATTCTTTATTGTTTCCGGGAAATACGGAATAAATCCGCTTAAATTTGCCGACAGTATTTCCAAGGGCCTCGTCCTGGGGCACATTTTCGGAAGGTTCGGATGTTTCACGAAAGGCTGCTGCTATGGCCTGGAGAACAACGCTTTCGGGCTCGTCTTCCCGGAGCTCAACGACCACCTGAGGCATCTTCCCACGCAGCTCTACGAGGCCGCAGGACTTGCTTTGATTTTTCTGGCCTTGAATTCCGTTAAGAAGAAATATGACGGTCAGATACTTCAAATGTATCTGGCTCTTTATGGCCTGCTCAGATTTATGGTCGAATTTTTGAGGGGCGATTTCAGGGGGCCTTCTTTTCTGGCGCTTTCCGTTTCCCAATGGATAAGTCTCGGGCTTCTCTCCGCGGCAGTCATTCTCCGTATCGCGTTCTCCGGAAAAAAGAAAAATGCAAATCCGAGAGTTTGAGCTCAAGCAGAAGTCAAACCTGCGGCTGGATATCTTCCTTGCCAGCCAGATAGCCGAAAGCCGTTCCACTATTCAAAAACTTATCAAACTCGGCCTTGTCAGGATTAACGGGGTTCCGGCCAAAGCCAGCATGGGGCTGAAAGCTGGCGACAAGATTGTTATAGAGCTGCCGATTCCTGAAAGAGTCGAAGCTGTCGCGGAGGATATACCGCTAGAAATACTGTTTGAAGACAGCGAAATAGCGGTTATAAACAAGAGGGCGGGAATGGTGGTCCATCCTGCCCAGGGCAACTATACCGGAACTATCGTTAACGCGCTGCTCTATAAGAAACAGCCTGAAGACAGCGGGGACCCGCTTCGCCCCGGCATAATTCACAGGCTTGATAAGGATACTTCCGGGGCGATGGTCATAGCTTGGACAAAAAAGTCGCTTACAAATATCGCCGATCAGTTCAAGGCAAGGACCGTAAAGAAAAAGTATTACGCGCTGGCAGCCGGAGTTTTCAAGAATAAATCCGGAAAAATAGACCTGCCGATAGGAAGAAGCAGGTTCGACAGGAAGAAAATGTCAATAAGCACTGACGGGCGCCAGGCGGTGACAATATACAGGGTGGTGGAAGATTTCGCGCACGGCGCGCTTGTTGAACTTGACCTTTTGACCGGACGTACCCACCAGATAAGGGTTCATCTGGCGCATATAAAGCATCCGGTAGTCGGAGATGTCAAATACGGGAACGCAAGCAAGTTTATAGGCAGGCAGGCCCTGCATTGCGGAAGTTTGGGTTTTGCCCATCCGGTTACAGGGAAATTCATGACCTTTGAAGCCCCTTTCCCTTTTGACTTTGAAACCGCTCTTGAAGCGATGAGAAAGGAAAACGGGTGAATTGTGCCGGGACACGCGGTTTTGCGGCTCTGTCAGTCAGTTTTTATATTGACAAGGCAGGTTTTTATCCCTAAAATACTAAAGTTCCTGTCGTAGGCGCGGCGGGAAAGATAAAAATCGCACTCATTTCTTAAGGGGAGGGGTTATGGCGGATTTGAATTTGATCAAGGAAATGGTAATAAAAGGGCAGGCAGCGAAAGTGAAAGAGCTTGTTCAAAAAGCTATTGACGAGAAGGTTCGGGTACAGGATATTCTCAGCAACGGGCTCATCGCCGGTATGGGTTATGTCGGCGAAAGGTTCAAGAAAAATGAAGTTTATGTTCCTGAAGTGCTCATCGCCGCAAGGGCAATGAAGTCAGGCATGGAACTGTTAAAACCGCTGCTTGTAAAAGCGGACATTCAGCCTCTCGGTGTTGTTGTTGTTGGTACCGTGAAAGGCGATTTGCATGACATCGGCAAGAACCTGGTTTCAATGATGCTTGAAGGCGCCGGTTTTAAGGTTGTGGATATCGGAATAGATGTTCCGCCGGAAAAATTTGTCGCAGCCGCGAGAGACAGCAAAGCCGGACTTGTTGCGCTTTCAGCTCTGCTGACTACCACCATGGTCTCAATGAAAGCGGTTATTGATGAGATCAAGAAATCCGGGCTTAATGCTAAGACCATGATTGGAGGGGCGCCCGTGACCCAGTCTTACGCGGACGAGATTGGCGCTTCAGGCTACGCGCCGGATGCGGCCTCCGCTGTTGATAAGGCGAAACAGTTGCTTGGCCTGTAATCAGCATTCTTTAAAACAAAAAGGGCTTGATTTATCAAGCCCTTTTTAATTTGTGGCAAGGGGGTAACTATGCGAGTTCTTTTGACCGGCGCGACAGGATTTGTCGGCGGGTACGCCTGCGAAGAGATCCTGAAAAAGGGTTGGAGCCTGCGTGTCCTTGTCAGAAAGAATAGCGCCAATCTGAACTCTCTTCCGGAGGAGGCTGAAAAGTATTTCGGCGACTTGAAATTTGAAAGCGAGAAAGAGACTTCTTTAATGCTGAAAGGGGTTGACGCGGTAATTCACAGCGGTTACAGTCACGATGTTGATGAATTGGCGGATCCCCTCGGGTTCTTTGAGGACAATGTGCTCGGAACTTTCAGATTCATGGACTTCTCCAGGAAGCGCGGAGTGAAGCAGTTTGTCTTTATAAGTTCGAGGGCCGCTTACGGAGCGCAGGCGGGAAAAAAAGCCGTTGAGACGGCAGCATGCCGCCCGGATGGAGAGTACGGCGCGTATAAGGCGGCCATAGACGCTTATGTTTACGCGATGGCAAAGGAATGGAATTTTAATATTTGCTCTCTTCGGATTGGCTGGGTCTACGGCATCTTCAGGGAGACCGGCCGGATGGCGTTCTATAAAGAAACAAAACAGATAGTTAACAATATCAGCAGGGTAAAGCTTGAGGGCGATTTTGATCTTGTAAGCGCGCGCGATGCAGCCGGCGCGATGGTTTCGGTCATTGGCAATAAGAAGACCAAAGGCGAGATTTATAACGTGCTAAATGACCGGACAACAACTGCTCTCTCTATGGGACAATATGTAAAACAGATTTCAGGCTCAGAGAGCAGCCTATTTGGCAGGCCTTTGAAGGCTTCCGTGACAGGAAATGAAAAATTCAGGAAACTGGGGTACAACTTCTCAAATGAGGCGGGCGTCAGGGAATATCTTTTGGAACTTGCCGGAATAGTCAAGGGCAGTTGACGGTGTAAATCCGGATTATCGACTATATCGTTTCCCGGGGTTTCTGGGCAAGCTCTTTAGGGTTGCCGTATGGAGCCCAAAAAGCATTGTCCTGCTTTGATAATACGAGGCTCCATGAAAAGACTTGCCAACTATTTCGCAGTAACTATTGTGTTATCAGCGATAATCGCGTGAATAAGGTATATTGACAAAAAATTCTAGGGTGTTATAATATAATAAATATAAGCGGTATTATTGCTTATTGGTATTTCATTAGTTTCGATAGCGCGGACAGGGGGTTAAAATGGCTTCAATAAGTATGATTACGCTTATGACAACTATCATACTGATTGCAACAATAGTCACAATAATTTTTGCAGTCACGGTATATATTATAAGCAGAAGAAAGAGAAGGAAAAACATGGAAGAAGAGGGTTCGACAACAATTAATATTGTAAAAACAGAAGGTCCTTCCACGTCATCACTCCCCATTAATATTCCGGTAAAAAAGGTAGTGGTTCCGGCCAGGCCGAAAATCCTTAAACTTTACAATCCATTTAAGGAAGACGAGGAGCAAAAAAATGGAAACGAAAAAGGCAGATAAGGCAGACAGGAGTATCTTCAGAGCTATCTCTGTTTTTTCCGTAATGATTTTGCTTGCGTGGTCTTCGTTCTTTTTTTATGGAAGGGTAATCAGGGAAAATTATGACGGAGCTGTTGGGCAGTTCCTAAACAGCATTACAAAAACAGGGGATCAAAGCTTGAGCTCTCTGACCATGAAGAAAAGAGTGCTCGTGCTTAAGAGCGAATCAACCCAAAGACTGTTTAACAGCCCCCCGGAAGAAGAACCATACACGGTCATGTGGAGAAATTTCCTTAAACAAACCAATGTCAGTTACGAGGTCGTCTCAGAAGTTGATTTTCTCAACAGAGATCTCGCCGCTTACGATACCATTGTTCTTCCTTTTGCAATCTGTCTTTCAACTAAGCAAATTGAAAAACTAAGGGATTTTGCTTCAAAAGAAAGGAAGGGGCTGATTCTGGAAGGTTATACCGGCTGCAGAGATGAGAACGGTATCTGGAAAGACTCCTCGTTCTTAAGCGAAGTTATCGGCGGCTATTCCTTCTCAGACGTAAAAAACGAAGAGTCGGATAATTCAGTCGCCTATCTTATCCTTGACGGGACCAGCATGCTTTCATACGATGTCCCGGCAGGGTTTAGGCTTGGCGTAAACACGTATAACAAGCCCATTTCCGCGAACATCATAGAACCCCGCACGCAGATTGATTCCTACTGGGAACAAAAACCTTATGTTTACGGGAACGACAAGTTCTCCGAGATTTCGGGCCTGGCTCACGGCAATTACCTTAAAGCAAGGTTTGTATGGATAAGCTTTACAATGGGGGCAATCGTAGGCAATCCGGCGGACCAAAAAGTCTGGACTAAGGTTATGGACAATATAATGAGTTTTGTCTCTTTCCGCCCGATGTTTTATAAAGACCACTGGCCAAACGGGAAAAGAGCCGCTGTCGTTTTTGCCGAGGACACGGAAGATCAATTCCCTAACGCCGAGAATGCCGTGAATGTGCTTACCGAAAAAGGAATTCCGGCGACTTTCTTCTGCGTTCCTGAGCTTTCAAACCAGAACAAAGAAGTTTTCAGGAAGATTTACTCGAATAAAAAATTTGAGATTGGCCTGCACGGGATAGATGTTTACCAGGGGCAGCCTTTTGATACACAACTTGAGAGATTATCAAACGGCAGGGCTATGCTCGAAAAGCTTTCAGGCAGAAAAGTGCGAGGCTTCAGGCCGCCTGAGGCGATTTACGATCAGAACACTCTTCAAGCGCTGCTTGATCTGAATTATGACTACATTGCGGGGGATGACACAAAACAGGCAAGCCCGGAAGCTTTGCTGATTCAGAGGAAGAAGGGTTTCAGCCTGGGAAAGAACCTAAAATCCCTGGTCAAGTTCCCGAAAACAGGGGACGATGACTATGATATCCTTGTAAGGTACAAGATGCGCAACAAAGCTCAGATGCTGGAATCCCTGAAGCACGATTTTGACGCTGTATACAAGGTCGGCGGCCTATATTATTACTCGTTCCACACGCAGCTAATGGCAAACGCGGAATATGTGGATGTTATCTCAAAGTTTATTGATTACATAAAAACAAAAGATGTCTGGATTACAAACTTCGGAGAGTTAAACGACTGGTACGAAAGGTGGGCCTTTACGGATGTTTCAAACAGCCAGGTTTCCGAAAAAAGAACATATCTTAAAGTCACCAACAATTCACTGGTAAAGATAGACGATGTGAAAGTTAACATGGTTCTGCCTCCGTCTGCGAAGCTGGGCAGTCTTTCCACGGAGAGGCTGGGCGTCAACCTGCCGGAGTACGTGACAAAAGAAGGCAGGATAATATTTGACCTGCGCGACATAAAGAGCGACGAGAGCGCGACTTTCAATGTTGACTGTGAGTAGGACGGGTAAAATAATCCTGCTGCCTCTTCTTGGGCTTGTTATATTGCTAGTAAGCTGCAGCGCGGGAACCAAAAAATATATTCAGCCTGGGCGCGGCGCGGGGATAAAGTCTCTGCAGCTGGGAGTCGGCAATGCCTACGACCAGCTAGTTAACGGTAAGCGGGTGATTGCGTACAAAGAGGCGGAGAAAGACGGTCTTAAGTTTAAGTATGTTGCGGTCTGGCTGACCCCTGGCTGGACAGGCTGGGTCAACAGGAATATGCTGCTTGATATCAGCCGCGACGGTTATACTCCGGTCTTGATTTATTATACCTTCGGGGATGACAACAGCCGCGAGTATCTTGAAAGGAATAATAGAGAAAAACTTAAGGCCTGGTATAAGGATATAAAGGAGAATCTGGTCCCTCTGGTAAAAACCGGTTCAGAGGTTCTTGTGGTGCTTGAGCCGGAGTTCAATGTAATAAACGGGAAGCACGAGACTCCTGTCACCGAATGGGACGAGTGGAACGAAATTACGGGCAAGGCTATTGATTACCTGCACGAAGCCTCTCCTTACTGCAAGGTTGGTTTGTGCCCCGGGGATTGGGGAAATTACGATCTCGAGAAGTGTATGGGCCGTGTAGCTCCAAAGAATGATTTTATCGCTTTCCAGGAAATGCGCGGGGCCAGCGATCCGAGCGCGGATACTTCAACCCGGGAATACAGGGATGTAATAGGCTCGGCATTGAAGTTCTCGGAGTATCTGCAAAAGGCTTTTCATCGCCCGCTTTTGCTTGCGTATATGGCGCTTTCAAGTTACAAGAACGGGGATCCTCTCGGCTGGGAGAAGGAGACTGTTGAAATTACGAAGAATGTTTTTGACAGGCAATCGGAACTTGCCGACCTCGGAGTTTTCGGCATCATGTGCTTTAATTATTTTGACGACCCGAATCATGGCACTTATTTTTTTGGGGAAGCCGAAAAATACTTCGGCCTGAAAAGCGCTTCAGGCAAGCCCAAGAAAGTGTTAAAGATCTGGCAGAGCAACGGCAGGCCAAAGCAGACGGTCAAGGGAGAGTAAATGTTCAGCAGATGCGACAGCGGGATAGATCTTTTAACTCAGAACATTGGTTTACTTTACCGCAGGGGGATATATGTATTTTCAGGCGAAGAGGGAACCGGAAAGACAACTTTCTTGCTCCGCTTTCTTCTGAAAGGTTTGCAGGAAGGTGAAACCTGCCTGCTTGTTACCTCCACCGACGCCAAGGATGTGGTCATCAACGCCGCTTCCATAGGGGTGGATATAGCTTCCTACGTTGTGGAGATGAGGCTGATAATATATGCGTTTGACGGCAGCGCGGTCTTCTCGGCGGAACATTTCTTCGAAGAAATTGCCGGCGTAATCGAGCAGAATAAAGTTACCAGGTTCGCGCTTGATCCTTTTATAAGCGCGAACATTGACAAGGATGAGATACAGTCTTTTGCCGCGAGTCTCCCCGGTCTCCTGAAAAACATTGAGAAGCTGGATGTCGTTTCTTTCATTGCTATGGGGCTGCCGCTTTCTCAGGAACTCTTTACTGTAAAGAAGAGGCTTGAAGATACGGCCCTGGGGGTATTCTTTCTTAAGAACACTTCTCCGCAGAAAACACTGGTTGTGAAGAAACTGCTTGGCCAGCCGGCTTTCATAAACAGGGAAATATTGTTCACCATGCAGAAGATGGAAGGCATAAAAGAGATAAAGAAAGAGGTGCGGGTAAATTATCCGAAACATGGCCTTGGCAATCCCACGGCAGAACCTTACAAATATACTCCTGCACCTGTCCCGCAGGCGGATGCTCCCGAGGCGCCTGCAAAGCAGGCTGGCAGAGTGTCTTTTATCGATATGGGAAAACCCAGGAAACCGCTTAATGATTTTTCCGATGACCCGAGGCAGGGGGTGTCCGCCGACGGCAAGGTTACTTTTGCCGGGATGGAGGGGAAGCCTAAGCAGACTGAGAAAAAGCCGGAGAAAAAACCGGCCCAGGCGCAGGTTCCGCCCGCGCCCGAGGTCTTGAAACCCTCCTTTAATGTTTCCTTCATAGGCGCCGAGGAAGCAAAATCTATAGGGAAGAATGCTTCTCCTAAAACTGAAGGCGGAAAGAAGGAAGGAAAAAATACCGGCGGCAGCGTTTCTTTTATGGGGTTTGAGGAAAAATTGAGGGAAGATAAATTAGATGATAAATAAGATACAAACCGGAATAGATTTTCTCGACAAGGACCTTGGCGGCATTTACCAGCACAGGTCATATGTCTTTTGCGGGGAAAAGCTGGACGGAAAAAACGCGCTGACCTCACGGTTCCTTGTGGAAGGTTTGAAGAAAGAGGAAATGTGCTTGCTTGTCACATCGGGCAATATCAGGAATTATCTGGTCGAGTCTCACGATCTGTTGAATTTTGATTTTTCTGTTTACATGCAGAGCGGGTTTTTTAATGTTCTCGAGTATATGGACCCTGATTCCGCGAAAGCCGTGGATCTGGAGCAATACATCCTTGAGGTCAAGGATTTTGTTGAGAAAAAAGGGGTTGAACGCGTGGTTATTGACTCCTTGCCAGTGCTGGAAGACCCGGAACTAAAGGCGACGGAAATAAACGTTAAGCGCTTTATAGGTTTTCTTGAAGAGGAAAATATAACAACGCTGATTTCTTTGGGCAAACCAAAAACCCTGGGCGCTTCCAGGCTGGAAGGCGTTCTTATAAGAGAAGCTGCAGGAGCTTTTAATGTTACGGAAAAAATATCGGAAGAGACGGGAAGGGAATATTTCAGCTTTGACATAGAAAAATTGGTGGGTTTGCAGCCTCCGTTTCCTTCCTGGGATTATCAGGTCGTGAAGGGAAAGGGCGCGCAGTTGATAATTAAGAGGGAGAAATTGAATTATTCCCATCTGGAAGAAAATAATTTAAAGTTTAATAAATAACGCCGGGAGGTAAAACATGTACAGTGATTATTGGCATTTGCTTGAGAGTCCGTTCGAGAATATTCTTGATTTCAGGTTTGTATACAACTATCCGTCATTCAATGAATGCATCGCGAGGCTACACTACGCCGTTACCAGCAGGACCGGGGCTGCGCTGATAGGCGCCTGCGGGACCGGCAAATCAATGACCAGGGAATCTCTGGTAAAGGAGATTAAGAAAGAAGGCGGATACCAGATATTCTCCATTGTTCACCCAAAACTCGACATAGAGCAGATTATATATGACTGTTTCTTTCAGATGGGAAACATGGAACAGGCGCAGAACAAGTCTATACTCCTGCACAAGTTCGGGAATAAGCTTGTGGAGTTCAACGAGAAGGGCGGGCACACGGTGCTTATCATAGACGACGCGCATCTTATGGATATGAACACGCTGGAAGAGTTGAGGCTTTTCTGCAACCTGCACGATTACAACGGCCGCTCGCTGATTTCCATTCTCCTGATCGGGGAATCCATACTCCAGAGCAAGCTGCTGAATATTCCGAGCCTTTACCAGCGCCTCAGAATAATAGCGACCGTGAAGCCGCTCGACCAGGATCTTACGGGCAAATACATAGCCCACCGCCTCAAAGTCGCGCAGGGAGAAGAAAATATCTTCCTTCCGGACGCCGTGGAGGAGATTTATAAGTTCACGGGCGGCAGTTTAAGAGAGATAAACAACATCTGCGATATCGCTCTTCTGATAGGGGCCAACGAAAAGTTTCCGAGAATAAACGGCGATATTATCACCAGGATTATCGGCGACATAAAGGCCAACACCGGAGAAACAAAAAGTTGATAAAAAAGAGAGCTTTCCCCGGCAGGCGCGCGTTTATCTTGCTTGCGCCCCTGCTTTTTTCGGCCTTTTATTATGCCGCGGGGGAGGGTGTCCATATTCATTATGATAACGCAGTAGACCTGTTTAACCGGCAGGCCTACCGCAGCGCCATTACCGAAGCGGAAATAGAGATAAAGGCGAACCCGGCAGATCTTAAATCGTTTTTGTTGATGGGGCGCGCCTACCTCGAACTAAAAAAATACCGCGACGGGTTGGAAGCTATCTTTCCAGGTATGGAGAGATTTCCTGATGACGCTGAGCTTCAGATTCTTGCGCGGGAATTGCTGGCTGGGTGGGAAAAAAGCGACGCTAAAGGGCTTGATCCTGACCCATTCTACCTCCAGGTGGCCCGTTGGAGATCGGCAAGAAAGGATTACGATAAGGCTATAGAGTATTACAAAAAGTACCTTGCCGACATTCCTTCTGATTCCAAAGTCCAGTTGGAGTACGACCGCGTGCGCGTGTGGTCTCAGGAAAACCCGGTTAAAGGAAAGGAAAAGGAAATAATTCAGGCTTCGGATTACGCAGGAGAGCCCGTACATACCCACTATAACAATGCCGTCGATCTCTATAATCACCAGGCCTACCTGGGCGCAATCGCCGAAGCTGACAAGGAAGTTAAAGAAAATCCCGGGCACCTAAAGTCTTATCTTCTGATGGGGCGGGGGTATCTCGAATTGAGAAAATACCAGGAAGGCTTGAACGCCATCATTCCTGCAATAGAGCGGTTTCCTGATGAGCCTGAATCCCAGAAGCTTCTTGGCGAACTTCTGTCTGGATGGGAAAGGAGCGACGCCAAGGGAGTGGACCTTGACCCCTATTACCTTCAGATAGCCCGCGGTTTTTCCAGGCAGAAAAACTATCCCAAATCCCTGGCCTACTACGAAAAATACCTGCAGGATAATCCGAAAGATACCCGCATCTGGCTTGAACAGGCCAGGGTTCTCTCCTGGGCAAAGCAGTATTCCCAGGCTATCCGCCAGTATAAGAATTATCTTGAGAGATTCCCAAGGGATTACGACGCGCTGCTTGAGTTGACCAATATTTACTACTGGAAAGGTGACAACTACGAGGCCATGCTAAACGCGAAAAAACTCCTTAGTCGCGACCCCAATAATATTACGGCTATCCTGATTATTGCGAATATCTATGAGCAGGACGGCAAGTATACGGCAGCCGAAGCGGAATTCGAGAAAGTCCTCGCCATAAACAGGAATAATGTTGACGCGAAAGTCGCTATGCAGCGCATGAAGACAAGGCAGAAAGAAGCCGATGAGTGGAACAACTCGGAAGGCTTAAAGAAAATAATCAAGAGAACGAAAGACTACCATTATTACCTGAACCTCGCTAACGCGCTTTATAACGAAGGGCAGAAAGAAGAGGCGTTTAAATATTACAGGCTCTATGTGGAAAAGTTTCCGGATAATTATGAGGTTAGGCTTAAGCTTGCCCGTTCACTTTCCTGGGAAGGTGAAAACGACGAGGCCCTGTTGGCTTACAGGTTTTACCTGAAAAAGTACCCGGATCAATACATGGTTCGCCTCGAGATGGCAAAAATAATGTTCCAAAAAGATCAATACGCCGAGACGCTCAAGGAACTTGACAAGATACAGGCGCGCGATCCGGATCTAATCGACGTGTATCTTATTCGCGGAAATATATATAAATACAGCGGAGAATATAAAAAAGCGCTTGAGAACTACCGGCATGTGATTAAACTCTCGCCTTTTAATCAGGACGCCACGCAGAGTATTACGGATATTGAAGCCAAGTTCAACCCGGAGGTCTTCGCGCGGTATTCAAGCCTGTACTCGTCTTCAGTGGATTTCCACCTGTATGGGTTTGACGTCGGCGGCAGGATGTATTTTAATGACGGGTGGCTGGTTCTAACGGCAGGCTCAAGACAGGGCGGGATGTTGCAGACTGTCTCGGGCACCCAGTATAAAGGGTATTACGCGTCCGCGGAAGACACACTCAACGAAAAATGGAAGATTTCCGGCGAGTTGTCTTATCAGGATATAGAAAGCTATACCGCCGCGCTGCATATATCGCTAGGGACCGAAGTCCAGCTTTCGCCGGCCGCCAATCTCAGCCTTGAATATTCTAACTTCAACGGAGTTTACGAGGTGAATGACATGGCTGCGCTGTTGCGCGGCGTCAGTTTTGATGTTGACAACTTTACCTTTAACCTGGCATACAAAATATCGAAGGATGATGATTTTAGCGCGCTTTATTCGGAAGGGTATTTCGGCGACGGGAACACGCGCCAGAAGGTCGTAGCAGGCGTGATGCATAAGGTCTATGATGTTCCGGATGTGCCGATAATCAGGGCGGGCGGGGAATTTGACTACGTCTCTTTCTCGAAGCCGGCCAGCGGCTTCACCACTGTTTCAACTACTGTTTCTACGACTACCACTACGGATCCGTTCGGTACGGTTACCAGCGTGACCTCTTCCGAGATCAGCACTGTTGTCACGTCGTATTACTGGGCTCCAAGGCCCTATTCGGAACTTTGCCTTGTCGGCACAGCTACCAGCAAAGACAGCAACAGCCCTTTCTTTTATTTTGTGAAAGCCAAGATTTGCCAGGTGCTTGAGGCTCCGCAGATGGAATACAGCCTGGAAGGCAACGGGACTTATTATTTCTCGAAGAACCTTTCCGCGGAAATCGCCATGGGCTTCGGGCGGGCTTTTTATGCAGGCAATAATTCTGTTTTCGCGTCGTTCCTCCTGGGGGTGAGATACCAATTTGAAAATTAAAATAGGCGACATGATACTGCGTACCCTTTTGATTCTTTTCGGCCTGCTCTTTGTGCTCTGGGTTACTTTTGCGTCACTGAACATCTATTATTACGACTTCTCTTTCCGCAAGGCTTTCATAAGTTTCTCTTTTTTCGTGCTGCTGATCTTCCTGGTCATTCTGGTTATACGCTATATCGCGCTTATCTATTTCTCGTATCTTAATTACACTTTCAGGTATTCCGAAAAAGATGCCGACTCCTACCCTATGGTCTCGATAATAGTTCCCGTTCACAACGAAGGCAAGAACCTTGAGGAGACCATCAAGTCTCTGGTAGGCCTGGAATACCCGCAGGTGGAAGTGATAATAGTGGATGACGGTTCCACTGACAATACATTAGAAATTGCGAAATCCCATGAAGGGCAGTTCGGAAACTCGGTTATAAAGGTGATGGCCCAGGTCAACCAGGGAAAAGCCGCCGCCCTGAACAACGGGCTCAAAGCAAGCTCAGGCGAATTTGTACTGACGATTGACGGCGATTCGCTTGTGGACAAATTCTCTGTTAAGCGCGCTATTCACAACTTCAGGGATGAAAAGGTCGGCGCTGTCGCCGGCAATGTGAGGGTTATTAACAGAAAAACTTTCCTCGCTAAACTACAGGCTCTGGAATACATAGAAGGTTTAAACATGGTGAAGAGAAGCCAGACCTTCTTTAAGGCCGTAAACATTGTTCCCGGCCCGTTTGGCGTTTTCCGCCGCAAAGCAATAGAACAAGTCGGAGGGTATGATCACGATACCTTCGCTGAAGACTGCGACCTGACGGTGAAACTTTTGGCCGCGGGCTGGAAAGTGGATTACGAGCCGGAAGCGATTGCCTGGACGGAGGCTCCTGAGAATATCAATTCCCTGCTTGTGCAAAGATACCGTTGGAGCCGGGGCATCCTGCAGGTTCTCTTAAAACACAGGCATTCAATGTTTAACTTCAGGGCCAACAGGACCAATGTTTTCACAATCTGGTATATGTTCTTTGAAGCCATTATCTGGCCGGGTATGAATATCTTCGCCCAAATATTTTTTGTTTATGTAGCGCTCTCTTATAATATGTTCAACAGCCTGCTCTTCTGGTGGATACAGCTCACTCTGCTTGACATGACAGCGGCTCTGCATTGCGTTCTGCTGGAGAAAGAGAGGCTGTCCTACGTGCTCTATGCCGTACCCTACAGGGTCTTCTTCATTCAGATTATTGATGTCACAAAGCTCATGGCAACAGTAGAAGAGCTTATGGGCGTCAAAATGGAATGGGGCAAGATAGAGAGAAAAGGCAGGCTGAAGGAAAGCAGAGATTAACGGCAGGAAAGCTCCGCTCCTGAAGTTATTACATTCCGGCACTATCAAGAGAGTTTCAGCAATACACTATCCGTTTGCATTCACCTGAACTGTTTTCCAGAAAATATCACGCCCGGGAGGGCTTGTGAAAAAACTATTGCTGCTGCTTGCTGTTTTGTTGACAGCCATTATTTGTGCCGCGCAGGAAGAGGAGGTGGATAACACAGCCAATGCGGCGCTCTATGCCAGGGCATTCGAGCAGGATCACAGCGAGTTTAGGGAAAGTTTTGAGAAAGCAATGCAGTGGAAAAGCAAGATAAAAAAAAGAGCCCTGGGCTACTACGAAGAGAAGAATCAATTCACCCCGTCAAAAGAAGACTCTGCGAACGGATTTTCGTATTTTGTAAAAAGCTGCGCCGAGGATGTCTTCCCCAACACGAGGCCCAAAAAAGAAGAACTGCTGTCGGAGCTTAACTGTTTCGGAACCCCGGGAGAGTATGTTCCGGTTGTCCTTTGCGTGCTTCCTCTTGAAGATCTTAAAGGCATGAGTGTATCGGTAACTGATCTAAAAAACGGAGATTCGTGCATTTTTTCCGGCAACATAGAGGTTTCTGCCGCGAGATACGAATGCGTTCCCATAGGCAAGAGCAGCACCGGGATCTGGTATGTCAAAAACAGATATCTGGTCAAGGGGCAGGCAAACGGCTATGCGGGCATACCTCGTCCCTTCTGGATAACCGTAAAGATCCCGGAAAACGCCCTGCCCGGAACATACAAAGGTGAAGCAACCATTAACGCGGGGAAGAAGTCCGTAAAACTTCCGTACACGCTTGAGGTCTTCCCGTTCAGATTTATTCCCTGGGGGAAGGACCATACTTTCTGGATGTGGTACTACAAGGGTTATCCCACAGATAAGAACATTCTCGAAGCCCACCTGTCAAACCTGAGCGAACACGGAATGAACTGCTTTGACAGTTTTCTGACCCCGTTCAAACCGAAGGTTTCCGGCGACAGTGTTTCTTTGGACTTTTACTACGCGGATAACCTTGTCCCGCTCCTGAATAAATACGGGTTCACCAAGTGGATGTTTGATAATAGAATGCAGTATGATCTTTACGCCCAGATGAAAAATACCCGTCCCTGGAGCGACGAGCACAGGAGAGTGGTCAGGGATTTTGCCGAAAAAGTGGCTTTTAAGGCGAAGAAACCCGGCTGGCCGACTCTTGTGTTCACTTTCGATGAACCCAGGGAAGAGCAG
>CAITPB010000196.1 GCA_903894145.1 Candidatus Firestoneibacteriota bacterium | reverse complement strand
CTTTAAAACCAGCGACTTCTTAGCCACATTTCCTCCCTATCACTTCTTGAACGGCATACCGTAGAGCTCGAGCATCGCCTTCGCGTCCTCGTCCTTATCCGCGGTAGTTACTATCGTTATATCCATTCCGTGTATCTGGTCTGTCTTTTCAACATCAACTTCCGGGAAAATGACCTGTTCTTTCAGGCCCAAGCTGCAATTTCCCCTGCCGTCAAAAAGCTTGCCCTGGATGCCCTTAAAGTCCCTGGCCCTGGGAAGCGCCACGTTTATGAACCTGTCAAGAAAATCAAGCATGCGGTCGCCGCGAAGAGTTACCCTCACGCCTATCGGCATACCCTTCCTGATTTTAAAGTTAGAAATATCTTTCTTAGACCTGGTCAGTACTGCCTTCTGCCCGGTAATCGCAGTAAGTTCCGCCACCACGCTGTCAAGCAGCTTTATGTTGTCAGTTGCTTCCCCCATGCCGACGTTCAGGACGATCTTCTCGACCCTCGGCACCTGCATAGTGCTCTTATACTTGAACTTCTTCATCATCGCAGGAACAATCTCTTTGCTGAACTTTTCCCTCAGTCTTGATACGTATCTGCCGGCCATTAGAACACCTCGCTGCACTTCTTGCACATTCTGGACTTCTTGCCGTCCTTCATCATTTTCATGCCTATCTTCGTCGGCCTGTTGCAGCGCGGACAGACGAGCATAACCTTGGAAACGGCGAGAGGCGCTTCTCTCTGGATTATACCGCCCTGTTGAGCCTGTTTATTGGGCCTGGTATGTTTCTTAACGAAGTTAACACCTTCAATTATTATCTTGAAAGTTTCTTTTTCCGTAAGAGGAAACAATTTAAGAATCTTGCCCTTCTTGCCCTTATCGTCCCCGGTAATAACCTGGACGTTGTCGCCTTTTTTAAGATTCGTATTCATTTAGACCACCTCGGCCGCGAGAGATATTATTTTCATGAAGTTTTTGTCGCGGAGTTCCCTGGCCACGGGGCCGAAAACACGCGTACCCCTCGGCGCCAGCTGATCATTGATTATGACAACCGCGTTATCATCGAACTTCACATAGGAGCCATCCGGCCTTCTTGTCTCCTTTTTGCACCTTACGATAACAGCCCTGACAATGTCGCTTTTCTTGACAATCTTGCCCGGGAGCGCCTCTTTAACCGTGCCGACTATTACATCGCCGATATAAGCATACCTGCGCCTGGTCCCGCCGAGAACCTTAATGCACTGCACGCGCTGTGCGCCCGTGTTGTCGGCTACTTCGAGATAAGTTTGTACCTGGATCATATTACTCTCCCGCCTTTTTTTCAGCCTGTTCTGCCGGCTTCTCTTCTTTTTTCGGAGCAAGCTCCGCAAGTACGTCCTTTAGCTCTATCTTCTGTCCCGCGGATTTTATTACTACACGCAGGAACTTCCATCGCTTGGTCTTGCTGACGGGACGGCATTCTTCAATCTCTATCCTGTCGCCGACTTTCGCTTCATTTTTGGGATCATGGGCTTTATACTTTTTGTAAGTCTTAAGTATTTTCCCCATTATAGGGTCTTTTCTGACCCCTTCCACCTTTACGATGTCCATCTGGTGCGAGGTCTTCAAGACTTCGCCTATTCTTGTTTTTTTTCCGACTTTCACCTATTTTGCTCCTTTTTCCTTGAGGACGGTAAGCAGCCTTGCTATGTCCTTTTTCAGAGCGGGAATAACGCTCGGATTTTCAAGGGTTTTCATCTCTAGTTTGATTTTGAGTTCGTTGAGTTCTTTCTTTTTCTCGCCAACCTTTGTTTTTATTTCTTCGGCTGACAGGTCTCTTATCTCTTTCGCTTTCATTTTAACCGATCCTCTTTACGAATTTTGTCTTTACCGGAAGTTTATGCGACGCAAGAGTCATCGCATGCCTTGCCACTTCCTCAGTTACGCCCGCGATTTCAAACAGTATCCTGCCGGGCTTTACCACGCAGACCCAAAATTCCGGGCCGCCTTTTCCGCCACCCATCCTGACTTCAGCGGGCTTCTTGGAAACCGGCTTTGCCGGGAATATCTTGGTCCAGAGTTTCCCGCCTTTTTTAAGCGACCTGACGATAGCAACCCTGCTTGCTTCTATCTGCCTGTCGGTCACCCAGCCGCACTCGGTCGCCTTTATGCCGTACTCGCCAAACACAAACGTGGAACCGTTGTGAGCCATGCCGCGCATCCTTCCGCGCATCGACCTTCTGTACTTTATTCTCTTAGGAAACAGCATTTTCTACTCCCTTTTTCTTGTTCTTTACATTACAAACTTTATAAACCTTATGAACCTTACAAACTTTTTATTTTGCTTTTTTTTCTTCCCCGCCCTTTGCCAAATTCACCATCTCCGGCGTCGGCTCTTTTGCGTCTTTCCCGCTCTTCACTGCATCCTTGCCTTCTACTGCCGCTTTAACATCAAGAATCTCGCCTTTAAAGACCCAGACTTTGATACCAACTTTTCCATAAGTGCAAAGCGCTTCGGCAAAACCAAAATCGATATCCGCCCTGAAAGTGTGAAGAGGCACTCTGCCTTCACGGTACCATTCACGCCTCGCGATATCATTGCCGCCGAGACGGCCGCTGCACATTATCTTTATTCCCTGCGCGCCCGCCGCAAGAGAAGCAATTACGGATTTCTTCATTGCCCTTTTGTGAGAAATCCTTTTTTCGAGCTGGGCCGCAATTCCCTGCGCCACGAGCTGGGCATTGATCGCCGGGTTCCTTACTTCAAGGATGCTGATGAAGACATCTTTCTTGGTCATTTTCTGGATTTCTTTTTTAAGTTCGTCGACCTCGGTGCCTTTCTTGCCGATTATTATTCCCGGTTTTGCCGTGTGGACCACAACCAGCACTTTGCCTACAGTGCGCTCGATCTCAATTTTGGCTATTCCCGCGTGAGACCACTTTTTGCCTATGAACTTTCTTATGTTAAAATCCTCAAGGATGCAATCCGCATAGCTTCTGGCAACGAACCATCTTGATTCCCAGCCACGGATAACCCCAAGCCTGAGTGAATTTGGATGAACTTTCTGCCCCATTAAAACGCCTCCTTAAAAACTTTTACTTCTTGAGTTTAGCTTCTTTCTTTTCCGCCGGCTTGGCTTCAACTGCTTTAGCCTTTGCCG
>CAITPB010000195.1 GCA_903894145.1 Candidatus Firestoneibacteriota bacterium | reverse complement strand
GGCGCAGGAACTGATACTTCTAATATCACTGTTGACACTGTTCAATTTAGAGATGGTGGAAAATCAATAAGGTGGGATAAAACAGGGGCAACAAGCGTGACGACCCAGGTCACCAGGTCGAGTATGGCTTCTGTGAATATGTCGTCTTTAACAACGGGAACATTGCAATTTTGGTATTACCTCCCTTCAATAGTCGGAAACTGGACAAGTGGGACGGCAAATATCAGTTCTGACACTATTTATGCCAGTGGCGGCAACAATACTACTGTGGCTACATCGGTGCCTCTGCTTACCAGCCTTGCTACGAATACCTGGAATTATTTCAAAGTTAGCCTGCCTTCCTGGCCTGTTACAGTCGATTCGACGGCAATAAGATCATGGAGCGTAGAATTTATTTCAACTGCTGCGGCCACCTGTACGGCCATCAGGCTGGATGACATAAGAGTCGTAAGCGCCAATAATACCACAAACGGTTTGTGGAGCGAGGACAGCGGAGTTTGGTCTATCTACAATAACGGCGGAACGAAGGTTTACCGGCAAAACGGGAATTGCGATATAGCAAAACCGCAGTTATTGCTGAACAGGTTCTATAAGGATTTTGTCGCAACCGTAGATGTGAATGTGCAGTCTGCGAACGCGCAGTACGCAGGTCTGGTAGTTAACCAAAGCGTTGTAGGTTCAGGATATTATCTCTACAATTTTAACGCTCAAACCAGGGGTTTTGAACTGAAGAAATATACAGGTTCGGCGCTGGTGGACGCCACCTCGACTGCTGCAGCGACAACCACTACTTCAGCCACAAACTTCGCTTACACCCTCAAAGTAGTTTCAAAAAGCGGTATACTGTACTGCTACCATTCTCTTGACGGAGGCGCTACCTGGAGTTCGCTTGACTACAGCTGTCAGGAGACAGGCTCCATCGCAGGAAGAATCGGTTTTCTGGCGGGCTCTGCGGCCGCGGATGCCACAGTCTATTTCACGAATCTTGTTATAAAACCGATTCCGTATTCAATCGTTGCTACAGCCGGAGACGGGCGGATGGACATCTCGTTCAACTCTGACGCAAAATCAGGAGAGGTCGCCTCGTATAATATCTACAGAGGAACTTCTTCCAAAACATACGGCACTGCATTAACAACAACGGCTTCGCCGGGATTTGCGGATCTTTCGGTTACTAACGGAGTAACGTACTACTATGCGGCTACGGCAAATGTTTATACATCCGCAAGCACCTTAACGGAAACCCCTCTGTCATTGGCGGATGAAGCGTCCGGGGCTCCGCATTCCGGAATCAAGATTTCCAACAATCCTTTTACTCCAAACGGAGGAGCGGCCTACTCAAAAGCAAGTTTTTCTGTCTTTAATCAAAACAATGAAGACGTCTCAATGCTCATTTATAAACCCAACGGCACGCTGGTGGCAAATTTGAATGCGGGAAATGCCCCTGTTTCCTGGAATGCCGGTGCCCTAAGCAGCACAATCAGTTGGGACGGCAAGAATAACTCCGGTAAAATTGTTGACGGAGGGGTATATGTCTGGCAAATAAGGGTTGGCAGCGCGGTTGCAGGCAAAGGAACCGTAGTCCTGGCTAAGTAGAATACGGAGGAGACTTTATGAGAAAGTTATTCTTAGCGGTATTGGTCATGTGTTCCGCTGTTGCGCATGCGGCCTTTTTTGACTCTGGCCAGGGAGCAAGGCCTACAGGGCTAGGCGAAGCTTTTGTTGCCGTTGCCGATGACGCGAACGCTATGTATTATAATCCTGCCGGTATGATTCAAATAAAGATGATCTCTACAACAGCTACTTATACCGGTTATATGGAAGGGCTAAGCGACAGTTTCGCGGCAATAGTTGTACCTGTCCCGGGTTACGGCGTTATTGGCATAAGCTGGCTTGGGCTTTCCGCCGCTTCCTCATATTCGGAAAGTACGCTGAAGGTCGCGTATGCATATCCTATCACCAAGCAGTACACGATTGGAATGGCTCTTAAGCTGCTCTCTAAATCATACACGCTTGATTCTGTCGCTTCAGGGAATCCTTTTTTCTCCGCGACCTCCGCCTCAGCGCTTGGAATTGACGCTTCCTTTTTTGGAAAGCTTACCGGCGATTTGGCTATAGGCGCCTCTATTGAAAATATTAACGTTCCGGATATTAACGTTGGAAGTTCCGATCCTGTCCCTATGAATCTGAGGGTTGGCGGAAGGTACAAGTTAGACAGGAGCCTTCTTCTCTGTCTGGAAGGAGATTTGAGCGGCGACGACGCAAAGATAAAGGGAGGGAGTGAATACTGGCTGGATTCAGGATTGCTGAAAGAACTCGGCGTGGGTGATTCAGAGGTGGGGTTTAGAGGCGGTGTTGGCTACGGGAATAACAGTTACCTTAACGTTGACCTGGGTTTCAGCTTCTATTTGCCGTCAAAAATTGTGGATTTGAGGTTTGATTACTCGTTCACGATGCCGCTTATGTATATAGAATCAGCGGGCACGCACAGATTCTCTATTTGCATCACAGAGCCAAGACCTGTCTTCAATCTATAGTTGAGATGTTTTCACGGCCCCGGTAACCGGGGCCTTTTTTTTTGATAATGCCGGTGAAACTCTCTGAATAGTAATGGTTTCTTGGCCTTTTCCTGTCAGAGCTTATCTCATAACCCCTTTACTCAAACCCCTGTTTGTGCTAAAATTGCTTTATGAAACCAAGAGTTGTGGTCGTTATGCCGGCTTACAATGCGGCAAAAACACTTGAAATAACATACAATGACATACCAAAAGACGCCGTTGACGGAATAATACTTGTTGACGACGCCTCTCATGATGAAACAGTCAATAAGGCAAGGGAACTCGGAATTTCTGTATTTGTTCATCCTGAAAACAGGGGATACGGGGGAAACCAGAAGACATGTTATACAGAAGCATTGAAAAATAACGCGGATATTGTGGTAATGCTTCATCCTGATTATCAATATGACCCCAAGCTGATTCCGGAGATAGTAAGGCCGATAGCAGAAGGGAAGGCTGATCTCGTGCTTGCTTCACGGCTGCTTTCTGGAACTGCTCTTTCCGGAGGCATGCCTTTCTATAAATACATCAGCAACAGGTTTCTGACCATAACGGAAAACCTTATACTTGGGCTAAAACTCTCGGAATTCCACACAGGCTACAGGGCCTACAGCAGGCGCCTCCTTGAAAATATACCTTTTATGAATAACTCCGAAAACTTTGTTTTTGATACGGAGGTAATAGTCCAGACAGTTTATTACGGAATGACGATAAAAGAGATACCTTGCCCGACAAAATATCTTAAGGATTCCTCCTCGATAAGCTTTAAGAACAGCGTGGTTTACGGACTCCAGACCCTCTGGAGTTTGCTGCGTTATCTTCTCCAGAAGTCGCGGTTTGTCAGTTTCCGCATCTTTTCGGCCAAGAGGTAAAATTGAAGTTCCATACTTCTATAATCAGGGCTAAATACAGAAACGCCCTGGCAAAGACTGCGGCATTTATCATTAAGTCCGCGGGAACACATTCCAGGCCGGCGCCAATCACTACGGATTCAGCCAAGAGATTTCTTATCATAAGGCTTGACCGTGTGGGAGACATGCTGCTTTCTACGCCGGTTTTTGAGAGCATAAAGAAAAACATACCCGGCTCGAGCGTAACCGTGCTTCTTAACAGGTACTGCAGAGGTGTTCTGAAGAACAACCCGTATGTTGACCGCATAATCGAGTACGGGAGCAAAGAATACGTCAAAGCGGTTTCCGCAGGGTATGACGCGGCGGTTGTGTTAACTTATGACTTTGATCTCTCAAGCGCCTTTGCGTGTTACAAATCCGGGGCCGCTATTCGGGTGGGTTTCAAGGACAAATATACTGACGCTTTCTACAATGTTGAGATCGAAAAGGACCCGCGGGCGAAATACGAAGCGAGCAGGAACATTGAACTTTTGGAAAAAGCTGGATTCAAGTCGTCGTATTCAAAACCGGCGCTTTTTATTTCGGCTGAGGAAGACGCTGAGGGGGCGCAGTTTTTCGCGCGGAACGGCATAGGAACGCATGATTTGGTTGTGGGGTTGCATCCGGGCTCGAAGAGGAAACCAAGGCGCTGGCCGGTAAGTTCTTTTGCATCTGCGGCCTCGATATTGCGAAAAAAATACGGTGTCAAGCTGGTAATTAGCGAAGGACCTGGAGAAAACAGGCTGTCCCGCGGGTTGAACGCTTTGCTTGGCGGGAATGTGCCTGTATTAAAACCGTCATCTATTACAGGCTGGGCTGCAGTGTATAAAAGAATGAATCTCTTTATTTGCGGCGACACGGGGCCTATACACATTGCCATGGCTGTCGGACTTCCAATTGTCGGAATCTACGGAAAAAGCGATTACAGCCGCTGGGCGCCTGAAGATAATCCAAAACTTGCTATTATAAGCGGGAAAGGATGCTCCGACATTAAAGTCGATGAGGTTGTGCCGGCGGCTGAGAGATTGCTCGCGGAGTTCACGCGTAAATGAGAATAAATATAACTGCTGTCATAAATCATAATGGAGATGAAGAAAGTCTGGAAAGAACGGTCAAAAGCGTTTCAGGTTGGGTCTCCGGCATATATGTGGTAAGACCCGGCGGCAGTAAGTCCGGACACCAGATTGCAGGCTGGCTGCTCGGGTTGAACTCCGGAGAAGAGGTTTCAATTCCATTAAAACGCGAAATACGGACGCTTCTTGGAAATAAGCCCAATAAGAATAACCCCGGCACCTATGTCATTCCAGTTATTAGAAATGTAAAAGATACCTGGCGCCTGGTTTGCCCGGGAAGCGCAAGGCTTTTTTTCGCGGGAAGCAGCGAAAAGACCGGAAATCTGGATAATCCTATACGGGATTACATAAAGCACAAACCTTGTGCTGCTATTCCTGAAGGCGCAAAGATAAAGAGAGTTCTTGTCGTAAAGCTTAGGGGAATCGGAGATACGGTTCTGCTCACACCTCTATTTTTGGCGCTAAAGAAATCATTTCCCGGGGTTTTGACTGAGGCTGTTGTGAAAAGCGAAAGCGCCTTGCTTCTCGCGGGTCAGAAGAATCTCGCTTCTGCGATTGCCTATGAAGGATTCTTTAAGACGCTGCTTAAAATATGGAAAAAGAAATATGATCTTGCGATTGTTCCCCAGGCAAGTTTTAGATCGGCGCTGCTGGCACGGCTTTCAGGCGCAACACTGCTCTCGGTAAATAATCATAACGGAAAGAATTACTTTTCTTCCGTGCTTGTAGACAAACCGCAGGAATATGAGAATGCGGTTGAAAGGGATCTTGATTGCGTCAGGGCGCTTGGTTTAAAGGCGTCATTCTCCAAGCCAAAAATAACCGTAACAGCGGTGGAGCGGAAGAAGGGCCGGGCCCTGCTGCGGAAATTCGGTGTAAGCAAGAATGTCAAAGCCGTGATAATCAACCCTTCGGCCAGCAAGCGGAACAAACTGTGGCCGGAAAAATACTTCGCGGCTTTTACGGACATGATATCCGCAGGAAAGAACGTAAGAGCCCTCGTTCTGACAGATCCTGCAAAGGCTGAAATGGCGGCTGCAACAGTTTCATTGTCAAAAAGCGCGCCTGTTCTTATGCCTCCCCTGCGCCTGCGCGATGTACTGGGGCTTCTCTCGGTTGCAGGACTATATGTGGGAAATGACTCTGGACTTTCACACGCGGCTGCGGCTCTTGGCACTCCAACGATAACCATAGTCGGACCGGACGAGCCAAGGATATTCCATCCTTACAAAGAAGAAGACGGGAATTATATCGTGTCAAAAGACAGGTACTGCAAACCCTGCTGGAAAGAGGATTGTGAAGGCCGCGAATGCCTTGAAACTGTAGCCCCCCTGGACGTTTACAAGGAATACCTAAAATGGAAAAGATAAGCGTTGTTGTCATAACAAAAAATGAGGAGAGAAATCTTGAAGTTTGTCTCCGGTCCGTCTCTTTTGCGAATGAGATTATAATCGTTGACGCCGGCAGTTCTGACAAAACCGTCAAGATCGCTCAAAAATTCACTAAAAATGTCTTTACGCGCAAGTGGGACAATTTTGCTAATCAGAAGAATTATGGTATTGACAGGGCAAAGAACGACTGGGTGCTCAGCCTCGACGCGGACGAGAGGGTCTCCTTCGCGCTCAGAGAAGAATTAAAGAACCTGAAACCTTTAGGAGAAGGATATGCCTTTCCGATTAAGAACTATTTTCTCGGTAAATGGATGAAACACGGCGGGCAATACCCGGATTATCATCTCCGGTTATTCAATAGGAGAAAGGGAAGATTTATGTTCAATGTCAGGCAGGTTCATGAAGGGGTTTACCTTAAGGAAGGCGCGCGTGAGCGCAGGCTGGACAACTGCCTGGAGCATTTTTCCTATGAAAGTATTTATTCCTACATCAGGAAGTTTAACAGCTACACGTACCTGGATGCGAGGGGCAGGAGTGAAAAAGGGGTCTCCCCAAGTATTTACGGGATTATTTTCAGGCCGGTTCACAGATTTTTTAAATGGTATTTCCTGCAACTCGGAATGCTCGACGGAATCCATGGGCTTATTTTTCATTCACTTTCCGCGTTTTATTATTTTACCTGTGAGTTAAAGCTTCTTGAAATGAACGGGTATAACCCGAAGGCGTTCAAATGGCGGACATAAAAAATATACCCATATTAATGTATCACCATGTTATGGCCGGTGACGGAAAACTTTTGCCGGACGACAGTTCTTTTGTGAGCCTTGCTGATTTTAAAGCTCAGTCAGGCGTCCTGTTAGCCGCCGGTTTCACCACTCTTGATTTCAATGAACTAGGCCTGATCCTGGATGAAAGAATGAAAGCGCCGGTAAAGCCGGTAATAATTTGCATAGATGACGGTTACGCGGAAACGCTCAAGAGCGTCCAGCCTGTGCTTTCCGGAAACAGGCAAAAGGCTGTCGTTGGCTTAGTTACGGACTGCATAGGCGAATTCGATGACTGGCAGAAGGCGCGCAAGGAATATTACAGGATAATTGATGAGAAGTTGGTCAGGGAATATTCGGGTCTTTGTTTTTCTTTCGTTTCACATTCCAAAACGCACCAGTTTCTTTCGCGTTTATCTGACAGCGAACTGGAAAAGGAGCTCAGGGATTCAAAGCAAACCATTGAAGAACTGACGGGAATACCGGTCAACACTCTGATCTATCCATACGGCGACAGGGATGAGCGTGTAAAGGCGGGCCTGGAAGCTGCTGGATACAGATTTGGAGTCTCTATTTCCGCCAAAACAGGATATGTGTTGGAAGACCCTCTGGACCTTCGCCGCGTATACGTAAAGAAAGATGAAAGCATCAGGACCTTTATGAGGAAAATATCCCCCTGGTATCTTTGGTACAGGGGTTTTAGAAGGAGATAGATGAGGCGCAGTCTTTCTTTCATAGGCGGCATATTAACAGAGTACTCCCTATATGGGTTTGCATTTTGCGCTTTTTGGTTCTGGAGCATGATGCAGGTCTTTTTTGCTCTTGCTCTAATAGGTTTTCTCCTGCAGGTATCTACCTCCGGATTTAAGTTTTTTCGTCCTGAACGTTACAACCTTTTTGATTATGCCTTCATTGCCATGATTGCAGGCAGTTTCATCTCCTGTTTTCTGGGTGTTAATCCGGCAAAGAGCCTGGGACTGCATGCTTTCGTTAAGACTGCCGGCTGGATGCTTATGTATGTTGTCGCGAGGGAAAGCTTCAGCGAAGGGAAGCAGCTGAAGAGGACCGCCTGGATACTGGTTTGGTCGGCGCTGATTGGAGCTCTTTATGCGGTTATCAGAGGTGTGCTCCGGGGGGAAGACCGTTTCGGCGGCGGACTTGGACACCCGATTCATCTTGGAATGGGAATGAATTTTGCGATTGCCCTGATAGGTGTAATAATACTTTTTGGCGTTTCGTCACAAGCGAGGAAAGGGTTCCTGACCCCCGCAAAATGGATCCTGTCAGGCATATCTTTGGTCGCATGTTTTGCCGCGCTGATAGGGTCTCATGCAAGTTCTGGGCTGATTGCTCTCTTTGCGCTTGCAGTCTTTCTGGCGTTCCTGTCTCGCAAATGGGTCGCTTACGCTCTGGTGTTTGCGGTTCTGGCCATTTTTGCCACGGGAATATTCCTGGCGCCTTCAGGAAGGTTAGGACAGACCATAAGCAAGATAACCGACATGAAACATCAATCGGTTCATGAACGTCTCTGTATGTGGGAAAGCGCTCTTAAAATAATCAAAGACCATCCGATGGGAATAGGGATAGATAATATGAGTTCCGTTTATGGAAATTACATGCTCCCGGACGCCCAGGAACGCGACCTAAAAGCTCATGTTCACAACATTTTTCTGCAAATAGCTGCCGAGCGCGGGCTTCCGGTGCTTGTCTTGTTCCTGTTCTTTATAGGAGCTTTTTACTATGTTTTTTTCAAGGGGCTTAAGACTTTTAAAGAAGGCTTCGCAAAACACCTGTTCATAGGTTCAGGAGGAGTATTCAGCGTACTGATTATCACAGGTTTTTTTGAGTATTCATGGGGGGCGTCGCAGGCAATGTTGAACTTCTGGTTTCTGCTGGGGATCGGAATGGCTGCACTTTCAAATAACTTTACAGCGGGCCGTCCTGCTGTCTTTCTTGACAGGGACGGCACAATTAATGTGGAAAAAGAATATCTTTCAGATCCGAATTCGCTTTTTCTTATTGAAGGAGCCGCGGAGGGGATAAAAACACTCAATGACGCCGGGTTTGCCGTTATTATAACGACTAACCAGTCCGGTATAGGGCGAGGGATGTTTAAAGAGGAAACCTTAGAGGCTATCCACAAGAAACTGCTGCGCCTGATAACCGATAAAAGCGGGGGGCGTGTTGACGCTGTTTACTTCTGTAAGCACTCTCCGGAAGAAGAATGCGGGTGCAGGAAACCTTTGCCGGGAATGATAAATCAGGCGCAAGAAGATATTGGCCTGGATCTGAGCCATTCGTATGTCGTGGGTGATAAAATCGCTGATATTGAATTTGGAATGAAAAGCGGAACAAAGAGCGTCCTTGTTTTGACAGGATACGGGGCCGAAGAAAAGAATAAACTTGGTTTGCTGCGGCCGGACTTCATTGCAAAAGACCTTTTGGACGCGGCCGGCTATATTATCAATCAGAGGAGCAAATGAAGAATTCCGGTTTCCAAATTGACCCGAAAAGAATAAGGAAGCTGCTAATAATCCGTCCGAGATTTATCGGGGATGTATTGCTCTCAACGCCTTTGGTGCGGGCCTTAAAATCAGGAATCCCGCGCCTAAAGATTTCATATCTTGCGGAAGAGGCTTCATTGGATGTCCTGAAAAATAACCCTTATGTTGACAAACTTATCACACTTGAACGCGGAAGCCTCGCGGATGACCTGTTGATGATAAAAAATATAAGGAAAAGAAAATTCGACGCGGTAATCGACACCTTCGGAAACCCGCGGACCGCGTTGCTAACATATTTTAGCGGCGCGAAATACAGGATTGGCTGGGGCCACCGCGGAAGGAAATACGCTTACACTCATTTTGTGGGGGACGGAACCGGGTTGTCCCTTGACGCCATAGATGAGTATAACCGGGCAGCCCGGATATTTGGTATCGAAAGTCCCGCAAAAGAAACCTTTCTGAAACTCACTAACGCGGAAAGGAAATTCGCAAATGAATATTTTCGCGGACATGGTCTTTGTTCCGGCAAGTCAGTCATAGGATTGCACCCCGGTGCAAGCTGGCCGGCAAAGATGTGGCCTCCTGAAAAGTTCGCGGCGCTTGCTGACAGATTTATGGCAAATGGCTTTAATGTAATAGTTTTTTCCGGACCAAAAGACCGTGTAGTCGGAGCCAAAGTAATAATGCTTATGAAGAAGAAACCCGTTTTCGCCGATAACCTCCCTCTTCGCGCCTTTTCTGCTGTTGTCTCGCTGCTTGACGGTTTCATCTCTAACGACAACGGAGCGATGCATGTTGCTGCCGCTCTGAAAATTCCACTGGCGGGAATCTTCGGCCCGGGAAACCCAAAGGTCTGGTTCCCTTATATAAAGAACGCCGTCTGGCTGCAAAAGATTATGCCCTGTTGGCCGTGCAGGAAAGATCATTGCGAAGATATGAAATGCATGAGGGCCCTGAATGTTGAAGAAGTCTACGCAGCTTTCGCGAGTATCAGCGTAAGGAAGAAGAAATGATGATTCAAAAAGAGTCCGTTAAGAAAATACTCATTATTAAATTCCGCGCCTTGGGAGACATTCTGCTCTCCGTTCCCGCGATGAGGTCCGTAAAAGAAGCCTATCCGGCTGCTCTTCTTAACGTGCTGGTCAACAGAGGCGGAGAGGAGATACTTGAAGGACAGAAATTTATTGACGAGCTGCTTGTCTTCGATAAAACAAACGGTTTTCCCGTTGCGCGCGATTTGGACCTAATCCTGAAGGTTATGGACAATAAGTATGACCTGGTGATTGATATGTACGGAAACTTACGAAGCGCCTTGCTTTCTTTTCTAAGCGGAGCAAGGGTACGCGTAGGCTTATCGAGCGGAAGCAGGAATATATTCTATGATAAGATTGTTTATGGTTCTCCTGAAATTATCTATAACGCTGAAGTTTGGCTACGTGTTGCTTCGGCTGCCGGGGCGTCCGGGTCAGGCGGCAAAACTGATATCATGCTGGGAAAAGAATCTGAGACATATATTGACGCCTTTTTAAATAAAGCAAATCTGCAGGAAAATAAATACGCCGTTCTGAATCCTTTTGCGAGCGCGCCCACCAGGGAATGGCCTCGTCAAAGATATATAGAACTTGCCTCGCTTCTTGCAATGGCGGGATTCCCGGTAGTGATAGCCTGGGGCCCAGGTCAGGAGGAAGGAGCAAAGGCCGTTAAGGAGGCGGCCGGACAGAACGTGATAGTCGCGCCTCAAACAGGAATTAAACAGCTCGGCTGGCTTCTTAAAAAAAGCGCCGTAGTTGTAACGGGAACGACATTTACGCAGCATCTGGCTGTCGCTGCAGGAGCCAACGTTGTCAGTATTTTCGGGGCTACCGACAGCAGGGCCTGGGTAGACCCGGTATATGGAAGGCAGACTGTGCTTCAGGCGGATCTTGACTGTATGCCTTGCGAAAAGGTCGCGTGCGCGGATTTCAAATGCATGGATGCGATAAGCGTTGTTGTGGTTAAAGAAGCTGCCATGAAATATTTAAAAGGACAATAAACAACACATTGCGCCTTGACAGGCGCCATAATTATGTTATAATGGAAACTGAGGAAACTGATATAGTTTCCGGGGTGTCCAAATGACAAAAAAAGATGAAACCAGGTCAAACATACTTGATAAAGCGAGAAAGCTTTTTCTCGCAAGAGGATTCTCAAAAGTCACGACTGACGATATAGCCAGGTCAATAGGCGTTAGCAAAAAGACGTTGTATAAGCATTTTGATTCAAAAGAAGAACTGCTTGAAGCCTCCCTCTTTCAGATGCTTGGAGACACCGGTTTAAGAATAGAAAAAACTGTTAATGACGAATCAACGTTATTTCCTGAAAAACTCTTTTCTGTCAGGAAAATAGTTCTTGAGACCGTGACCTCTCTTAAACCGGAATTTCTTCGAGATGTCAGGAAGAACGCGCGTTCGCTGTGGCAGAAGATAGAAGTGTTTAGGAGGGAAAAACTCTCGGCCAATATTTCGACCCTTATAAAAACCGGCAAATCGCGGGGCTATATAAGGAACGACTTCAATGAAGGAATATTTCTTGTAATATTTCTGAACCTGGTGGACGGCACCATAAATCCCGATTCGCTTTCCGAATCCAGCTATTCCGCGGCGGAACTCCTTAGAGGTATTTTCGAGCTGGTGTTTGTAGGGGCTTTGACCGAGAAAGGAAGAAAAGTATTCCACGCTGCACGGAACTCGGAGGTTGAAAAATGAGGCGAAAGATATTCGTCCAGCTGCTTGTTTGCGCGTTTTATCTGCCGGCTGCCTGCGCAGCCCTTACTCTTGAAGAAGCAATATCGTTGGGGCTAAAAAACAACACTCAAATACTTACCGCAAGAGAAGCAACGAAGGCGTCTGCCGGCAGAAATTCGGAAGTAATAAGCGCGGCTCTGCCTAAAATAACCCTTTCGGGAGGCTATAACTATATTTCTTCCGTTCCGTCGATGAGCATTAGCATACCCACAGGGCCTTTCACAAGCGTAGAAAAAACAGTGGTGACGGGCGCAAATGACAACTGGCTCCTGCGGGCCCAGCTTACGGACCAATTATTTGATTGGGGCAGGATGTCCGACAATGTCTATGCCGCGGGGGCGGCTAATTCCGCTGCGGAAAGAGACTTCGAGTCGGTTTCCCGCACGGTTATTTATTCCGTTAAACAGTCGTATTTTGGTGTTGTGTTCGCTAACGAAACTCTAGCGGTAAACGAAGAATCCCTGAAAGTAGCCGGCCAACACCTTGAGGACGCTTCACGTAAGTATAAAGAAGGCGCGTCGTCTTCCTATGAAGTCCTAAGGTCTAAAGTACTGGTAAGCAATCTTAAACCTGCTGTTTCAAAAGCGAAGAATAACCTTGAAATGGCAAAACTCAGCTTAAAGATAGCGCTGGGAATTAAGCTTGCCGAAGATATAGATGTTTCCGGAAAACTGATTGAGCGCTCTATACAGCTGCCGGATTATGAGTCGAAACTGAAGATTGCGCTTGCCACCAGGCCGGAACTTTTGGCCGCCAGATTGCGGATTGAATCAGCGAGAAAAGCGGTTGAGTCAGCCGGAACTCTGGACAAACCGTCGCTGACAGGTTTTGCTTCCTATAACTACCAGAATCCCTATTATACTCAGCTTAGCTGGACGCAGAGCTGGAATGCCGGAGTTAATCTTAGTGTGCCTTTGTTTGACGGAAACTTTGCGGCTGCGAAAGTAACACTGGCGGAGTCAGATCTGGCAACCGCTGAAATCGCGGCAAAAAGGCTTGAAGAATCTACATCATCTGAATTAAAACAACTAGTTTTCTCGCTCTTTGAAGCAAAAGAAAGGATTGAGGCGCAAAAAGACGCCATCGCTCAGGCAGAAGAGTATCATAAAATCGCGCAGGTGGGTTTTAAAAGCGGCACAATGACAAACCTTGAGGTAATAGACGCCGAGCTCTCGTTAATGAACGCGCGCATAGGATACCTGCAGGCGCTGTATGACAGGGAAGTAATAGAAGCGGGTATAGAAAGGATCACCGGCCTTAATCCCCGCGGCAAGTAACAGTATGCATCGGCTTCAGCTGCCGGTAAGATAAAAATGGAGGTTCTATGAATAAAAAAGCGTTGATTCCTGTGGTCATTCTCTTCCTGCTTGCCGCAGGATACCTTGTATACAAGATTAAGGGCAGTTTAGGAACGCCGGAAGCCGCTGGCTCGGGGACGATTGAGGTGACGGAAGTGGAAATATCAGGGAAGATATCCGGGAGAATCGAACAACTAAATATTAATGAAGGCGACAGCGTCAAGGCCGGCCAGCTGCTTGCGGTACTGGCTCACGACGAATTGAAAGCCCAGCAGGAGTCAGCTGACCAGCAGGCCCAGCAGCTTAAACTGCAAGCCGGAAATGCAGGGGAGAATTATAAGCGGGCTAAAGAATTGTACAGGGCCGGCGGCTATTCAAAACAGGCTTTTGATCGTGATGAAACCCTGTTTCAGGTGACTTCTCACCAGTACGAATCAGCGGTTCAGAACTTAAATCAGATTAAGGCGCAGGCTGAGAACGCTTTTCTCTATTCCCCGATAGACGGAGTTGTGCTTCAGAAGAATGCCGAGGCCGGAGAGATAGCTTCCCCCGGCATGTCTTTGCTGACAATCGGGAATCTGTCACAACCCTGGCTAAAAATCTACATCCCCGAGTATAAAATAGGAAAGGTTAAACTCGGCGCCGCGGCAAGGGTAATGATAGACAGTTTTCCTGGAAAAGAAATGCAGGGAACTGTAACGTATATTTCATCAAAGGCCGAATTTACGCCTAAGAACGTGCAGACAAAAGAGGACAGGGTAAGGCTGGTTTATGCCGTAAAAATAGCGCTGGATAATAAAGACGGCATGTTTAAACCCGGGATGCCTGCCGATGCGGTGATAAATGTCTCAAATAATTGAAATTGATTCATTGCGTAAATCCTTTGGCACTAATCAAGCCCTTAAGGGGATTAGTTTCTCCGTTGAAGAAGGCGAAATATTCGGACTTGTCGGCCCAGACGGGGCAGGAAAGACAACTACTGTAAGGATTGCCGCAGGAGTGATGAAGATTGATTCGGGAAGTGTTACCGTAGGCGGGTTCAATGTAAAAAGGCAGCCGGAAGAGAGCAAGAAGATTATCGGATATATGCCGCAGAAATTCAGCCTTTATCAGGATTTATCCGTCGAAGAGAACATAAACTTTTTCGCTGACCTATACGACGTATGCTCTAATGAACGGGAACGTGTCAAAAAGGAACTTTACGCGTTCAGCAGGCTTGAAAACTTCAAGGGACGTCCTGCCGGCAAACTTTCCGGAGGCATGCAAAAAAAACTCGCCCTTGCCTGCGCGCTGATAAATATTCCAAAACTACTGATACTTGACGAACCAACCATTGGCGTCGACCCATTATCCAGGCAGGAACTCTGGGAAATGCTGATTAAGCTAAACAAGGAAAGGCGTGTTAGCATATTAGTGACTACCTCATACATGGATGAAGTTGAAAGATGCGGCCGGGTTGGTTTGCTCTTCGATGGAACAATCTTAAAAGTGGCTAAACTCGACAGTTTATTGACCGGCGGCAAGCGCTTCGAAGAAATATTTATTAGTGAGATGGAAAGACAAAAAAATAGTATGGTTAATAAGGTTTGAAAAGTTAATATGGTTTATAAGCCGCAGTTCGTGTGTCTTGTCAAGAAAAGTTTATAACGTTCTTAACGTTTGTTACGTTTATAACGTAAAGCATGAAGAGTTCATAGGGTTCATAAAGTAAAATATTTTTGTGAGAGAGCAAGAGGGGAAATAGATGCAAATGTCCGTTCAGGTAATTAATCTTATTAAGAGATTCGGCAGTTTTGCCGCAGTTGATGATATAACCTTTTCCGTCGCCAAAGGGGAAATATTCGGTTTTATCGGGCCAAACGGCGCGGGGAAATCTACAACCATCAGGATGCTTTGCGGAATACTTGATCAAACATCCGGTGAAGGCACCGTCGAAGGTTTCAGCATAAAGAACGAGTCGGAAAAGATAAAAACTGTTATTGGCTACATGTCCCAGAAATTCTCGCTTTATGACGATCTTACGGTAGCAGAGAATATCAATTTCTACGCCGGCATTCACGGTCTTGCACAGAAACAATTACTTAGCAGGAAAGCCTGGATACTTGAAATGTCAGGACTGTCAGGTAAAGAAAGTTACCTGACTGGTTCGCTGTCAGGCGGATGGAGGCAGCGGCTTTCGCTCGGCTGCGCAATAATACACGCCCCGAAAGTTGTTTTTCTGGACGAACCCACTGCCGGGGTTGACCCTATATCCAGGAGAGAATTCTGGTCCCTCATCAGGCAACTCGCGGAATCCGGGACTACGATATTTGTAACCACACATTATATGGATGAAGTTGAGTTTTGCGACAGAATAGCGATGATCTATAGAGGGAAGATAGTCGCGATTGGTACGCCGTCGGAACTTAAGACAGCAAACAAGGTAAGCAACCTTGAAATGCTCTTCGTCAATCTCATAAGGGGCATGGAATAAATGATTATCAACGGCAGAGTGCTGGCCATAGCAAAAAAAGAGGCTCTTCATGTCGTCCGCGACGTAAGGTCCCTCATAATCGCCCTTATCCTTCCGCTTGTCTTTCTCTTCATTTTTGCCTACGCAATTACTCTGGACATAGACCATATCAAACTTGCGGTAATCGACCATGACAGAACTCTTGCCAGCAGGGAGCTTATCGCGGCCATAACGGCAAGCGGATATTTTGACCTTGCGGCTATTCCCGGGAATGAAAAAGAAATGGAAGATGGAATGGATAAAGGCGATATAAAGGCGGGACTTATAATCCCGCCTGGTTTTGCGAAACGTATTGCCCGCGGCGAGCGTAATTCACTGCAAATCCTTGTTGACGGGACGGAATCGAACAGCGCAAATATCACGCTTAACTACGCTAATGCCGCCGTTGCCGCCTATACCGGAAACATTGTTCTTGATGCCTTGAACAAGAATGGTATGACGCTCAGAAAAGATGCGGGTTTTATTGAAGCAAGGCAAATGGCCGTGTACAATCCGAGCATGAGGAGCCGTAATTTCATAATACCCGGTATTATCGCGGTAATTATGTCAATCATTCTGGCGATACTCACTTCGCTCACGGTAGTCAAGGAGAGAGAGCAGGGAACCCTCGAACAACTGCTGGTTACTCCGGCAACGCCAAGGGATATTCTTGTCGGCAAAATGATCCCATACTGGACAATTGGCATGGCGGACATGTTAATGATAGTCCTTGCCGGAGTTTTTATCTTCAATGTGCCGCTTAAAGGGGATTTACTTCTGCTGTTCTTTGCCTCGGGCATCTTTGCTTTTTGCGGGCTGGGCATCGGCCTCCTGGTCTCTGCGGTATCTGACAATCAGCAGATAGCAATACAACTTTCGATGCTGCTGTCTGTGCTTCCGGGGTTTATCCTCTCCGGATTTCTTTTCCCCATTAAAAGCATGCCGGCGATTATCCGGGGTGTTACGGTTATTCTTCCTGCAAAATACTTTCTGATTGTCTTACGGGGTATATTTTTGAGAGGAAGCGGCTGGGGCGCTTTGATGCTGGAAACCGTGATTTTGTTTGTCATGGGAGTGCTCTTGATTTTTATAGCTTCAGGGCGATTTAAGAGGAATATTGGATGAGAAGGATAATAGAACTGGTCCGAAAGGAATTAATTCAAACTTTCCGCGACAAGCGAATGATCGGACTGATTTTTATTGCTCCCGTGATGCAGCTTATAATGCTTGGATACGCGGTTACCACGGATGTAAAACACATCGCGCTTGGTGTTTGGGATAATGACAGGTCTTTTGAAAGCAGAGAGATGATAAGAAAGGCGGTCATAAGCGGGTATTTTGACGATTCCGGAGTTGTTGCGAATGACGCGGCAATGGAACACGCTTTCAAGAGCGGGAGATGCGATCTTGTCCTGTATTTCCCGCCGGATTATTCCAAAAATATTAAGCGCGGAGAAAAAGCCAGTCTTGAGATTATCGCTGACGGAAGTGATTCAAATCTTACTAATATTGCTTTCGGTTACATGGGACAGATAGTCAATTTAGAAAACAGCAGGCTGCGTGACGAAAATATCTCAAGAATGAAGGCCGCCCGCGGCAGCGCCATAAAGATCCCGCTAATCGAACCGGAGCCCCGGGTAATGTACAACCCTGAAATGAAAAGCGCCAATTACATGATACCGGGAGAAATAGGGCTTATTCTGACTCTCATAACCATACTGCTCACATCCATGTCTATTACGAAAGAGAAGGAATCCGGAACTATTGAACAGATTATTGTTTCGCCGCTGCGCTCCTACGAAGTTATCATCGGAAAGACCATACCTTTTGCCTTAATCGGAATGATGATTGTATTCCTTATAATAACAGGAGGCCTGCTGGTTTTTAATATTACGCTTAAAGGAAATATCTTCACTCTGTTTTTTGCATCATTCTTGTTCCTGCTGAATACGCTTGGCGTAGGGCTCTTTATATCAACAATATCAAAAACACAGCAGCAGGCGATGCTATCAAGCGTAATATTCATATTGCCGTCAATTATGATATCTGGATTCGCTTTCCCTATATCCAATATGCCGGTTGAAATCCAATGGATGTCATATTTACTGCCGCTCAGATATTTCTTTACAATAATAAGGGGAATATTTCTAAAAGGAGCCGGATTCGCTATCCTTTGGCCGGAGATGCTTGCATTGTTCATTCTCGGAGCGACGGTATTTATTCTTGCAGCGTTGAGATTCAGGAAGAAGCTGAGTTAAGAAATTCGAAGCAAGAAATGCGAAATTTGAAACTGCAAAAGATTTGTTCCGAATTTTTTGCTTCAGATTTCGAATTTATGTTTATTATTGACTCATGCGCTATTATTTTGTATATTATGCCGTGCGCTTTAAATACTGGACGAAATATATTGTCCCGGCAACTGTTTTTGTGATTGTTCTGATGCTGTCCAATATCACCTTCGCGCTTTTGCTCGCTTCTTGTGTACCGGTTATCAATTCATATCTGAACAATAAGAAGGAAAAAGCAGCAAGAAGGTTGCTTGAAAAACAATTTATTGAAAGCCTTCGCTTAATACTCAGTGCTCTCCGCTCAGGTCAAACTCTTCTGCAATCCTTTCGAGAAGCTGCCCGTAAGACGGCCGCGCCTGTTTCCGGTTTTTATTCTGAGGTGCTTGCTTCGCACAATTTAGGCAACAGTCTTGACGGGGCCCTTTCGGAAACTGCCGGGAAATATGACAATGAAGACATGAGGTTATTTGCGATTATTGTTTCTGTGCTAAAAGATTCCGGCGGCAATATAGCTTCTCTGGTTTCTAACATGCTGGATTCATGCCAAGAACGGGAGAGGTTGACAGGAAAGATAGAAACTTTGACCGCTCAAGGCAAGCTTTCAGGGCTTGTGGTAGGGTTGCTGCCTGCCGGATTGTTGGCCGTATTCTGGATCTTAGACCCAAAATTGCTGCATCCGCTTTTTCATACTTTAAACGGGTCCATTATACTTTTGTTGGCGGCTGCCTTAGAAACTGCAGGGATATATTTCATATCAAAAATCACTAATATCGAGGTCTAGATGGCTGCCGCAGCGTGCGCGTTGATGGTTGGGTTGGCGGTTTATATAGCAGTTCAGATTGCTGCCGATAAAGAGGCTTCTCTGGCCCTCGGAAGAATGCTCGGGCGAAAGAATTTGTCCGGAGAAAAGAATTTGTTCTTGTCCGGTCCGCTGAAAACCGTCAGTAAAACGCTGTCAAGATTTAACAGAAAAGTTCCTTTCGGGAAATACCGCGTCCGGCTGGCTATTAAGCTTTCGCAGGCAGGTTCCGGAATTACCTGCGGAGCGGATGAGTTTATCGCCAGGAAAGAGATTTATATGCTTCTTTCTTTCGTCTGCTTAGTGAGTTTGCGTGTACCGTGGAGCTATGCTGGACTGGTGTCAGGTTTATTCTTCTTTTTACCTGATTTTGAAATTAAGAGATCAAGGAATAAATACGAAAAGAAAATGCTAAGTGAACTTCCTTCCGCTCTTGATATTTTGGCTTCCTGTGTGGAGGCAGGTCTGACTCTTGACGCGTCTGTCAGCAAATATGCCGAAAAAAGTCATGAAAACTGCCTCTCAGCGGAATTCCGCTGTTATTTGCAGGAAATCAGGCTTGGAAAGAGCAGGCAGCTGGCTCTCTCCGGGCTGGCTGAGAGATCAGGACTTCCGGAACTGGAGACTTTTACCGGAGCAGTTTCAAGATCGCTTGAATTTGGCACCGGCCTCGCCGGTGCTTTGCGCTCTCAATGCGCTTCGGCGAGGGCAGAGAAAGTGCGCAGAATTGAGAAGCTAGCCGCTGAAGCGCCGGTTAAGCTTCTTTTCCCTCTTATATTTTTCATTTTTCCGGTAGTATTTATCGTGATATTCGGACCGCTCTTGCTGAAGTTTCTTGCAATGAAATAGGGCCCCCGCTGAAGAGTGCTTTAGCTTTTTCTTGATAAAAACGCGTGATTGTCGGATAATACCTCATGCTAATAAACAATTCTGCAGGCAAATTAATCAGCTGCCTGCTCCTAACGGCTGCGTTTTTTTTCCCGCTGGTTTCTGGCAGTTACATGCTGGGCGTTTTGTCGCTTGTGGTGATTTATCTTATTCTTTCACTTGGCCTGAATGTGGTGATTGGTTTTTGCGGACTTCTTGCTCTGGGTTTTGCCGCTTTCTACGGTATTGGAGCCTATGTTACCGCTTTATTGAATCCGCTAATTGCTCTGCCTGTCCTGCTCGCAGCTGTGGTTATTGGTACAGCGCTCTTCGGCTTCATCTCCGGCGCGCCGGTGCTTAGGTTAAGGGGTGATTATCTAGCTATAGTCACACTTGGTTTCGGAGAGATTACAAGATTATTTATGAAGAATATGGACTGGCTCACTAACGGCCCCAAAGGCATCAGCTTATCCCCTCCGGTTTTTCTTGGTCTAAACCTATCCGACAAAAGAACAGTTTATTATTGCGCCCTTTCGTGTGTTTCAATATGTGTCTTTTTTCTTTACAGGTTACAGGATTCAAAGATCGGCCGCGCGTGGGCGGCAATTAGAGAGGATGAAGTTGCCGCCGCTTCTTCAGGCATAAACATAACGAAGATGAAAATACTGGCGTTCCTGATAGGCTCGGTAATGGCAGGACTTGCAGGTTTCTTTTTCGCGGTTAATCAGTCGTTCGTTGATCCGAATTCTTTTGGTTTCGATGAATCAGTGCTGATCGTTTGCATGGTAGTAGTTGGCGGGATAGGAAGTATTCCGGGCGTTATTGTTGGAACTTCAATGCTGGTCCTTCTGCCTGAAATTCTCAGAACTTTCCTTGGAGGTTTTGAACCCTATAGGATGCTTCTTTATGGGGTGTTGTTGGTAAGCATGATGCTTTTCAGACCGCAGGGTATCCTGCCGGAAGCAGGCAGAAAAGCTGAACTGATTCCGGATACGGAAGAAATTAAAAATGATGAAGACTCAAATGTTTACGGGGAGCGAAACAGATAATGGCGGCAGTCCTTGAACTTAATAATGTTTCAAAAAAGTTTGGCGGTCTGACCGCCGTAAACAATGTTTCGCTGTGCCTCAGTCAAGGAGAAATCTTAAATATTATAGGGCCGAACGGCGCCGGAAAAACAACTCTCTTTAACTGCATAACCGGAATTTACCGGCCTTCTGAAGGCAGGATTAGCATGCCGGGAAGGGACGTCAGGATTGACGGGTTCCCGCCTCACCGCATGGCGGAACTCGGTATCGCGAGGACTTTCCAGAATATAAGGCTTTTTGCCAATATGAGCGTGCTTGACAATGTGCTTTGCGGTGCATTTTGCAGGACGGAAGAATCAATACTCGACATAGTTTTTAGGACCACTAAATTCAAAATGGCTGAAACATCAGTTAATTCAAGAGCCAGGGAACTCTTGAAATTTGTTGATTTATCTGATAAATTGTATATTAATGGCAGCAGTTTGTCTTACGGCGACCAGCGCAGGCTGGAAATTGCAAGAGCGCTTGCGCTTGAGCCTGGTTTATTGCTGCTAGATGAGCCTGCCGCAGGAATGAATGCTTCCGAAACAAACGCGCTGGCGGCGCTTATCAGAAAGATCAGGGATAAAGGAACCGCCCTGCTTATTATAGAACATGATATGCGTTTTGTTATGGAGATCTCCGACAGGATAGTTGTGTTGAACTACGGCGAGAAAATATCCGAGGGAGTGCCTGAAGCCGTAAGGAACGACAAGAAAGTAATTGATGCGTACCTGGGAGAAGGGGATCAATGAACATAATTCTGCTCTCCTGCTGCGCAGACCTGAAGACCTCCGAATGATGCTTGAGGTTGTCGAAATAGAGATTAACTACGGGGGCATAAATGCCGTAAGAGGCGTGTCCCTGGGAGTTGAGAAAGGAGAAATAGTGACTCTTGTTGGCGCGAACGGCGCCGGCAAAAGCAGCATCCTGCACGGAATTGCCGGGGCGGAGAAACTTGCCGGAGGCACAGTCAGTTTTGAGGGAAAAGATATTACAGGAAACAGGGCGCACAATACAGCGGCTCTCGGTGTATCGCTTGTGCCGGAAGGCAGGCGAATATTCGGCAGGATGTCGGTTCGTGAGAATCTTGAAGTGGGCGGCTGCCTGAAAAATCCCGTTGCGATCAAGAAGGGCATGGAAAAGGCAATGAGCCTTTTCCCGGTATTGAAAGAAAGAGCCCGCCAGGAAGCTGGCACCTTGAGCGGCGGGGAGCAGCAGATGCTTGCCATTGCGAGAGGCCTTATGAATGAGCCAAAGCTGCTGCTGCTTGATGAGCCGTCACTGGGGCTGTCGCCGCTTATGGAGCAGGCAGTTTTCAAAGTCATCGCCGAGATTCGGCGGAGTGGAACCACGGTCCTGCTTGTGGAACAGAACGCGAATCTCGCGTTAAAAATCTCTGACCGGGCTTACGTGGTCGAAAATGGAAGAATAGTTCTCTCGGGAATATCCGGTGAACTGTTGAATGACGAGAATATTAAAAAGGCGTATCTTGGCGGGTAGATGAGCGAAGAACTGGCAAAAAAATATCTGAACGAGGCCAATACGGCGCTTCAGGCAAAAGAGCTTGATAAAGCGCTGTCTCTCTTTGAACATGTGGCCGAGCAGGATCCAAACAATGCCGAGGCACACACACGCCTCGCGGAACTTTATTCAGAGAAAGGGTTGAAAGAAAAAGCAGCCAACGAATACCACCTTCTCGGGAACGCCTATTATGAAAGCCGCCTTTTCAAGAATGCGCTAAAATTCTTCCAGAAGGTGTTTGAGCTGGATCCTGTGGCTATAGATTCCAGGATTAAAGCGGCAGAGATCTATGTGACCCAGGAGATGGAGCGCGAGGCTAAGCTTGAATATCTTGCCATTGCCGAGTATTTCATGTCGAGCGGAGACCTTTCCAGGGCGGAAGAGTTTGCGAAAAAGGCCGTGGAATTGAAGAGCATAGAAGCCTACTACATCCTTGGGCTTGTTTGCTTCAAACGCGCAATGTGGAAAGAAGCGGCGACGGAATTCGAAAAACTGGTAAAAATTAAACTCAATCACGCAGGCGCGTGGACGCATCTTTCGATAGCCTATTCCTACCTGAATAAGATAAACGAGGCTCTTTCTGCCGCTGAAAAGGTCATAAAAATAGACCCGAGTGAACCTGACTGCCAGCGCGCTGCCGGGTTGGCGCACGCCAAAAAAGGAGAAATTGATAAGGCGATACCTTTTTATGTGGCCGCGATTGATGAAACACTCCAAAGGGCTGAAATAGAAAAAATACTGGAAGTCTCAAGTGAAGCTGTAACCATGCTTTCCGGCTCTCCGGATATAATGTTTAAGAGAGGCGAAGCGCTTGAGGCGGCAGGACTTGGCAAGCAAGCTGCGGAGGTTTTTAGCACGGCTTCTGAGTTATACAAGAAAGCAAATGCTCAGGATTCCGCTGCAATCGCTATCGAGAGAGCAAGGGCAGACGAAAACTTGGTTCCCAAGGCAAATCCTGCAAAAGAGCCGGCGGGTAAGGAATGCGAATGTAAAGAAGGGCCCGCAGAAATCAGTCACGCCTCAATCAACAAAATGCCAACGGTTGCTGTTCCTAAGAAAACTTCCCCGGCAGCCTCAGTCCCGGTTGCTTCGGAAGAAGATAAGAAAGAACCTCTGATACTGGAAATTGACGGAAAAGCAAAAACCGCAAGTTCACCTGCGGCGAAGGCAGCGGATGCAAAGAACGAAGGCTCGATTATTGAAAGAACGGCGCCGGCAGCGAAGGCTAAACCCGGGCCTGCCTGGGACGCCATAATTGATTCTTTAAGAAAAGACGCTTCAATAATTCACGCTGCCCCTGCTGCGGCTTTACGTCCTGCGACAGCTGTTTCTCCGGACACGGTACAGAGGACGCCGGTTGAATCTGTTGAAGAACTGTTTAAACTGGCCGACAAACACATAAAAGACCATTTTTATGAAAAGGCAATTGAGATATGCAGGATAGTTCTCAAAAAAGAGCCCAGGAATATTGACGTGCGCGCGAAGCTTCATCAAGCCTATCTCCTTTTGGCGCAGCAGGAAGAAGATATCTCAAATGTCCAGGATACAAAGGACGAAAGTCCAGACGGGGACGGTCCTGACAAAAAGAGAAGTAAAATAGCCTACCTCTAGGAAACCAACCAAACGGTTAGTCTAAATAAAAGCCCCTGCGAATGCAGGGGCTTTTTAGTGAGTTTCTCGCCGGCCGGGTTTAAATTACGCCGAGTTCCTTGCCAACCTTTTTGAACTTATCAAGCACGAATTCCATCTCTTTCATGGTGTGGGTTGCCGTGAAACTGGTCCTGATAAGAGCCTGTCCCTGGGCAACCGCCGGTGACACAACAGGATTCACAAACACGCCTTCATCTTCGAGCCTTTTTCCCATCTTGAAGCACCTGAAATCATCGCCGATAAAGATAGGTATGATTGCAGATTCGGTATGTCCCGTTTTAAACCCGAGTTCCCTTATGCTTTTTAACATGAAAGCGACGATCTTCCAGAGGTGCTCTTTACGCTCAGGTTCTGACCTCATTATCTCCAGAGCCTTAAGGGCAGCCGCCACATTGGCGGGAGGCATTGAGGCCTGGAATATCTGCGCTCTTGAAGTGTGCTTTAAGTAACTGATGACATCTGAATCACCTGCGATGTAGCCGCCCATGGACGCAAAAGATTTGCTGAAAGTCCCCATAAGGAGATCAACTTTGTCTACCAGCCCGAAATGTTCCGCCACTCCGGCTCCGGTCTTCCCGAAGATGCCTACGGAATGCGCGTCGTCTACCATTACCTTGGCGCCGTATTTCTGTGCGATACGAACGATGTCAGGCAGTTTGCAGAGTTCTCCTTCCATTGAGAAGACACCGTCGGTAACAATGAGCTTGCCTTTCCTGGGGTTATCCTTTGAAATTAGACGTTCAAGATCCTCCATGTCATTGTGCTTGTACTTGACCGTTTTTGCTATAGAGAGCCTTGTGCCGTCAATAATGCTGGCGTGGTTTATCCTGTCGCAGTAAATGATGTCGTCCTTCTGGGGAAGAGTCGAAACAACTCCCACATTTGTCGTGAATCCGGTACTATACAGGAGAGATTCTTCTTTGCCAACAAACTCTGCTATAGCTTTTTCAAGTTTTACGTGGAGATCAAGCGTGCCGTTAAGAAACCTGGAACCTGAGCAGCCGGTGCCGTACTTCCGGATTGCTTCAATTGACGCTTCCTTTACTCTTGGATCTGAGGTCAGACCGAGGTAGTTATTCGAGCCTATCATTATAAGGGTTTTGCCATGATAAACAACTTCTGTATCCTGCCCTGATTCGATTGCCCTGAAATACGGATAAACACCTGCCGCTATTATCTCTTTTGCCGTGTTGAATTTATGGGCTTTCTCGAAAAGGTCTCCTTTCTTTGTTCCGGTAGGAAACACATGCTCTTCGCTTAGCTTCAAAGTATCCCTGGCTTTAAGCCTTACCTTAAATCGCTGCTCTCTGTATATCTTGCTGACCTTACGGGAAAGGTTCTTCATTCCGCGTTTTGAGTTCACTCGAAGACCGCGAAGTATCTTTTTCTTCTTTGCCATTGTTCTCTCCTTTTATGAGTCCGCTGAGAAATCTATCATAAAATACCGCTTTGCGAGTCTATGCGGCTTGTAATTGCAGGAATATAATTGTATTCAGCTTACTTTTTAATTATAATACTCACTATAGGGCAAGTCAAGGCAATATTGTGTATTTTAAAGGGGTTCTATGCAAAGCGGTGAAGAAGCGCTGATAACAGGAGCAAACGGTTTCACCGGAAGTTTTCTGGCTGCTGAGCTGCTAAAGCATAACATTAAAGTCCGCTGCCTGGTAAGAAGCACGGCAAATCTCAAGTGGCTTAAAGGCCTGGATGTGAGTATTGTGAAAGGAGAAATAACAAAGAGAGAGAGCCTGAGTGGGTTACTGTCCGGAGTAGACTACGTTTTTCACTGCGCCGGAGCCAAACAGGGCAGAAATTGGGATGATTTTGCCAGAGTAAATATTGGCGGAACAGGGAACCTGATAGAAACCGCGCTTGCAGAGGCTCCTGAGTTAAAAAGGTTTATTTACATAAGTTCAATGGCCGCGATGGGGCCTTCTTGCGGTTCCGAGCCGTCACGCGAGGACGGGGTTTGCAACCCGCTGACCTTCTACGGAACAAGCAAGCTGAAAGGTGAAGAAGAGGTGTTGAAGAAAAAGAATCTGCTTCCTGTCGTCATCCTCCGCCCGCCTGCTATCTACGGCCCGCGCGATGAGGATATGCTGGCAATGTTCAAAGCTGTAAAATTCAGAGTAAAGCCGTTCTTTGGCTTAAAAGAAAAATATCTCAACCTTTGCTACATCGGCGATCTAATTCAGGGCTGTGTTTTGGCGGCTCAGGTTCCCGTAAAAAGTGGTAGTATTTATATAGTGGCAGATGAAAAGGTTCACAGCTGGGAAGAGGTTTACAGGGAAATGTCCCTTGCTTTGAACATAAGAGCGTTGAAGTTGAAGATACCTGTCGGACTGATACTGACTTCCGCGCTTATCTCAGAGCTTGTGGCCAAAGGTTCCGGAAAATCAACGATGTTCACGCGCCAGAAAGTGCGCGAGATGAGCGGGAACTGGGCCTGCGACATCAGCAAGGCAAAGGCTGAACTTGGTTTCAAACCGGAGTTTGGCATAAAGAAAGGCATCCCGCTGACGGCTAAATGGTACATTGAGAATGACTGGTTGTAACGATTAATTAAACTCGAGAAAATTCTATTTTGAAAATTGAGGAGGGCAAATGTCTGACATAAACGAGAATGAACTTCACTCAATGCTGTTCTTTCAACTGCTGTACCAGTTTCAGAGTATGGCCATGATGCATCTGGGCAAGATTGAGAACCCGGTTTCAAAGAAGATCGAGCGTGATTTGGAACAGGCAAAGGGCGCAATAGAACTTGTCCGAATGCTTAAAGAAAAAACAAAGGGCAACTTAAACGGGAAAGAAAATGAGTTTCTCGAACAGATTCTGACAAACCTGCAGTTGAATTACGCCGATGAGGCCGCAAAGCCGAATCCGCCGGAGGAGAAGAAACCCTGACATGGAAAAAAGCGCGCTCGCGGAACTTGAGAGAATAGCAGGAAAGAACAACCTTAAAACCTCGCTTGAGGAACTGGTTTGCTATTCTTATGACGGTTACCTTAAAGAAAGCCTGCCGGATGCGGTTGTTTTTCCGGAAAGCGCGGAACAAGTTTCTGCGATAGTCAAACTGGCCGGGCGGGAAGGCTTTTTCCTGACTTCCAGAGGTTCCGGTTCAAATCTTTGCGGAGCATCTGTCCCGAAAAAGGGTGGGGTGGTTCTTGCTTTCTCAAAGATGAACCGTACTGTCAAAATTGACAAAGAGGAACGATTTGCGGTTATCGAACCGGGAAAGGTGCTTGATGACCTGGAGCTCGAGCTTTCTCCTCTGGGCTTGTCTTATCCTGTTGACCTGGGGAGCGGCAAGATAGCGACCATAGGCGGCTCGGTGGCGCTGAATTCCGGAGGCATGAAGGCAGTGAAATACGGCGTTACCAGGGATTACCTGCTGGGGTTGACGGTAGTGCTTGCAGACGGGAGCATTTTGGAACTCGGAACAAAAACAAAAAAAAATGTTGTCGGGTACGACCTCATGTCGCTCTTTTGCGGTTCCGAAGGGACGCTGGGCGTAATAACGCAAGTTGTCGTAAAACTTGTCGTGAAACCAAAAGTCAGAAAGGTCATTGTGGCACACTTTAAGAGCATGGAATCGGCGTGCAGGGCCGTCAATGAAGTCCTTGCATCGGGTTTAATCCCTGCCGCTATCGAAATAATTGACAAGCTGGTGATTGGGGCCGTTGAAGATTATGTGAAGGCCGGTTTGGACAAGGCCGCCGAAGCGTTGTTGCTTATAGAGCTTGACGGGAAAGAGAGCGTGGTTGAGGAAGACGGCAGGGATATGAATGCCTTGCTTGACAGGCATGGCGCCTATGGAAAGAAGGAGGCGGCCTCCGCGGCCGAAAGCGATAAACTATGGCTTGCCAGGAAGAGCGCCTTTCCGAGCATGACCAGACTCAAGAATATTTGCATTGCCGAAGATATTACGGTTCCGGTCAGCAGGCTCTATGAGGTCATCACCAGGTTAAACGAACTCTCCGCCAAGCACGGGGTTTTGATGGGTCTTATCTCCCACTCCGGCGACGGGAACCTGCATCCTCATTTCCTGCTGGACACAAAGGAAGAGGAAGTAAAGGCAGACAGGGTGCTTGACGAGTTAACGCCTTTTGTGGTTTCTCTCGGCGGAACGCTCTCCGGCGAGCACGGGATAGGCGTCAGTAAGAAGAAATTCCTTGGCTATCAGTTGAAAGAAAACGAGTTAAGAATCATGCGGGAGTTGAAGAAACTCTACGACCCGAAAGGCATCCTAAACCCCGGAAGTTTCATTGACTAGAAGAGAAGGTTAGATTTCGATTAACAGAGGTAATTTTGGCCGAGAACGCGAGCGACATAACTAACAGATGTCTAAAATGCGGGTTTTGCGTAAACCAGTGCCCTGTCTATAGGGAACTCAAGGACGAAACCGTCTCTCCGCGGGCCAAACTGAGACTAATAAAAGCCTACCGCGAAGGCACGCTAAAGAACGACAAAATTCTCCGCAAGGTGCTCTCCAACTGCCTGATGTGCGAATCGTGCTACAAAAACTGCCCCGGAGGGCTTCACACAACCGACGCCATCGCGGAAATGCGCGCGGAGTTCAGAGGCAAATACGGCCTTGACTGGAAGAAAAAACTGCTAAAGGCCGCGCTCGGTGACAAGCGTCTCCGGAAACTCTCGGCTTACTGGGCGAGGCTTGTCTATAATAATTTTATAAGCAATGTACCGATGCCGCTGGATGTGCCGGCGGGGGCTCTTTCGCTGAAGAATATCCCGCGTTTGAAAAAGGCCTTGAAGAACATGGAGGCCGGCACAGGCAGGGCAAAAAAGGCCTTCTTCTTTGTCGGGTGTGTTGACCGGTTTATGTTCTCGGATACCGCGGAAGCCGTGATAAAAGTCCTAAACGCTGCGGGCTATGACGTAGAAATCTCTCCTGACGAAAGATGCTGCGGCATGCCGCTCATGATAAGCGGAGATTCAGCGTCCCTGGGAAAAAGCGCCAGGATCAATATCGACCTTATGTCATCTAAAAAGTATGATGCCATAGTGTCCGGATGCCCGACCTGCATCGTTGCTTTAAAACAGAAATACCAATCCATAATAAAAGGCGACGCGGAATACGAAGAGAAACTGAAGAAGATTGTTCCTTTGATGTCTGATTTTACGGAGCTGGTCGCGAAAAATATCGGGGATTTGCCTCCTTTGAAAGAACTGAATTCAACAGTAACCTATCATGACCCCTGCCACCTGATTAATTCTCTGGGAATTTCGCAGGAACCCAGAAGCTTAATAGCTGCGGCACCCGGCGCTGTATTTAAAGAACTTCCCGGCGGAGCTTCCTGCTGCGGGTCAGGCGGTTTTTACCATGTGTACTTCCCTGAGATTGCGAGCAAGATAGGCAGGAAAAAGGCGGAAAATATTAAAAGCACAGGAGCCGGCATAACGCTGACGGCCTGTCCGGCTTGCAAGTTGCAGTTGATAAACTTTACACGAAGTGCTAGCATTAAAACAGAAGTTATGCACATAGCTGAATTTCTTTCGAATCGTCTTTAGGGGGAGGCTGTTTATGATGGACGAAGTATGCAAGGCTCCGGGGAGGGTTTGGGAATACCTGAACGGAAAAGGCGAGTGCTCGGTATCAAAAATAAAGAAAGAGACAAAAATGCCGGATTCACTAATCTACATAGGATTAGGCTGGCTCGCAAAAGAAGGAAAGGCGGTCTTAAGAAGGGACGGCGGAACCATAAGGGTCGCGCTGAAGTAGCGCCTTTGAGCAAAAAATAAAACCGGATACAGCGGACGGTATTAACTTTTACTGTTTACTGTATCCTCTTTTTTAACGGAGGCTGGAATGAGAAAATGCTTTTCTTTGCTGTTTTTTCCGGTTTTTTGTTTTGTTGTTGCAGGTTGCGCCCGTCACAGCGGCTCCATTAAAATTGGTGTTGCAGTTCCGCTTACCGGGCCCCAGTCGGCAATCGGCAGGGATGTTGCGAATGCCGTTAAACTTGCCGCTGAAGAATTCAATGCGAATGACAAGTCTGGAATAAAAATTGAAGTTGCCGCCTATGATGATCAATCGCAGGTTAAGGAAGCGGCCAATGTCGCGAACAAACTCGCATCTGACCCGGAATGTTTTGCCGTCATCGGTCACCTCGTATCCGGATGTTCGCTTCCGGCATCAGAGATATACGCCAGGGCTGGTCTCGCAATGATTACCCCCTCCTCAACAAACCCGCAGATTACGCTCCGCGGTCTCGCAAATGTTTTCAGGACGTGTCCGGTTGATGACGTGCTCGGAGCCGGTGCCGGCGAGTTCGCGGTCAGGAAACTTCATAAAAAAAAGTTCGCCGTTCTGCACGATAAGACCGCCTACGGACAGGGAGTTGCGGAAGAGTTCCGCAAGGCTGTTCTCGCGAACGGCGGAATAATACTTTCCTTTGACGGCGTGTCTCAGGGAGAACTGGATTACTCGGCTGTCCTTACAAAAATAAAGGAAATGAAACCCGAAGTGCTTTATTTCGGGGGTATGTATCCTGAAGGCGCTTTGATTGCCAAACAGATGAGCTCGCTGAACCTCAAGGCTGTCCTATTCTCCGCTGACGGACTTTATGTCCCGGAGTTTATAAGGCTCGCGGAGAAGGCGGCCGAAGGCACCGTCATCACCTTTGTAGCGCCTCCGTACGAGCAAGTTCCGGCCGCGAAAGATTTTGTCGGTAAGTACAACAAGAAATACGGGGAAGTAAAGATCTATGCGCCCTACGCTTATGACGCAGCGAATATCATAATTAACGCAATTGCCGCGGCGGTAAAGTCTGAAGGCGCGGCGAACCTCTCGCGGGCAAAAGTTGTGCGGAATATATCCGCAACAAAGGAGTACCGCGGCGTAACAGGAGTCGTCTCTTTTGATTCAAAAGGCGATGTCATCGGCAAACAAGTCTATTTCTATAAGGTTGAAAACGGAAAATTTGTCTGGATCCGTTAGGTGAATAAGCAAAAAGAGGGGCCTTTATGTGCGGAATTTTCGGGTATTTAGGCGATAAAGGATCAGCGCTTGGGCCTGAGATTGCTGCCGGAATGGCGGCCGCTCTTTCTCACCGCGGGCCTGACTCCTCCGGAAGTATGATAGTTCAACTTGAATCAGGCCAGGCGATGCTTGGAGCTACACGCCTCAGGATACAGGACTTAAGCACCGCCGGCGACCAGCCGGTGGGAAACGAGAATGGCTCAGTCTGGGTTGTGTTCAACGGCGAGATTTACAATTTTCGCGAGCTAAGGGCTTCACTTCAAGAAGCAGGCCATATTTTCCGTTCCTCCTCTGATACCGAGGTAATCGTCCACCTTTATGAGCAATACGGTACTGATTTCACGTCAAGACTTGACGGCATGTTCGGCCTGGCCCTTCTCGATAAATGTTCAGGGACGTTAATACTGGCGCGCGACAGGGCCGGGAAAAAGCCGGTCTTCTATTCTTCTTCCGGCGGAAAGTTTGCATTCGCGTCAGAAATTAAGGCGCTTTTGCGCTGTCCATGGATTATTAGGTCCATAAATGAACCGGCGCTTGCCGAGTATCTTTCATATGGGTATATTTCTGCTCCGGACACCGCGTATTCTGAAATACAAGAACTGCCTGCAGGGGAGAAGCTGATCCTGTCTTCCCGCGGCAGCCCGGAGCTGAGCAGCTACTGGAGACTGAAAGACGAAACTATCGATATCGGAGAGGAAGAAGCTGCCCGCAGAGTCAGGGAAATTGTCGAACGCGCGGTTGAGAAAAGGCTTATTGCGGATGTTCCGGTAGGCTTGCTTCTCAGCGGCGGACTTGACTCATCTGTTGTCTGCGCTGCTGCCTCGGCCAAGGGAAGAGTGAAAACATTCTGCGCCGGATTTCACGGCGCTGTTTCATTTGACGAGAGGAAACATGCCGCGCTTGTTTCAAGGTTGTTTAAGACTGATCACACTGAATTAATTATCAAGAGCAGCCCGGCAGAGGCTGTGCTGGAGCTGCCGGGAATTTTTGACCAGCCATTCGGAGATTCCTCCGCGGTTCCTGCGCTTCTCGTCTCGCGCGAAGCCAGGAAGCATGTGACCGTTGTTCTGACAGGCGACGGAGGGGATGAATGTTTCGCTGGTTATGACAGATTCCGCGCTGCGCTGCTTGCGAAACGCATGCCGCTGGTTCAGCAAAAACTGCTCCGCTTGCTTTCACGCATGTTGCCGCGCACTTTGTCCATACATGGTTTGAAGAACAGGCTGGAAAGGTTTTCTGCAGGGATAGGAGAGGATATCTTCAGCCGGCATGACGGCTGGTTTTCAGTTTTCGGCAAAGATGAATTGCAATTATTGCTTCCGCCGGATTATTCAGCCGCGCTGCGCGAGGCGCGTAAGAAACAGGAGGAATTGCTTGAAGGGAATAAGGAGAAAAGCCTTCTGAAGTCGCTGCTGAATATGAATTTTAACTCGTATCTAAAGTACAATCTGAATACAAAAATGGATAGAGCGAGCATGGCAGCGTCACTTGAATCCAGGTCACCGCTGCTTGATACTGAACTTGTTGAGTTTGCCTTTACGCTCCCGGATGAATTAAAAATAAGGAACGGGGTGTCAAAATACATACTCAAGAAAGCATATGCCGGCATTCTTCCGGGCGGGATAATAAATAGAAAAAAACACGGCTTCGGTTCGCCTGTCTCAGGCTGGTTTAGGGGGGAGCTGGGAATGCTTTACTCGGATAAAGTTTTGTCTAAAGAGTCCGTAAGCTCCGGCAGGTTTAACAGAGTTTATCTTGATGTGCTTCTGAAAGAACACTTGAGCGGCAAAAAGGACAATGGGAGAAAACTGTGGGCTGTCCTTCAGCTTGAACTGTGGCTTAGAACTTTGTAAAGCTCTAAACAGCTCCGCTAAAGCAAGATTGTTACTTTCGGAGGGTTTATATAATTGTTGAAATGGATTTCCGGAACTGATTCTTCAAGCCCGCCTTTGTGTATAAGCATTCTGTGCTCAAAAATCATCTCGTTTCCTTTCTTGAGAGTATAGCTGCCGTTTAACTGTCTATTGCCGGTAAATCCTGAAACTCCGAAAGGATTTGCGGCAAATAGGCCGTAATTTCTCGCGTGCCAGTGAACCGGGTATCCGGGATTGTTAGGTGAGTCAAACAAGGTTATGCCGACTTTTTTGTTTTCCATTGTGCCTGAGTAGTCACACCAGGGCGCTTTCTTGCCCCAGCACTCTTCCTCTCCGAGGGCGCCGTAGGCGTTCGCAATTCGGCCTCCTTTGTCTCCTTCAAGAGGAGTAGCCATCCTGACGCAGAGCAGGCCGCCTTCCTTCGTGTCCCCGAAAACCACATCGCTTTCGGACGCGAAATACTTGCTCTCGAAATCTATTAGACAGAAGTCTTCACCGGCATTATATATCGTGACGGACCTGTTCTCTTCCAGGAGTTTTTTTCTATTGCGGTCAGTCCAGTGGTTGAGCATTCTGAAGTTTGCGGAAGTGTAACCCTCGCTGAACAGCGTGAAATACTTCTGAATTATAAACCCGTGCCCCTCTTCTTCGCTCCAGCAGTCAATCCCGTTTACGTCGCCCCAGGCGGTCCAGATGGAGCGGTGATGCTTGTGGTCAGTGCTTTCACCCGGGACATTGACCATAGGAAAGTTTCTGGTCACGGAAGAAAGGCCAAAGAAGGGGATTGGATGGATGAAAGGTTTTGAGAACTTGTTGTCGCACCAGTAATTAGTGAGAAGGTGTTTCCCTTTGTAAATTTCAAGTTTTTCGCTGCCAATTTCTTTGAAGGTGATTTTCTCCCGGTTCTCGGCAGTTTTCTCCACATCGAAGATTTCTTCGCTGCCTGCAGCGAGCGTGTCAATCATGAATATCAAAGCGCTCTTGCCGCCGGCTGTTTTTGCCTCTCCGTTGAATTCAACGTTTTTTCCCTTGAGTTTGACAGGCCCTTTGTAATCAATGTCAAGCGGCACTATTACCGGGCAAGCAATCCTTTTATGCTGCCCTGCTGTTATCTTTACTTTTAGCATTTGTAGCCTCCGGGGTTCTTTATGAATTATACAACATGCCAGCGCCTCGTTCAAACTTAACTTCATGAGCTTCCACGTCTTAAAGTCCGGTGAGTTCTTCTGCACAAGCGCATAATCTTGACCGCGCCATATTTTAATGCTATTATCTTTAAAACACTTGAAGGAGGGCTAATGCCAAAAGTCGTGCTTGAAACAAAACTGCCGGGGATTAAGTTCCTAAAGAAAGGCAAGGTGCGCGATCTTTACGAGATTAAAGACGCGCTCCTCATGGTCGCAACCGACAGGCTTTCGGCTTTTGACGTTGTTTTCGGGCAGGGTATCCCAAATAAAGGAATGGTCCTCACTAAGATTTCGGAATACTGGTTTAAACAGGTTGAAGATATTATTCCTAACCACATAATCTCGACATCGATAGACGGCTACCCTGAACTCGCTCAGTTTAGGGAGCAGCTTGAAGGCCGCGTCATGATAGTCAAAAAAGTGCAGCCGGTAATGGCTGAATGCATTGTCAGGGGTTATCTGTCGGGTTCAGGATGGGAAGAATACAAAAAGATCGGCTCTGTCTGCGGCATTACACTGCCTAAAGGTCTTCTGGAATCATCCAAACTTCCGGAACCAATCTTTACGCCCACCACCAAGGCGGAAGTCGGTGTTCACGACGAGAACATAGATTTTGGCGGGGTCGTTAGGATTGCAGGAAAAAAAACGGCCAATGGCCTGCGCGAAAAAAGCATCGCGGTCTATAAAAAAGCGGCGGGCCTTGCTGCCAAGAAGGGGATAATTATAGCCGACACCAAATATGAATTTGGCCTGTACAACGGCGAACTTATGCTTATAGACGAATGCATGACGCCGGATTCGTCAAGGTTCTGGCCAATGTCGTCTTACGAACCTGGGAAGGGACAGCCAAGCTTTGACAAGCAGTTTGTGCGCGACTACCTTCTGTCAATAAAGTGGAACAAGCAGCCTCCAGCTCCGGCTCTCCCGGAAGAAATAATATTAAAGACTTCCGAGAAATATCTTGAAGCTCTCAAGAAAATAACCGAATGAGGCAGGGCCTCCGCCTAATGGCAGCGAGCGCGTTTTTCTTGCTGCCTTTGCCGCTTATATGCGCAATCTCCATCTCTTCAAAAACAGTAAGCCCTGGTGATGTAGTTCTTGTTTCTGTTTCCGGCAGCGCAGCAGACGGCCTAAGGTTTGGAAAAAAGACCCTCCCGCTTTTCCCCTACAACGACGGCACGAAAAAGTGTTTTGCCGGGGTTCCCTTCGACGCGCAGGAAAGCATCGAAGTTTCATGCGGAGAAGAAAAAGTACGGTTAAAGTTGACAGTCACGGCTGCAAAAACCGAGAAACTCAGTATACCTGCAAAAGAAAACATAGATGAAGCGAAAGCAGCTGCCGAACACGATAGGATTCTTAAGGCCATAGCAACGGTCAGCGGAAGGAAACTCTGGTCCGGAAAGTTCGGCAAACCGGTCCCCGGCGCAGTAAAAACTCCGTTCGGCGTAAACCGTATCGTAAACGGTTTGCCGGGAGGCGGGCACAGAGGAGTCGATCTTGGCGGAGCTTCCGGTGAACCTGTAAAGAGCGCTGCTGCAGGACGGGTGCTCTATTGTGAGAAAACGATTGCCTCCGGGAATTCAATTGCGCTTGACCACGGACAAGGTGTAGTGAGCGTCTATTTTCACCTTAGCAGTTTCAACGTAAAAGCCGGCGACAGCGTCGAGAAAGGGCAGGTGATAGGCGCTGTAGGCTCCACGGGTTTCTCGACCGGACCGCATCTTCACTGGGGGGCATATGTTTTTGGCGTATGCGTGGACCCATTTGCATTTGTAAGGAAGGACTTCTTCTACGGTTACGGAAAGCGCTAAAAAAAACATTGATAAATGCGCGTGCATTTACTATACTAACAAAACTGCGGTTCAGGGGAAAATTCAGACCAGGAGGATTATATGGCTTACAAGATAAATGATGATTGCGTAGCGTGCGGCGCGTGCAAACCGGAATGCCCTTCGGAAGCGATTTCAGAAGGCGATCCCAAGTACATTATAGACGCGGCAAAATGCACTGATTGCGGCGCATGCGCGAACGTATGCCCTCAAGATAGCTGCAAACCGGCATAACGACGGTATGCAAGAAGGCCCTCGTTGAACGGGGGCCTTTTTTTTTACGCAAGGGGAAAAATGGAAAAACTTGTAAAAAGGGTGCAGATCGGCGGACTAACCGTCTCTAATAATATTTTTCTTGCCCCTATGGCCGGAATATCAGATATACCCTTTCGGCTGCTGGTTAAGGATATGGGCGTTGGTCTTGTATATTCAGAGATGATCAGCGTTGAGGGGCTTATCAGAAGCGGCAACAAAACAATGAGATATACAATGGTTGAGCCGGAAGAACGGCCGGTAGCCCTGCAGCTTTTCGGGTACAAGCTTGAAAGTATAGAACGCGCCGTGCATATGATAAACGATAAGGCTGATATAATAGATTTTAACTGCGGATGTTCGGTAAACAAGGTACTCAAGTCAAACTCCGGGGCTTTTCTGCTTAAAGACCTGCTTCATCTTGAGAAAATAATGCGCATAATGAAAAAGGCGTCTAAGGTTCCGATAACCATAAAAATACGTTCCGGTTGGGACAGCGATAGCATGAACGCTGTTGAAGTTGCCAAGGCCGCGGAGAATTGCGGTGTTTCCGCGCTTGCCCTTCATCCCAGGTTTAAAACTCAGCTTTTCTCCGGTGCGGCGGATTGGACGGTTATAGCGAAAGTGAAGAAAAGCGTCAGGATACCGGTTATTGGAAGCGGTGATGTGAAGAACGGCAGGGATGCCGAGAGAATGTTTAAGGAGACAGGTTGCGATGCATTGATGATTGGGCGCGCGTGCATGGGAAATCCCTGGGTTTTCGGCGAAATAATTGAGTATCTCCAGGGGAAAGAGGAAAATAAAAAGAATTTCTCGGCCAGGGCCCCGCTAATACGCAGGCATGCCGATTTGGTCTCGAAATATAAAGGGGAGAAACGGGGACTCAGAGAGTTCAGAAAGCAGCTGCATTATTATCTGAAGGGTTGTCAAGGTCTGAAAAATATAAGAGATAAAATAAATACTATGGAGACACTGGCGCAGTTCGACGGCATAATGAAAGAGATGGAAGAGAATAACGCCTAATAAGCGCTCAAAGGGAGTTAAGATGAAAGAAAATGAGCTTAAAAAGCTTCTCGAGGAAATAAAATCAGGCCGTACCGGGATTGAAACTGCTTTGAAAAAACTTGAGGGGTTCCCGGCTAAAGACTTGCGGTACGCGAATGTTGACACCCAGAGAGCTTTAAGGTCAGGTTTTCCAGAAGTGGTATTTTGCAAAGGGAAGACTCCCTCTCAGTCGGCCGGTATAATTAAAGAAATTGTGAAAAATTCCGGCTACTGTCTGGCTACCAGGGCAGACATGGAGACGCTTAAGGCCGTAAAGAAATATTTCAAAAACGCTGAATATAATGAACAGGGAAGAACCATAGTTGTCAAAAGGAGCGGTGTAAAAATAGGCGCCGAAGGACTTGTGGTTGTTGTTACAGCAGGGACATCGGATATTCCTGTGGCAGAAGAGGCGGCGGTTACCGCCGAAATAACCGGAAGCAAGGTAGAAAGAATCTTTGATGTCGGCGTTGCCGGAATACACCGTCTGCTCGGACGCTATGAAAAGCTGCGTGAGGCCAACGTGATCGTGGCTGTAGCGGGAATGGAAGGGGCGTTGCCGAGCGTGGTAGGAGGGCTCGTGAATAAACCGGTTATTGCAGTACCCACCAGTGTCGGATACGGAGCCAGTTTTGGCGGGCTATCTGCCTTGCTGGCGATGCTCAATTCCTGCGCTTCTAATGTTGTCACGGTTAACATTGATAACGGATTCGGCGCAGGCTATGTATCAAGCATTATTAACAAGCTTGCAAAACATTAAAAAACACTAAAAAGCCAGCAAAACAAAGAAAAAACGGGTAGACACCCGGCTGTTTGATTTGATATACTTATTGTAATAGTGAAGGTATTCACAGGCTTGATTTACATCCAAAATAGACCTATTACCGGGAGGCATAATGAAAAAGAGCTTGATTGCCATGGTTCTGGTTTGCGCGGCTCTGACATTTGTTCGCGCTGAATCCGTTCAGAACTCTCCTAATCTTGATATCGTCGATACACCAACAACAAATACGCTTCTGAGGGGAATGTACAACTTCCACATGAGGTTTTATGAAGGAGGAGGCCTTAATACACGCGCCTGGGTGGGTTTTGCGAATGTGTTTATGATTGGCGCTTCTTTTGATCTGCAGAACGCCATAGGACAGGGTAATGTCGAAGGCAGGGAGCCTAAAGTCCTTGCAAAGGTTAGGATAATCGAAGAAAGCATTGCATTCCCGTCAATAGCTTTAGGTTATGAGCCTCAGACGATAGGCCTCACTACTTTTCCGATGGGTATTTATGTGGCGGCAAGCAAGATTATAATGCCAAATGTTGTTTTTTCCGGCGGCATTAACAATCACAATGTGTTTACAAATTTTGTTTTTAGCGACAATCTTGGCGTTTTCGCCGGGTTAATCTGGATGCCCGGCCAGGATTTTGCTTTTATAGGAGAAGTGAACGATATTATTCAGAACGCCAGAAGCGTGAATGTCGGCATCAGGTACGCGTTTGCGCCTGAGATAAGGATAGAGTTTGATTTCAAGGGTTTGACAAAGAGCACGTCTGATTACACCAGGAACCTGCGAATCGATTACGTAAACTATTTCTAGGAAAACATAATAAAGCGGGCATTTTAATCCCGGAGGTTATGTGGATCGACTCGATTTTGACAAATCAATAATTGAGCTTGAGAAGAAAATAGAAGAGCTCAAAAAAATGACTGAAAGCAAAGCTATAGACTTTTCCGATGAAATCAAGAAACTTGAGATCAAAGCGGAAAAGATGCGCAAAGAAATATATGAAAAACTCACCCCCTGGCAGAGACAGCAGGTGGCCCGTCATATGCAGAGACCCCGGACGCTTGACTATATCTCGAGAATTTTCGAAGATTTCACTCCGCTTTCCGGCGACAGGCTTTTTAAGGACGACCCGGCGATAGTCGGCGGCCCGGCAATATTTGAAGGGCATACAGTGATGGTGCTCGGAACCCAGAAAGGCAAAGACACAAAAGACAGCATTCACAGGAATTTTGGAATGCCGAATCCTGAAGGCTACCGGAAAGCGCTGCGGCTGGTCAATATGGCGGCAAAGTTCGGCTGGCCGGTAATATCTTTTGTAGACACGGCGGGAGCGTATCCCGGCCTTGGCGCGGAAGAAAGAGGACAGGCGGAAGCGATAGCCAAAAACCTCAGGGAGTGGAGCACTGCGGAAACCCAGATTATCATTGTTGTGCACGGCGAGGGTGGAAGCGGCGGCGCTATAGGCATCGGGGTAGGAGACAAAGTGCTTATGCTTGAGAACGCGGTTTACTCGGTGATTTCACCGGAAGGCTGCGCGGCGATACTGTGGAAAGATTCAAGCAAAGCCTCAAACGCTGCGGATGTGATAAAAATGACGGCTCACGACCTTCTTGAACTTGGGGTCATAGATGAAATAATAAAAGAGCCCTCGGGCGGAGCTCACAGGAACTACGATAAAATGGCGGCAGAAATAAGATTGTCCCTCAGCAGGAATCTCGCGGAGATTAGACCGCTTGAAATGCATGATCTTTTGGAAAGACGTTACGGCAAGTTCAGGAACATGGGCAAATTTCTGGAAATAACTGCTGAATCTGCCGGCTCAGGCAAGGCAGGATAGAATTTCAAGCCTCGACGAATAAGCTGACTTCGATAGGTTTTATGATTTTCGGCCCGTTGAAGGTGCTTCAACGGGCGTTTTTTTAAGGCAAAAACATTCTCTGACCGGAAGGCGCGTGACAATGCTAAAAATAGCCGTACTGGTTTCAGGAAGCGGTTCTAACCTGCAGAGCATTATCGATGCCTGCGAGAGCGGCAGTATTAACGCAGCGGTTAAGATTGTGGTCAGCGACAGGAAGGAAGCCTTTGGTCTTGAACGGGCGAAAAGGAAAGGCATAAGAGCTGAGTTTCTTGATTCTAAATCCTTCAGCAGCAGAGAGGAGCACGAAAAGGCTTGCGCGGCTCTTATAGATTCAGAAGGCTGCGGGTTGATCTGTCTTGCAGGCTATATGCGGCTGGTTACGGGATGGTTCGTCAGAAAATACCCGGGAAAAATCATGAATATTCACCCTGCGCTGCTGCCGTCTTTTCCGGGGGCGCATGCCCACCGTGATGTGCTCGCGTATGGGGCGAAAGTCTCCGGCTGCACGGTGCATTTCGTTGACGAAGAAATGGACTCAGGCCCGATTATCATTCAAACTTCCGTGAGAGTGTTTGAAGGCGACACGGAAGAAACTCTTGGAAAAAGAGTTCTTGAACAGGAACATAAAGCGTATCCGGAAGCCATAAAACTCTTCTCTGAAGGAAGACTGGAGATTTTAGGCAGAAAAGTAATAGTTAGGTAGAACCGCAAATCATGCAGATTTAAAAGGAGAGAGCATGAGCCACAACGCGCATCTGATTAAAATCAAGAGGGCTTTGATAAGCGTATCGGATAAAACCGGCATAGTTGAGCTTGCGCGGGATCTGAGAAAACACAAGGTTGAAATAATTTCAACAGGCGGAACATCGAAAACGCTGAAAGACGCGGGCATACCTGTTATGGATATTTCAGAAGTAACCGGTTTTCCTGAAATGCTGGACGGCAGGGTGAAGACCTTGCATCCCAAGATTCACGGCGGCCTGCTGGCTGTCAGGACAAACAAGGAACATATGGATACCATAGCAAATCAGGGAATAATCCCGATTGATATGGTAATCGTTAACTTGTATCCTTTCGAGAAGACAATTGCAAACCCCAATTGCAAGTTTGAGGACGCCATAGAAAATATTGACATCGGCGGGCCTTCTATGATCCGCTCGGCTGCCAAGAACTTTCACGGAGTTTGCGTGGTCGTAAGCGCGGCTTTTTATCCGGCAATAATCGCCGAGCTGGAAAAGACAGAGGGTTTTATCGGGCAGGAAACCAGGGACCGTATGATGATAGAGGTTTTTAAGCAGACCTATGAGTATGACATGGCTATCTACAATTACTTCAGTAAACAGGTGACCAAAGAAGAGATGCCGGTAATGCTTAATTGCTCCTGCAAAAAGGCTCAAGGTTTAAGGTACGGAGAAAATCCTCACCAGAAAGCGGGTTTCTATGTTGACCAGCACTCAAAGGAGCCTTCAGTTTCTAAAGCAAAACAGCTCCACGGCAAAGAGCTTTCCTACAATAATATTATGGATACGAACGCCGCGGTTGAACTTGTCAAAGAATTCGCGGAGCCGGCATGCGCGATTATCAAACACACCAATCCTTGCGGAACCGCAATCGGCAAAGACATAGACGAGGCGTTTAAAAAAGCTTTTGAGACTGATCCTCTGTCGGCTTTCGGCGGAATAATCGCGCTAAACAGGAAAGTGACAAAGGCGATAGCGGATTACCTTTCGGGTAAATTCATTGAAGTAGTCGTCGCTCCGGAGTTCGAAAAAGCGGCAATCGATACTTTTGAGCTCAAGAAAAACATCAGGCTGCTGACAATTGACGGGTTGGGTAAGAATGGAACCAGAGACGCCGATTATGACCTGCGAAAAGTAGTCGGCGGCCTGCTTGTTCAGGAACGAGACCTGAAAGAGATAGGCAGTTCTGACCTCAAGGTGGTAACCAAAAAATCGCCTTCAGTTGAAGAACTAAAAGATATGCTTTTCGGATGGAAGGTTTGCAAGCATGTTAAGTCAAACGCAATCGTGATAGTAAAAGGCGGAGTGACGCTTGGCGTGGGAGCCGGCCAGATGAACCGCGTCGGTTCGGTAAAAATTGCCGCCGAACAGGCCGGAACAAAAGCAAAGGGAGCGGTCCTCGTGTCTGACGCGCTTTTTCCGAAACCGGACGGAGTGGAAGCGGCCGCGAAAGCGGGGATCTCCGCGATAATCCAGACCGGCGGCTCAATAAGCGACAAAGAAGTAATTGAAGCGGCTGATAAAGCCGGCATCGCAATGGTCTTTACTAGCATCAGGCACTTCAAGCATTAGGCGCAATCAAATATTAATTCAGATTCACTGGAATACGGGGAATCAATGAAGAATATTCTTGAACTTTCAAAGGCTGAACTCGAGAAGGAAATGACGGGTATGTCAGCCAAAAAGTTCAACGCGGCTCAAATTATGGAATGGATTTATAGCAAGCACGCCGGGTCATTTGACGTGATGAGCAATCTGCCTCTATCGCTGCGGGAATTGTTGAATAAGTATTTTATAATTGAAAAGCCTTCATTGGAGAAGAAGCTGGTCTCCGCTTCGAAGGACACCATAAAATACCTGCTGAAATGCTCCGACGGCGTTCTTATTGAATCGGTGCTCATGAAACACATCGACAGGCACACGGTATGCCTTTCCTCGCAGGCCGGCTGCGCTTACGGCTGCGCCATGTGCGCGACCGGGAGCATGGGTTTCAAAAGGAACCTGTCTGCGGCTGAAATAACGGGACAGGTTTTCGCCGCCATGCCTGATATGGACAGCGGCGAATACAGTGGTAAATTTAACGTTGTTTTTATGGGAATGGGCGAGCCGCTTGCGAACTACGACAATTTTAAGAAAGCTGCCGGTGTGCTGACAGAGAAGAAGGCCTTCGGTATTTCGGCGCGCCGCATAACCGTATCAACCTGCGGCGTGGTTCCGGGCATAGAGAACATGATACGGGATGGCCTGCGTTTTAATCTGTCGGTTTCACTGCACGCGGTAAACGACAGGGTAAGGGACATGCTTGTGCCGGTCAACAAGAAGTACAGGCTCGAAAAGCTGTTTACTGCGTGCGCGAAGTATTTTACTTTTAATCCAGACCCAGTAACTTTCGAGTATGTTATGATCAGGAACGTAAACGACAGGGATGACGATCTCAAAGAACTGACCTATATCATCAGCGACCTTAAAATCGACTGCAAGGTCAATCTTATACCGTATAACCGCATCAACATAAAAGAGTTCTCTGCAAGCACGCAGCAGACGATAGATTTATGGCGTGAGACGCTGGAAAAAGAAGGCGTCATCTGTTCTGTCCGCAGGGAAATGGGCGCAGACATAAACGCGGCCTGCGGCCAGCTCGCCGGAGGCGGCGTTTGAGCGATAAGATTAAACAAGTAATTGTGTTCACGAGCATCGTGCTTTTGACCGGGTACCTGACCATGATTTTCATAATCCGCGGAAAGCAGGTAATGGTGCCTGAGATTAAGGGCTTGATGCTTGAGAACGCAAAACAGACATGTTCGGCCAATGGCCTCTACCTTGAGGAAAAGGGAAGAATTTACGATGAGAATCTACCGGAAGGATCTGTTACGGCGCAGGAACCGCTTCCCGGGGAATATGTGAAAAAAGGCCGCCGTATTTTCGTTACCGTCTCGAGCGGTCTTAAAATGATAAGCGTGCCGGATCTCAAGGACCAGAATTTGCGGCAGGCAGGTATTTTGCTTTCACAATCCGGATTAAAAATGGGGAGCTTGCAGGCTCAGGTAAACTCTAAAGACTCCCCGAAAGGTTGCGTGCTTGCGCAGAACCCGCCGCCAAATCTGGATGTTAAACGAAATACTGCTGTGGAAGTGCTGGTAAGCCTCGGCGAGCGCGACAGAATATTTGTTATGCCGAATCTTATAGGTTGCCAGATTTCGGCTGTCAGAAAGGCTCTCTACGCCGCAAAACTGTTAACAGCCAGAATAACTTACGAGGAAGACGCTGTTTCCAAAAAGGATTGCGTAACCAGTCAGAGCCCTCTTCCGGGGGCGGAAGTGAAAAGCGGAGCACTGGTGTCGCTCACCGTGAACGGGAAAGCAGGGGTTAACCGGTATCGTCAGGCGACTCTCAAATTTAAGGTTCCGCGCGGCGGACTGATTGAAAAACGCATAAGGATAGACGTAATGGACAACGACGGGTTAAGGGATATTTTCAATGAAATCTTAAGGAGCGGTTCAGTCCTCGAGAAGCCCATAAAGCTAAACGGCGCGGCTTTGGTGCATATATATGTTAATAATGAGTTGAATTGGGTGGAAAAATATGATTAAAATAGCTCCTTCCATACTCGCTTCGGATTACCTTAACCTGGCCGCGGAAATACGCAGGGCTGAGGACTCGGGCGCTGACTGGCTTCATGTGGATATAATGGACGGAGTATTCGTACCGAACATCACTTTCGGGCCGGGGCTGGTTCAGGCAATCCGGTCAATAACGAAATGCTTCATAGACGTGCATCTGATGATAGTAAATCCGGAGAAGCATATCAAGGCTTTCAGCGATGCCGGCGCAGATAATATTACAATACATGCGGAAGCTGTCGATTCGCTCTCTTTGACCGCTGAAACTATAAGGGCACTCGGAAAGACCGCGGGCGTTTCGATAAATCCCGGGACCCCTGTCGAGAAAATAGCGGGTTATCTTGATAAATTTGAACTAGTGCTTTTGATGTCGGTTAACCCTGGTTTTGGCGGCCAGGATTTTATGGTTAGCACGATTGATAAAGTTAAAGAACTTAAGAAAAGGATTCTGGCAAGCGGCTCTAAGACTTTGATAGAGGTTGACGGAGGAATAAACGAGAAGAACGCAGCTGCCTTGCGTGAGGCGGGAGCAGATGTGCTGGTGGCAGGTTCGGCAGTATTTAAGAGCAGCAACATGGCGCAGACAATAATCAGGCTTAAGACCTAAAAATTAAAAATGGCCTGAGTGCTCTGTTTTGAGCGGATGTTAAATATCGTAATGTCTAACAAACCCGGCCGCAAGGCGGGACAAAGAGGAATTTTCGGAATATTTCATGCAAGCAAGGGAGGAATTAAAATGATCAGGATATTGGAGACGGTTGTTGGACAGGTTGCTGCAACACAAGGTTCAGGCTTTCAGTCATTCATGCCGCTGGTAATGGTAGGGGCGATGTTTGTGATTATGTACTTCTTTTTAATCAGGCCGCAGATGAAACAGCAGAAGGAACACGCTAACATGCTTTCAAGCCTTAAAAAGGGAGACAAGGTTATCACTTCAGGCGGAATCTGGGGCGTAGTAGTCGGTATTTCTGATGCGGACAATATTGTGGTCATCAGAATAGACGAGAATACTAAGGTTGAAGTGGCGAAGGCCTATGTAGTCGGCGTTAAGAAAGAGGGTTCTGCCGCGCTTCCCGCGCAGCCAAAGTAAAACACATGCCCGGCTACCGGGCATTATGGAGGCAATATGCATCGTAACAGTTTCGTGGTGCTGCTGATACTGGCAGTGTTCTTCGGATCACTCTATACAATATTCTTTAAGGGTACGGAATTCGTCATGCCTTTCCAGCAGGACCAGAAGAACTCCAAAATTAAACTTGGTCTGGACCTTCAGGGCGGGATTCACCTTGTTTACACGCTTGACGAATCAAAACTTACCCCGGGAATGAATCCGTCGGATGCCATTGACAGGGCGATAGAGATTATCAGGAACAGGGTTGACGGGATAGGCATTGCCGAGCCATACATCCAGAAAGAGGGGGACAAATGGATAGTTGTCCAGCTCCCGGGAGCGAAAGACCCGGAAGAAGCCAAACGGATACTCGGCAAAACAGCTCAGCTGCAGTTTAAACTGGTTGTTGAGGATAAGAAGCTCCTTGAGCAGGCTCTTGAAGGCAAGATACCGGCGGACAGCGAAATACTCTATATGGAGCATGACGGTTCGCCTCTGCTCTTAAAGAAGGAAGCGCTGCTTACAGGTGATTCTTTAAAGAACGCCAGGGCTGAATCGGGCATGGGCGCGCTGGGAAACGAAATTCACGTCAGTATGGAATTTGATTCTGAGGGCGCAAAGACTTTCGGAAAGATCACGGGCGACAATATCGGAAAGAAAATAGCAATAGTCCTCGACGATAAGGTGTATTCCGCTCCGGTGGTTCGCGACAGAATACCGAGCGGCAAAGCCGTCATCTCGGGGAACTTCGGGATTAAAGAAGCCAATAATCTGGCAATAGTTCTTCGTTCCGGCAGCCTGCCGGCGCCTCTGAACATCATAAGCGAGAACATAGTGGGCCCGACTCTCGGTCAGGACTCAATTAAAAGCGGCATGCAGGCCGGATTCATCGGCATAGTCGCGATTATGCTCCTTATGGCGGTTTACTACAAGAAGTCCGGAGTTATCGCGGACGTCGGATTACTCTGCAACCTTCTCTACCTTGTCGGCGCGATGGCTATGCTAGGCGCGACTTTTACTATGCCGGGAATCGCGGGCGTCATCCTGACGATGGGTATGTCGGTTGATTCAAACGTGCTTATATTTGAAAGGGTCAGGGAAGAATTGAGAGCCGGCAAGACAGTGATGGCCGCGGTTGACCAGGGCTATAAAAAAGCCTTCTGGACAATATTTGATTCTCATGTTACCACGCTTATTACGGCGGCCATTCTTTTCGTCTTCGGCACCGGGCCAGTCAGGGGTTTCGCGGTAACTCTGAGCCTTGGTGTTATCATCAGCCTTTTCACGGCGCTGATAGTTACTAAAGTCATATTTGACTGGAGGCTTTCAAGAGGCGAAACAGAAAGCCTGAGCATTTAGGAGGATTGATGATACAGATATTCAAGAATCCAAACGTTAACTTCATAAAGCTGAGATTCTTCGGCTATATTATTTCGGCCATAATGGTGATTGCCGGCATTGTCGGGATAATAAATATAGTCCGCGGCACCGCGAACCTCGGAATAGACTTTTCGGGCGGAACTATAGTAACATTGAAATTCGAGAATGAGGTGGACATTGGTCAGGTAAGGCAGATACTTGACGCTAACGGGCTTAAAGATGCCGGCATACAGACCTTCTCCGAAGCTGCAGGCCTGCCAAAGAACAAAGCAAGTATCAGGATGAAGAAGACCGATGAAAAGACCGGCGAAATTGGCGACAAAATAGAGAAGATGTTTGCCGAAAAATACCCGGCTATTCCCCAATATGTTGTCTTAAAGGCTGAACAGGTTAAAGCAGAGGTGGTTCTTGCCTTTAGGTTTGTAAACAAGGTCGAGGCTTTTAAGGTTAAGAACCTGGTTGACAAGAGTTTCGCGGTAACGTCTGCCGAGAATGTAGGAGACACAATTGTACTAAAGATAAGACGGCCCGGCGCTAAAATTGACGAACTGACAGCGAAAGTTCAGACGCTTCTTGACCGCGATCTTCCCGCAAAACGCGCTTTCACACGCGATTCAACAGAGGATATCGGACCCGCAATCAGCAAGAAGCTGACAGGCCAGGCGGTTTTTGCGGTAATAATATCCTTGCTTGCGATAACCCTTTATATACTCTTAAGGTTTGACTCAAAGATTGCCGGAAGAGGCCTCTTCGGAGTTTCGGCCGCGGTCGCGACGCTTCATGATATTTTTGCTCTGGTAGGTTTTGTATATATCACGAATATTGAATTCAGTATTCTGATTATGACCTCAATCCTTACCATCGCCGGTTATTCTTTGACGGATACGGTTGTTGTTTTTGACAGGATCAGAGACAACCTTAAGCTGCGCGTAAGGGATAATTTCGACATCATAATTAACGCGAGCGTCAATGAAGTCCTTGGCAGAACCATCATGACCAGCGTGACAGTGCTAATAGCGGCGCTTTCCTTGTGGCTGTTTGGCGGCGAGGTGCTGCATAAGTTCTCCGAAGTGCTGCTGTTCGGAGTTGTGCTCGGTACCTATTCGTCCTGGTTCGTGGCAAGCCCGATTCTCTATGAGTACGAGAAGTATCATTCGCAGAAAGCACCTGTCAAGAATTAGCCTAAAGGGCCCGGAATCCGGGCCCTTTCTTTTTAGGAAGGTATGGAACAGCTAAATGCCCTCATAGCTCTTCTCCGTGTCTACGAAACTGAACTCGATGTGGACAAATTGAAGAAGTGTTTCGACCTTGCGGATCTTGCGCATGCCGGGCAGAAACGACTGTCCGGGGAACCTTATTTCACTCACGCGTATTCGGTTGCGGAAATACTTGCAGGGCTAAAGATGGACAGCGATACAGTTTGCGCCGGACTTCTGCATGATGTTCTTGAAGATTCGACGCTCTCTTTTGAAGAAATTAAGGCGGAAGCAGGGGAGCAGGTTGCTCTGCTTGTCGAAGGTGTGACAAAACTTTCTTTTAAGGTCAAACCTGACAAGGAAATACGGCAGGCTGACAACTTCAAAAAGATATTCCTGGCGATGTCAAAGGATATCAGGGTTATCATCATCAAGCTCGCTGACCGGCTGCACAATATGAGGACGCTGCAGTTTCTGCCGGAAGACAAGATAAAAGAGAACGCCCAGGAAACGCTGGATATCTTCGCGCCGCTCGCTCACAGGCTTGGAATGGGCAGCATCAGGTGGGAGCTTGAAGACCTCTCAATGAAATACCTGTATCCGAAGGAATATTCCGAGATTTCCGAAATGGTGGCGAAAAGAAGGGCCGAAAGGGACTTTCTTGTGCAGGAAGTAAGAAAGATTATTGAAGAGAAACTAAAAGAGCTGAACATCAAAGCAACTATTACAGGACGCGCGAAGCATTTTTACAGCATTTTTCAAAAGATTACCCGTTCAGGCAAAACCTTTGACGAAATTTACGATATTATAGCGGTAAGGATACTAACCGAAAGCGTCGAAGACTGCTACACAATACTTGGCATCATTCATTCCCTCTTTAAACCTATTCCGGGTCAGTTCGACGATTATATCGCTATGCCCAAATCAAACATGTACAGATCTCTTCACACAAATGTGATAGGTCCCCAAGGCGAGCCGCTGGAAATACAGATACGCACCCATGAGATGCACCAGGACGCCGAGTACGGCATTGCCGCGCATTGGTATTACAAAGAAGGCGGAGTGAGGGACAAAAAAGTTGAGAATAAGATCAGTTGGATCAGACACCTGCTTGACTGGCTTATGGCCTCAAAAGACTCAAAAGATTTTATGGACACACTAAAACTCGACCTTTTTACGGATGAGGTTTTTGTCTTTACTCCGAAAGGCGAGGTTATAGAGCTTCCGTCTGGCAGTACGCCGGTTGATTTCGCTTTTGCCGTTCACACCACGCTTGGGGAACACTGTGTCGGCGCTAAGGTCAACGGCAAAATGGTAGGGTTCAAACATCATCTGGTTACGGGAGACATTGTTGATATTTTAGTTAACGAGAAGCATTGGCCGAACCCCGACTGGCTTACCTTCGTGAGGACTAACAAGGCAAGGCAAAAAATAAGGCAATCGGTAGGAAAATTAAGAACTTGACAGTAGAATTATACCCGCCGCCCCAAGCGCTATTCCCGCGTACCCCAGCGGCTTAATCCTTTCTTTAAAGAAGACGACGGAGAGTATCAACCCCAGTATTATCGGGCCGGTTAAAGTAACTGGAAAAACCACTACGCCTCCCAGACTGTTTATGGCCGAGATTGTAGAGTAGACGCTGGCATAACTCCCTATCGCCCCGATGCCGCCGTAAAGCAGCGCTCTTTTGTCGAATGAACCTTTGCGGATTGCGAGGACAAGAAAGACCATGGCAGCCGGAGCGTAGGAAAGAAAGAGGTAGAAAGCCTTATCCAGTTTGAATGCGGAAACAGTATTCTGCCCTATTCGCGGCATTGCGCTAAGAAAGAAAGAGAGCAGTATTATTCCGAACCAGCGGAGGGCGCCTGTCTTTCTTGCGTTTTTTGTAAAGCTGTCATTGGAGTAAGATATAATGAAGATTGAAGATGTGGTAAGGATAATGCCGGCAATTTTTAGCAAGGAAATTCTTTCCTTAAACACTAAAACCGAGAATACCACGGCTATTAGGTAGGAAGATCTATAGATCGCATTGGAGAAACCGTAATGCCCGTTCTTTACCGCGGCATTGAAAAGAAAGTAAGCAATGCCTCCGCCAAAACCGGCTAGCAGAGCGATCCAGGTTGTATCCGCTGAAAATGCCGCTTTCTTGCCAAGTAGAAATACCGCAAAACCAATCACCGTTGATAGGCCAAAGAGAGACAAAACCATATCTCCGCCGGGTATCCCTTTCCGGCTGGCAAGGGTTGTGAAAAAACCGACACAGGTTATGCCCATTATTACTATGAAAATGTGAATGTAGGCCATAGAAAGCAATGTTAACACTAATGTAAGATAAATGCAAGAAAGCATTGGAATGCACGTGTTTTGAGGGTATTTGCTTGATTTTTCACGTTTTTGTATGGTAAAATTAATAATCAGGAACAATACCGCCTGAAGGCGGATTTTTTTTTGCGGGAGAGTGAAATGGTAGAGATCTTGAATGATACAAAAGCAAGTATTGTAAGCGAAAAGGAATGTGAAAAGGTTATCCAAATTTGCGTGCCTAAAGACCGCGTGCTCGTTGAGATCGAAAACATGTACAGCAACCTCCAGCTGGTAGCTGAAGTGCCGGGTTTTAGGGCAGGAAAGGCTCCCCGTCCTGTGGTCATAAAATACTTCAAGGATAAAGTCGAGAAGGACGTTCTTGATAAACTAATTTCAGATGCTTACATTAACTCTCTTAAGACGCTCAACCTTAACCCGATAGACTTCCCGAGCATCACAGATCTGAAATTTGAGCAGGGCCAGCCGCTGGAATTTAAGGCCAAGATAGAGATAAAACCCGAGATTAAACTGGTTAAATACAAAGGCATAAAAGCTAAGAAAGAAATTGTTGAAGTTAAGAAAGAAGACGCGGAAAAGTCGCTGGATTACCTCAGACAAAGACTCGCGCAGTTTTCAACCGTGGAAGGCAGGGCCGCAAAAACCGGGGATTTTGTAATGATTGATTTTACCGGAACCGTAAACGGGGTTGCGGATAAGAACCTGACGGCCAGCGACTATGTTGTTGAGCTTGGCACCAATAAGGTCTTGACGGAACTTGACGCGGGCATTACGGGTATGAATATAGGCGACAAAAAAGATATTAACGTTGAGTACAAAGCTGATTTTGTTAACAAAGATCTTGCGGGAAAGAAAGCAATATACTCTGTCACTATCAAGAGCCTCAGGGAAAAGAAATTGCCGGAACTAAATGATGATTTCGCGAAGGATGTAGGCGAGTTTAAAACTCTTGAAGAATTAAAGAAAAACATTGAGGACGGCCTAAAAAAAGAGCTAGAGCAAAAGGAAAAGGCGCGGCTAGTAAACGTCATTGTCGAAGAAATGGTGAAATCCCTGGATTTCCCTGCTCCCCAGTCGCTTATTGACCGTGAAGCGGCGCATCTCATCGAAGAGTTTGAAACCAGGATGAAGCAGCAGAATGTTTCTTATGAAGTGCTTGGAAAGAAGAAAGAGGATGTGGAAAAAGAATACAAGGAAATTGCTGTTAAGAGAGTGAAAGGGTTCCTGGTCCTTGAAAAGGTCGCTGAGCTTGAGAAAATTTCAGTTTCGGAAGACGATATTGACAAGGAAATCAGCGCGTTCCTATCGAGGTCTGGTTCTGAATCAGATTCCTGGAGCGAGTACTTTAAGTCGGAAAAGGGCAGGGAAAGCGTGCGTGGACAGATTCAGCAGGACAAGGTGCTGGACTTCCTGCTGCTTAACGCTGATCTGAAATAACTGCAACAAGGGGGTAATCTATGCTTGTACCGATGGTTGTTGAACAGACAAACAGAGGAGAACGCGCCTATGATATTTATTCGCGTTTGCTTAAGGAAAGAATAGTATTCCTCGGAACCCCCATCGATGATTATGTGGCAAACCTGATTACAGCCCAGCTGCTTTTCCTTGACGGCGAAGATCCGGGGAAAGAGATATTTATGTATGTGAACAGTCCCGGAGGCGTTGTGACTTCCGGGCTGGCAATCTATGACACTATGCAGTACATTAAATCGCCGGTTTCGACAATTTGCGTCGGACAGGCGGCTAGCATGGGAGCCGTGCTCCTTTGCGCCGGAAAGAAAGGGAAAAGATTTGCCCTCCCGAACGCGAGGGTTATGATTCACCAGCCGCTTGGAGGCACACAGGGCCAGGCGACCGATATTGAGATTCACACAAAAGAAATACTCAAAATGAGAGAGAATCTGAACGGGATAATTGCAAAACACTGCGGACAGGCGATAGAGCGCGTCAGGAAAGACACAGACAGGGATTATTTTATGGGAGCGGAAGAAGCGAAGAGCTACGGTCTTGTTGATGAGATAATTGTAAACCGGGTGACGGTAACCGAAAAACCCAAGTGAGGTTTTAATGCCTGAAAACAAGGGCAAAGATTCTACAAGATGTTCTTTTTGCGGGAAACCGCATGACCTGGTTAAACGAATGGTTTCGTCGGGTTCAAACGCGTGTATTTGCAATGAGTGCATTGAAAGATGCAACGGTTTAATAGCCGAAGATATCCCGCGCGCAGAGCCCTCGCGTGAAAAGAAAGACCTGCCAAAACCCGCGGAACTAAAAAAAATGCTGGATGAATACTGCATCGGACAGGATAAGGCCAAGAAGATTCTTTCCGTAGCCGTCTATAATCATTACAAGCGAATCTTCAATCCCCAGGATGACGTTGAACTTTCAAAATCCAATGTTTTGCTTATTGGGCCCACGGGGACCGGTAAAACCCTGCTCGCGCAGACGCTTGCAAAAATACTCAATGTGCCTTTCGCGATATCCGACGCTACAAGCCTCACGGAAGCAGGATATGTCGGTGAGGATGTTGAGAATGTAATACTGCGTCTTGTTCAGAACGCGAATTACAATGTCGAAAAGGCCCAAAAAGGCATCATCTACATTGACGAGATAGATAAAATCTCGCGCAAATCCGAGAATGCTTCAATTACGCGCGATGTTTCAGGTGAGGGCGTTCAGCAGGGACTGCTTAAGATACTCGAGGGTACCATAGCCAATGTACCGCCTCAGGGAGGAAGAAAACACCCTCAGCAGGAGTACATAAAGGTTGACACGACTAATATACTTTTTATCTGCGGTGGCGCGTTTGTAGGCCTGGAGAAAATAATAGAACGCCGTGTAAGCGACAAGTCGTATGGCTTTGGGGTAATCGCGAAAGAAAAAGCGCACGGAAGCGACATACTCCAGCTGGTGCAGCCGGATGACCTTCTTAAGTTCGGGTTTATTCCTGAATTTGTCGGAAGATTCCCGGTTGTTGCCGGATTGCATGACTTGAACAAGGAAGATCTTAAGAAGATTCTTACCGAGCCTAAGAACTCCGTTGTAAAACAGTATAAAAAATTCTTTCAGATGGAAAAAGTCAAACTTGAGTTCACGCCGGACGCCTATGACGCTATCGCGGCACAGGCAATAAAAAGGAAAACCGGTGCAAGAGGTTTAAGAGCCATATTGGAAGAGGCAATGCTGGAAGTAATGTATGAGATACCAAGCAGGAAAGATGTCAAGGAATGCGTGGTAACGGGTGAAGTAATATTGAATAACGAGAAACCTGCGCTGGTATTTGAGAAGGAAGAGAAGACGGCGTAAATAGTAAAAGTTTATAAGTTTGCAGGACACGCTTCAGGTGTCCTGTTGATAAGTAGAATATATTTCATGCCGGACTGCGTCTGGCAGAGCAAAATAACGTTCATAACGAAAACAAGAAACGGAGGCAGTATGAAAAAACGCTATATAATGTCGCCGGGGCCGGTAGAAATACCTCCTACCGTCCTTGCAACCGCGGCGCTGCCGATCATCCATCACCGGACTCCCGAATACCGCAAAGCTTTCGCTGAGGTCAACGAAGGCCTTAAATATGTTTTTCAGACCAAGAACGATATTCTTATATTCCCCGCTGCAGGCACGGGAGGCATGGAGTCTGCTGTTGTTAATTTGCTTTCTCCAGGCGACAATATTATTGTTGCCGCGATAGGCCAGTTTGGGGAAAGATGGGCCAAAATCGCTGAGGCTTACGGCGTTAATGTAATCAAGATTTATTCTGAGTGGGGCGAGGGTTCAGATGTAAAGAAGATTAAAGAAGCGCTTGCCGCGAATAATGACGTTAAAGCTGTCTACACTACTTTAAGCGAAACTTCAACGGGCGTTGAAAATGACATTGAGTCTATCGCAAAGGTTGTTTCCGGAACGCCGGCAGTACTGGTTGTTGACGCTGTTTCAGGAATGGGCGCGATAAAGTTTAAAACCGATGAGTGGGGCGTTGATGTTGTTGTGGTCGGGGCGCAGAAAGGAATGATGATACCGCCCGGGCTTGCAATGGTCGCTTTAAGCGACAAGGCAAAAGCGCTGCTTCCTGCCAGCAAGATAAATAAATATTATTTCAGTTACGATCAGGCGCTCAAAGCGCTCTTAAAAGATAAACTGCCGGATACGCCTTACACTTCTTCCGTCTCTCTTGTTCTGCAGCTGCGTGAATCGATCAGACTAATAAAAGAAGAAGGGCTTGAGAATGTTTGGGCAAGGCACGCAAAAGTTGCGGCTGCCGTAAGGGCAGGTATTAAAGCCCTCGGCCTTAAAGCTTTCGCGAAAGGAACGCCCAGCAACGCGGTGACCTCAGTTTGGACTCCGGAAGGGCTTGACGGAGACGCGCTCAATAAAAAAATACGCGATGATTACGGTATAACAATGGCCGGCGGCCAGGGAAAAATGAAAGGCAAGATGTTTAGGGTCGGGCATCTCGGTTATACTGACAGGTTTGACGCTGTAGTGGCTATTGCGGCGGTGGAGATGGCCTTGAATGAACTCGGAACCAAGATAGAGACCGGCAAGGGAGTTAAAGCAGTCATAGAAGAGTTGTTGAAAAAGTAAACGTTACAATTTCCCGAGCGGAGGGGTAATGTATAAAGTTCTTGTTGCTGATCCTATAGCCGAAGAGGGCGTAGAAGTCTTCAGAAAAGAGAAGGATATACAAGTTGATGTAAAACATAAACTAAAACCTGAAGAACTTAAAGCGATAATAGGTGAATATGACGCTCTGGCTGTCAGGTCGGAAACAAAAGTAACTGCCGAAATACTTGACGCCGCAAAAAAACTCAAAGTAATAGGGAGAGCGGGCGTAGGCGTAGATAACGTTGACGTTCCGACAGCGTCAAAGAAAGGCATAATCGTAATGAACACCCCCGACGGCAATACGATCTCAACGGCCGAGCATACATTCTCTATGATAATGGCGCTCTCCAGGAACATCCCGCAAGCCGACGCGTCGATTCGGGCAAAAAGATGGGATAGAAAGAAATATATGGGCGTTGAGCTTTTCGGGAAGGTTCTCGGCATAATCGGCACCGGCAGAATCGGCCGCGAGGTTGCGGTGCGCGCGAAAAGCTTTAATATGACAATAATCGCTTACGATCCGTACCTTTCCGAGGAAATGGCCGCAAAATACGAAATAGAAAAAGTCTCTCTTGAGAAGTTGCTTGCTTTGGCGGATTATATTACTGTCCACACCCCGATAACCTCTGAAACAAAACACCTTCTAAACGAAGAACGTATTTCCAAAATGAAAGACGGCGTCCGGCTTATTAATTGCGCTCGGGGCGGAATAATAAAAGAGAGCGCGTTAATAGCAGGCATAAAGTCCGGGAAAGTTGCCGGCGCAGCGCTGGATGTTTATGAGGCTGAACCGCCCGATCTTAACGCGGAGTTGTTTACGATGGACCGGGTAATATTCACCCCGCATCTTGGCGCTTCCACGGAAGAAGCGCAGGTTAGCGTATCCGTAGCTGTTGCAGGCCAGATGATAGACGCCTTGCGCGGCGGAACAGTTCGCAATGCGGTAAATATACCGGCCATACCTGCAGAACTCTTGAAACAGCTGAAGCCATACATTGAACTTTGTGAAATACTCGGGAAGTTAATTTCCCGCCTGGCCACGGGGTCAATAAAGAAAGTAAATATCGAATACCGCGGTCTTATCGCTGATCACAATACTGCGGTCCTTTCTCTGGCAGTGACCAAGGGCGTGCTGACCAGCATAGCCAAAGAATCCGTGAATTTCGTTAACGCTCCGATTATAGCAAAAGATAAAAACATAATAATAGCGGAGGCCAGAACCAGCGAATCTTCCGGATATGCCAGCCTTGTAAAAGTTGAATTGGAAACTGAAAACGGCGTTTTCTCAATAGCCGGGACGGTGTTCGGCCGCGAGAACAAAAGGATAGTGCAGCTTCGTAATTATGATATCGATCTTGAACCGGCGGAAATGATGCTTGTAATACAAAATAACGATAAACCCGGACTTGTAGGAAGCATCGGTTCAATCCTTGGCAGCGAAGGAATTAATATTGCCAGCCTGCAGATGGCGAGAAACTCATCGGGCGGCGTGGCAACTATGGTTTTGACAGTCGATCATGAAATAAATGAGGCAATCCAGGCGAAAATGGCCCAATTGCCCAATATAAAAGAAGTAAAATTTGTAAAAATATAGTTTTTTTCCGAAAGAAGAAGGCTAAATTAAGTATTAGTTTGACTTTTTAAGTGTTTTCTTTTATACTAAAAAAGGTCCGTACTTTACAGCCGTTCCGGCAGGACTTACCAAGGAACCTACCGTAAATCGTGCAGTAAAACGCATTCTAGACACCCGAAGTATATTTTGTTCCTATTGGACTTATAGTAAAAAAATCATTTAGGGGAGGCTGGTATGAAAGAAGTAAGGCTTCACGGGAGAGGAGGCCAGGGCGTCGTTACCGCTGCAGAGCTCATGGCATCCGCTGCTTTCTTTGACGGCAAAGAAACGCAGGCTTTCCCGACCTTTGGTTCGGAGAGAATGGGCGCGCCTGTTGCCTCGTTCGTCCGTATTTCCGAAAAGAAGATCAGGATCAGGTCCCAGATATATGAGCCGGATTATGTTATTGTGCAGGACCCGACGCTTATTGGTTCCGTTGATGTTTTCGCCGGGCTGAAGCAGGGCGGTTTAATCCTCATAAACACCGAGAAAAAGCCCGAAGAATTGAAGTTAAAACCGGGATTCAATGTCAAGACAATACCTGCCACCAAGATTGCCATCGAGATACTCGGCAGGCCGATTCCCAATACCGTGATGCTCGGAGCTTTTGCCGGGTTGACCGGACTTGTAACGATGGACGGAATAAAGAAAGCCATGCAGCAGAGGTTCAAGGCAGAGCTTGTGGAGAAGAACATGCAGGCTGTCGAAAGAACCTTCAGCATGCTTAAAAACTGATAAAAGGAGAAGCTATGGTAGCCAAGAGAGCAAAGAACATACTCATAGGCAACCCCGGCACCAGCCTGGCCAACAAGACCGGCAGCTGGAGGGTTTTTATGCCTGTGTACGATAAAACGAAATGCACAGCCTGCGGCATGTGCGCGATGTTGTGCCCGGACGGCTGTATTCACGGAGACAAAGCCAAGAAGTACGATCCGGATTATGATTATTGCAAGGGCTGCGGCGTCTGCGCGAAAGTTTGCCCGGTAAAATGCATAACCATGAAGGAGGAGCAGAAATGAAAAAGGTAACGGAAGGCTTGAAAGCAGTTGCCGAATCCGTAGCCCTCTGCAGGCCGGATGTAATTTCGGCTTATCCCATTACTCCTCAGACGCATATTGTCGAGGAACTGGCGCAGATTGTGGCGGACGGCAAGTTGAAATGCGAATTCATCAACGTCGAGAGCGAATTCTCGGCGGCGTCAACCGTACTCGGAGCTTCGGCTGCCGGAGCAAGGGCTTACACGGCGACTTCCTCGCAGGGATTGCTTTTGATGATGGAAGTACTCTACAATATGGCCGGAATGAGACTGCCCGTGGTCATCACCGACGCGAACAGGGCTGTATCCGCTCCTATCAACATTTGGAGCGACTGGCAGGACGCGATAACTGTCCGCGATGCCGGTTTAATCATGATGTACGCGGAAGACAACCAGGATTGCTGCGACATGCATTACCAGGCGTTCAAGATTGCAGAAGACCCGGATGTCCAGCTGCCGGTTATGGTAAATATGGACGGGTTCATACTTACCCATGCGTTTGATCCCATTGATTTCCCTTCGCAGGCGGATGTAGACAAGTACCTGCCGAAATACAAACCTCTTGATTTCCTTTCTGCCAACAACCCGAGGTCCTTTGGACTCATGGGCGGTCCGGACAGGTACCTGGAGACCAGGTATGCGATGGCGGAGACTTTTAAATCCATCACGCCGGTAATTCTTAAAGCTGCAGATGATTTCAAGAAGATGTTTGGAAGATATTCCGGTGGAATGATAGAAGAGTACCGCATGGAAGACGCGGAAACCGTCCTTGTTTCCATGGGCTCCACTATCAGCGACCTTAAGGAAGCGGTCGACACAATGCGCGAGAAAGGGAAGAAAATCGGAGTGTTAAAGATAAGAATACTTCGCCCCTATCCCGCCGCAGAAATTAAGAAAGCGCTTGGTAAATGCAAACGGGTTATCTGCGTTGAGAAAGCCATATCTCTAGGCGGCCCCGGCATACTCGCAGCGGAGTTGAAATCCGCTATTTACTCAAACGCGAATAAGCCGGAAGTAAGCAACTTTATCATAGGCCTTGGAGGCAGAGATGTTAAGCAGGAACACATCTTTGAACTCGTAGAAAAGGCGGAGAAGGGCGTTTGCGAGACCGAATTTATCGGACTCGACAAAAAGCTCGTGGAGGAGATGGACAAATGACAACGCAAACAGCCGAAAATGTGAAATTGTTCAACAGCGGTCATACTGCCTGCGCGGGATGCGGGCTTGCCCTCGCGGCAAGACTCGTCCTTCAGGCAACAGGCCCAAAGGTCATAGTAGTTAACGCCACTGGCTGCCTTGAAGTTTTCACCACAAGGTCTCCTCAGACGGCGTGGGGAATCCCATGGATTCACTCGCTCTTCGAGAACCAGGCTGCGGTAGCGACCGGCGTAGAAGCCGCGCTTCGCGCGCTTGGCAGAGGAGATGAAGCCAGAGTTATAGCGTGGGGCGGAGACGGTGCCTCGGCAGACATAGGGTTCGGCGGAATCAGCGGGATGTGGGAAAGATACGACGATGTTCTTTACATCTGCTATGACAACGAAGCCTACATGAACACCGGCATACAGAGAAGCGGTCTTACGCCTTTCAAAGGGCACACTTCCACTTCACCTGCCGGCAAAGCGTCTCTCGGCAATATGAAACAGAAAAAGAATATACCCGCGATAGCGGTAGCGCACGGGCTTCCTTATGTGGCGACTGCGACCGTAGGTTATCCGAAAGACCTGGAGAGAAAAGTTAAGAAGGCCATGGAATTTAAAGGCCCCAGGTACTTGCAGATTCTTGTGCCCTGCCCGCTTGGATGGGGACACGCGACTTCAGACACTATTTCAATGTCTAAGCTCGCGGTTGAAACCGGCTTGAACCCTATTTTCGAGTATGTTGACGGCAAACTTGCCACGGCCATGACCGTGAAACAGAAACCGGTCGAAGAATATCTCAAACCGCAGGCAAGATTTAAACATCTTTTCCGTGACGCAGCCGGCGCAGAGCAGATCAAGCTGATTCAGGAAATTGCGAACAGCAATTTTGCGAAGTTTAAAGTAGAAGCCGCTAAGTAGCTATTGAAAAGCCTTACGGAACGCAAAATGACCGCAGAGCATGAACATAACGGGCATGGCCACCAAGGCCATGCCCGTGTTATTTCAAGGGGAGCAATTGCAAAGAATCTCCTGATTGCAACCGCCATCACCGCCATAATATTTATAGCGGAACTGATCGGCGGTATTCTTACTCACAGCCTTGCCCTGGTATCTGATGCCGGACATATGTTTATTGATATAGCCTCGCTGGTTCTAAGTTTCGCCGCTATCAAACTCTCACAGCGGGCTCCAACATCCAGGAACACTTTCGGGTTCTACAGAGTTGAAATACTGGCAGCTCTTTTAAACGGCGCGACGCTTTTTGCCCTTTCCGGCTTTATCTTCTATGAAGCTATCAGAAGATTTGGAACCCCTGAGAACGTCAAAAGCGTTCCGATGATTATTATCGCGTTTATCGGCCTTATTTCAAATATTGCATCGGGACTCCTGCTTCACGGAGATTCCCATCACAACATAAACGCGAGAGGGGCCTTTCTTCACATCGTCGGAGACGCGCTCTCTTCGGTAGGAGTGATTATAGCCGGATTCATTATTTACTTTACTAAATGGGAGCTCGCGGATCCTATCGTCAGCATGGTGATGGCTGCCGTAATATTGAAAGGCGCTTACGGTTTGGTAAAAGAGTCTGTAGACGTACTGCTTGAATCCGTTCCAAAATCTGTTAATCTTGATACTGTAAAAGAAGAAATTATGGCGGTTGCAGGCGCTCTAGAGGTGCACCATGTGCATTTCTGGGCTATCAGTTCAAATGTTTACGCTCTTGCCGCGCACGTAAGAGTCAATAATATGAATATCTCCGATACCGAGGGCCTTTCAGAACTGGTCCGCAACAGATTGAAAGCGGAATACAATATTGAGTATGTTACTTTGCAATTTGAATGCTCGGAATGCAGGGAGGAACCTCTGGATAAGGGCGTTTCCTGCGCTATCAAGCCGGGCGCGAGCGATCACTGATTATCCTTTGCCCCTTACTATAATTGACAAGATATTCCATAAATGTTAACATGATTCATGTGTTAAGTTTTTCGTGTTTTATGCGCGCTAAAACTCTATTTGCCGGAGTAAAATGAATGCACTATTTTGCAATTAAGAAAGGCTGGCTCTGGTGCGAAGGCGTCAGAACGGTTGACATAGCCAAGAAAACAGGAACTCCTGTTTACATCTATAGTCACAGGACACTGGCAGAGCATTACCTGAAGATAGACGCGGCTTTCTCAGGAACAGAGCATCTCATATGTTATTCCTTGAAAGCCAACTCAAGCATGGCTGTTATAAACAGCCTTGCGAAATTGGGCTCCGGCGCTGACATAGTTTCCGGCGGTGAGTTGTTCAGGGCTCTTAGAGCAGGCATTCCCGCCGGTAAGATTGTTTATGCCGGAGTTGGCAAGACTTCGGAGGAGATAGAAGCTGCGCTCAAGAAAGGCGTCTCAATGTTTAACATTGAGTCTATGCCGGAGGCAGAGCGTATAAACAGCATCGCTGGGAAACTCTGCAAGAAGGCGAATGTCGCTTTCAGAGTTAATCCGGATGTAGATCCTGACACGCATCATTATATAACCACAGGCAAGAAGGAAAATAAGTTCGGTATAAATATAAGCCTGGCAGCCGGGCTTTTTATTAGAGCGCACAAAAAGCTCAAAAACTTAAACGTTACGGGCGTTCATATTCACATAGGATCCCAGATTACAAAGACCGGAGCTTATGTGGAGGCGCTAAAGAAAATAGCGGTTTTGATCTCAAAACTAAGGGAGTCCGGGCTCATTATTACTTCCTTAAATATAGGCGGCGGTCTTGGCATCATTTATTCCAATGAAAAACCGTCTACCCCTGCTGAATTCGCAGAGAAGATTCTGCCCGTCATAAGACCGCTTGGTGTCAGAGTTATAATGGAACCCGGAAGGTTTATAGCGGGCAATGCAGGGATATTGCTTGCGAAAGTAACCTATATTAAAAAGGGTGAAAACAAAAACTTTGTAATAGTTGATGCAGGAATGAATGACTTAATCAGGCCGAGCCTTTACGACGCGTATCATAACATAATCCCTGCGCAGCCTGCGTCCGGTAAAATGAAGGCGGATATTGTCGGCCCTATTTGCGAATCGGGAGACTTTTTCGGCAAGAACAGGTTAGTGCCAATACTCAGAGAGGGTCAATATTTGGCGGTTATGAGCGCCGGAGCCTACGGGTTCAGCATGGCATCAAATTACAACTCAAGGCGCAAGCCGGCGGAAGTGCTGGTTAAAGGAAATAAGTTCTTCGTGGTCAGAAAGAGGGAGACTTATGAGGACCTCACGCGCGGGGAATGCGTACCCGGGTGCCTATGAATAGGATTAAATTCGTAAAGATGACCGGAGCCGGCAATGATTTTGTGATTGTCGACAACCGTTCTTGCAAAATAGAAGACAGAAGAGCTTTCGGAATAGAGGCCTGCAACAGGAAGATGTCTGTAGGCGCCGACGGTGTTGCTTTCATAGAAAAGCCAATCAATAAAGGTTCGGCTTTTATGATGCGCCTGATAAACGCCGATGGTTCAGAAGCGGATATGTGCGGAAACGCCGTAAGGTGTATCGCGTACTTGGCTCATAAAGAGGGAATTGCGGGCAGGCGGCTTTCAGTTGATACTCCATCAGGAATCAAGCATATTACAGTTGAAGGGCCTGACAATGTAACCGTGAACATGGGGCTGCCTTCGGACCTGCGGCTGGATATCGCCCTAAAGACCAGGGATAAGAAGTATACTGCCTGTCATGTTAATACCGGCGTCCCTCACGCTATTGTTTTCGACGGCTCGCCGGATGTGAATAATACCGGCAGGGAGATACGCTTTCACAAGTCCTTTGGAAAGAAGGGAGCCAATGCTAACTTTGTAAAGGTGCTCGGAAAGAAGCGCTTAAAAGTCAGGACTTACGAGCGTGGGGTCGAAGGCGAGACGCTTGCCTGTGGAACAGGCGCAACAGCTGCAGCGCTAATTTCCAATATGCTCGGGAAAACAGAGTTCCCGACTACGGTAGTTACTTCAGGCGGGGAACTATTGCGGATAGACATGGATAAGAACGGACACCTGTTTATGTCCGGCGGTGTAAAAATGATTTGCGAAGGGACACTCTATTATTAAGTTCCTGCTGCTTTACAAGGAGGAAGTAAATGTTTAAGGGAGCTATAACAGCTTTAATAACGCCTTTCAAGAACGGAAAGGTTGATGAAAAGAGGCTGGTCGAAAATGTCGAATTTCAGATTAAGAGCGGCATAAACGGTTTGGTGCCTTGCGGCACAACCGGCGAATCTCCTACTCTTTCGCACGAAGAACACAAAAGGGTAATAGAGATAGTTATAAAATCAGCCGCTAAAAGGGTGCCTGTAATAGCTGGTACGGGAAGCAACAGCACAGAAGAGGCGCTGGAGCTGACCGCGCACGCAAAAAAAGCCGGAGCCGACGCGGCGCTGATAGTAAGCCCGTATTACAACAAACCGACGCAAAAAGGGCTTTATCTGCATTTTAAGACAATTGCTGAAAAAGTTGATATTCCCGTAATCCTCTATAACATTCCGGGCAGATGCGGCGTGACCATTGAAGCTCAGACTATGGCCAACCTGGCAAAACTAAAGAATATTGTCGGCGTAAAAGAGGCCGCGGGCAGTTTGGATTCGGTCAGCCAGATAATACGCGCGTGCGGAATACAATTTGATGTCCTGTCAGGAGACGATGTGCTTTGCCTTCCGATGATGTCGGTCGGAGGAAGGGGCGTTATCTCCGTAATATCCAATCTTGCGCCGAAGCAAGTGGCTGAAATGACTTCGGCTTATGCCTCAGGCGACCATAAGAAAGCGTTGACGCTGCACTACGCGCTGCTACCGCTAATGAAAGCGGCGTTTGTCGAGACTAATCCAATTCCGATCAAAACTGCGATGAAACTGGCCGGTCTGGATACAGGTGAAATGAGGCTGCCGATGTGCGCTATGGAAGAAAATAATGAAAAGTTGCTGGCGGATGTCCTCAGGCAGATGAAACTGATTTAATCCGGAACAAAGCCGGTTCAATGGAGATCTTATGCTCAAAATAGGAGTTTGTGGCGCTGCCGGCAGAATGGGTTGCATGATAATCAGGCAGATTGCTTCTCAGTCCGACTTGAAACTTTCGGCGGCCGTTGAGTTTGCCGGAAATCCTAAAATTGGAATAGATGCGGGAGAGCAGGCCGGGTGCGGTAAACTCGGAGCAAATATTTCCTCTGATCTTGCCAAAGTAATATCAGCTTGCGACGTAATAATTGATTTCAGCAGTATTGAAAATACGCTGCAGAGCGCCGCGCTATGTTCTTCGGCTAAGAAAGGGATAGTTATTGGAACAACAGGTTTCAACGACGCCCAAAAAGCCGAAATAGCGTCTTTAGCGAAGAAAACAGCAATAGTTCTCTCAGCCAATATGAGCGTAGGCGTGAATCTGCTTTTCAAACTAGTCAAAGAGGCTGCCGCAGCTCTTAAGGACAAGGATTTTGATATTGAAATAGTGGAGACACACCACAGGTTCAAGAAAGACGCGCCCTCCGGCACTGCGATGAAGCTGGCCCAGGTAATTGCAGACGAAAAAGGCTTGGATTTGAAGAAGGTTATGGTTTCAGGACGCGAAGGACAAACAGGAGAGCGCTCCAAAGACGCCATCGGGGTTTTTGCGCTTCGCGCCGGAGATGTGGTCGGAGATCACACTGTAACCTTTGGCGCCCTGGGTGAACGCCTGGAACTTACGCACAAGGCGCACAGCCGTGAGACTTTCGCGAAAGGCGCTGTAATAGCCGCAAGATTCCTGCAGGGAAAGGCTGCCGGGATTTATGATATGCAGGATGTATTACAAATAAAATAAAATACTTCGGCCTGAAGGCCCGAGTTTTTGTTTCGGTTGGTAAAGATATAATTCATACCGAATTTCCGCCGGAGGCGGATCCGCCTTTGGCGGACATCCTCGCCATTAATGGCGGGTATTCTTCGGCATAACGAAATTGAAAAGTTCATAGGTTTGTAAAGTTTGTAAGGTTCATAAGGTGGATAAAGCTCATAACGTAAAACCGACAAGGAGAGAAAGTGAAGATTGAATTGTCTGACAAATTAAAGAAACTGCCGCCTTATCTGTTTATTGAAATTGATAAGATGAAGAAGAAAGCCCTCGCTGACGGAGTAGACATTATTAACCTTGGTATCGGGGATCCTGACCTGCCCACATTAAAGCCCATAATTGATGAAATGGCCGGCGAGATATATAAACCCGAGAATCACCAGTACCCGCTGGGAAGCGGCCTGCTTGATTTTAAAAAAGCAGTGTCGGAATGGTATAAAGAAAGATACAATGTAACGCTAGAACCTTCATGTGAAACAATGGCGCTTATAGGCTCCAAGGAAGGCATAGGGCACATTCATCTGGCGTTTATAAATCCCGGGGATGTGGTGCTTTGTCCTGATCCAGGCTATCCGGTCTATAATGCCGGAACAATTTTCGCTGAAGGTGAACCTTATTTCATGCCGCTTCTCGAAGAAAATGGTTTCATGCCTGATTACACGAAAATCCCGGCGGATATCTTAAAGAGGGCCAAACTCCTTTTCATAAACTATCCCAATAACCCAACGGCCGCGGTTGCAACGCGTAAATTCTTTTTGGACACCGTTGAATTAGCCAAAAAGCACGGCATAATAGTTTGTCATGACGCCGCCTATTCCGAAGTTTATTACGACGGGCAAAGGCCGCTCTCTTTCATGCAAATTGAAGGTGCCAAAGATGTCGGCATTGAGTTTCATTCTTTCTCCAAAACCTTCAACATGACCGGCTGGCGGTTAGGATACGCCGTAGGAAACAGGGAAGTTCTAGCGGGGCTGGCTGCCGTCAAAGAAAATATTGATTCAGGTGCCTTCCATGCCATCCAGAAAGCGGGAATTACCGCTTTGAAGCTCCCCGTCTCATGGACCGACGAAATACGTTCTGTCTATCAAAAGAGAAGGGATACCCTGGTAGCAGGACTTCGTTCTCTGGGATGGAATGTTGAAAGCCCGAAAGCAGCTTTTTATGTCTGGATTAAGGTGCCTTCAAAGTTCAAGGATGCGAACGCAAACGCTAAATCAATTTCTTCAGAGTTAGTCAAATATTTGCTTACAAAATGCGGCATAGTTTCAACGCCGGGCGTCGGGTTTGGTTCGGCAGGAGAGGGATATATCAGAATGACTGTCTGCGCCCCGGAAGCAAGGCTGAAAGAAGCCGTGGAGAGGATAAGAAAAATATGGTGACCGCGTATTTGAGCATAGGCTCAAATATTGAAAACCGAATGAAGAATCTTGAGCAGATATCTGAAATATTGAATGGAATAAAAGGAATTTGCTTAGAAGGCGTTTCAAGTATCTATAAAACTGCGCCCGTAGGCGGCGTTAAACAAAGAATGTTCTACAACGCTGTTTTGAAGGTCAGGACGGAGCTCTCGCCGTTAGAACTGCTCTTGGCCTGCAAACGTGTGGAGAATGTTTTAGGACGGAAAAAAACAATAAAATGGGGACCGAGAATAGCGGATATTGACATTCTTTTATACGGCAGGAAACAGTTTCAATCAGCGAAACTGGTTATCCCTCACAAAGAAATATCAAAACGCTTTTTTGTGCTGATCCCTTTATATGAAATGGCGCCGCGAATAAACATTCCGGGCGCAGGAAATATTAAACGAGTCATTAAGACGCTGATAGATTTCAAAAGAGCAGGAAAGGCCGGTGGAAAATGACGGAAAATAGCTTCGGGAAGTTTATGGTAATTGAAGGGCCCATCGGGGTGGGCAAGACAAGTTTTATTGACCTCGTCAGCCGGGAATTCAATTTCAGGCCTATCCTCGAAATAGTCGAGGAAAATCCGTTTCTCACACGCTTCTATAAAGAGATGAAAAGCTATGCGTTCCAAACCCAGTTGTTCTTCCTGCTGAACAGATACAAGCAACAGCAGGAATTATTCCAGCAGGACCTCTTCTCGAAAGGCATCATTTCCGATTATATGTTCGAAAAAGACAGGATCTTTGCTTACCTTAACCTTGATGACAACGAATTAAACCTTTACGAGAAGGTCTATTCAATTCTTAAGGTGAAAGTTCCAAAGCCTGACCTCGTGGTTTACCTGCAGGCCAGCACCGAGACTCTCATCCGCCGTATCAAACTGCGCGGCAGGCCTTTCGAAAAGTCCATCACCCATGACTACATTGATAAAGTTAACAAGGCCTACAATCAGTATTTTCTTAACTACAAAGAGAGCCCGCTGCTTATAGTAAGCACCAACGAGATTGATTTTGTAAATAATTTTCTGGACCTGCAGGATCTTGTTTCCACAATAAAAGGCATGAAGACAGGAACCAAGTACTATTTGCCTGTGCCGAAGCTATGAGAATATTCAAAACAGCCCAGGAAATGAGTGTCTTTTCCAGGAAAACAAGACGAGACGGAAAGTCTATCGGGCTGGTCCCGACTATGGGCTGTCTGCACGAAGGACATCTTTCGCTGGTCAAGTCTTCTCTTGGTAGCTCGGAACTTACTGTTGTGAGTATATTTGTCAATCCGGCTCAGTTCGGAAAGAACGAAGATTTTGATAAGTATCCGAGAAACCTGGAAAAGGATATTGCGCTGCTGAAAGATTCAGGAGTTGATGTTGTTTTCGCTCCTGAAGCGGTTGAAATGTACCCGGAAGGTTTCCTTACTTTCGTTGAGCCGCAAGGCGGTCTTGAAGAGGTGCTTGAAGGGGAGATAAGGCCTGGACATTTTCGCGGCGTTGCCACCGTCGTGGCCAAATTATTTAACATAACTGATCCGGATAAAGCGTTCTTCGGACAAAAAGACGCCCAGCAGTGCCTGATAATAAAAAAAATGGCCCAAGACCTGAACTTCAGCGTCGAGATACTGATAATGCCTACAGTCCGCGAGACTGACGGCCTGGCAAAGAGTTCAAGGAATTCATACCTGAGCGCAAAAGAACGAAAAGCTGCTCCCGCTATCTTTAAGGCTCTTCAAATGGCGCAGCATATGATAGAACTCGGGGAAAACAATCCTGCAGCAGTAACTGCAGAGATTCGAAAAATGATTGGCCGTGCAAAATTGCTGGATCTAGAATACGCGGTTGTAGCCGACCCTGAGACGCTGCGGCCCGTAGAATCGATCGGCAGCAGGGCTCTAGCCCTGATAGCTGCGAGAGTGGGAACAACCAGACTGATAGATAACATGCTGATTGAAAGATAGGTTGGCTGTAATCTCCGGAGGGATTATGCAGAGACACATGTATAAGTCAAAGATACACATGGCGACCGTTACGGAAGCCAATCACAAATATAAAGGAAGCATAACTATTGACGAAGCCCTGCTGGAAGCGTCCGACATAATACCGAATGAAAAAGTCCAGGTTCTGAATTTCAATACAGGCGGCAGGCTTGAAACGTACATTATTAAAGGGAAACGCGGAAGCGGCGTTATCTGCCTCAACGGCCCGGCGGCAAGGGCTGGCCAGGTTGGAGATAAAGTTACGATAGTTTCTTACGGGATTTATGATGATAAGGAAGCCAGGTCTTTAAAGCCAAAAATGGTCCTTGTTGACGAAAATAACAGAATCAATAAATAACACCCTAAGCTGTCCTCTAATAAACCGGGAAAATCATGTCACATGACTTCATTAACATAAAGGGCGCGCGCGAACACAATCTAAAGAATTTTGATATTTCCATACCCAGGGATAAGCTCGTTGTTATAACCGGCTTGTCTGGTTCCGGGAAATCATCGCTTGCGTTTGATACTATCTACGCAGAAGGACAGCGGCGCTACGTAGAGTCACTTTCCGCGTATGCCAGGCAATTTCTCGGGCAGATGGAAAAGCCGGATGTTGATTATATTGACGGACTTTCACCGGCCATTGCTATAGAGCAGAAAACCCCTTCCCACAATCCAAGGTCAACAGTCGGCACGGTAACAGAAATCTATGACTACCTCAGGCTTCTTTACGCCCGTATAGGAATACCGCATTGCCATCAGTGCGGCAAGAAAATTGAAAAACAATCCGCAGAGCAGATAACGGACAGAATACTCTCGTTTGAAGCGGGAAGCAAACTTCAGATCCTGGCGCCGGTAATTTCCGGAAGAAAAGGCGAATACCAGAAACTCCTTGACGGGATACGACAAGAAGGTTTTGTCCGTGTAAGGATTGACGGCAAGATTCATGATATCAGCGACGACATAAAGCTCGAAAAGAACAAGAAGCACAGCATCTCGGTAGTGGTTGATCGTATCACAGTCGGGCCGGATTCCAGAAAGAGAATCGCCGCTTCTGTTGAGTCTGCTCTGAAGCTGGGAGACGGCAACCTGACTCTCATTGTAAACGCGGAAAAGGAAATCCCTTTCTCGGAAAAATTCTCCTGTGTTGACTGCGGCACAGGTATAAGCGAGTTAACCCCGAGAATGTTTTC
>CAITPB010000194.1 GCA_903894145.1 Candidatus Firestoneibacteriota bacterium | reverse complement strand
TTCTCCTACGGAATTACACCCGAGTTTCTTAAAAAGTTCATAATCCGCGCCGGTCTTTGGTCCCATTTCCCAGCCGAAGGTCATTGACGGATTTTCTTCAAGCTTGAACGGAAGGACTTCCGTTTTCAACTTAACTTCCGATTGCCCGTTCTTAGTCTTAAGGACAAGGGCGCCTTCATATATCCCCGGCTTAGCGCCCTCCGGAACGCGTATCAATACAAGCAATTGCCGGGTTACGCCCGGTTTGAGCTTTATATCCGATTCTTTAACGGTAATCTCCGGCTGAACCATCATGCCCATCGAGCATTGTTTGAGCATGTATTTAACGTTCCGGATCTCTATATCATCTTTAGAAGTCAGCGCTCCGTAGGCGCTTTTCAGGTCGGAAGTCGCGACGTTTACAATCCCTTCTGCCAAAGGAAATATTCCGAGAGTAAACGCAAGCGTTTCGCCCGGGCATCCCGCTGTTTCAAGCAGTACCGGATTCAACTCATCTTTCTTTGGGTTGGTATTATAGTTTAATCTTTCCGCAAGGCTTCTCTTAAAGAGCAGAAAGCCGCGTTTCTTTGCTTCCGCGTCAGGGACCGGGACGGAATTACTCTCCTGCGGCTCCAGCAGAACAAACTTGCGGATCCTGAGCATAAGCCTGGTTGAGGTCTTTACATCCGGCGACCAGAAACTTTCCACTTCGTCTTTGACCGCACTGTCAATTGTTTCTTGCGCGAAAGATAACAGCGGCAGAAGCACGGCGAAAACAGCAAGAAACATCCGGCAGTTTTTCATCAGCAGCTCCAATTCTGAAATTTCGGCATAGCTCTTTATATTTGTTTATACCGAAGAAAACCCCGCCGGGCCGCTTAGCGTCCGGCGAGGTCCCGCCTTCGGCGGAAATTCGGCATGAATTATATCTTTACCAAACGAAACAAAGGCTCCGGCCTTCAGGCCGTAGTCTTTTATTCTTCTTCGTGCACAACGTAGAAGTTGCTGAAATATACCTCTGCGTCTTTAAAATCCGGAGCCCAAAGGCAAATTATTCTCATATTGGCCATATCAAGAGGCCTGCCGTCGCCGAAAGAAATATTGAGCCCTTCGATTCCGATGTGGACGTCTTTGTTCTCGCCGGGTTTTAGAGTAAAAGGAACACCGCAGTTGTTCTGGGCCCATTTTTTTTGCGAACCTTTATCGCCAAGGATTATGGTTCCCTTATAAGGCTTATCGCCGGCGAGAAAAGCGTTAAACACCAGATAGTTATATTTTGACCAGTCGCCCCTCTTGGTCATATTGTAAACCCACATGCCTTTTACCTTCATGCGGGCCGTTTCCTTGCCCTGGAGATGTTCATCAGTCAGGCTGATAGTTCCTGCAGTGGCGTCAGGAAGATCCCCTTTGCCGCAATTTATGACTGCCATCTTTTGCACTTCTTCTTTGGGCGCGTCAGCCGCCTGCACCGCCGATACCGCGCACATCGCCAGCATCAAAAACAGTAGTTTTTTCATTTCCCTTCCTCCTTTTGAACAACTACTTTTCTCTTTTTCTTTAACCCGTTGCCGGATTTTTTCATCAGTGAAGCTGCTGCCTTTTCAATAGTCAGCTGTTTTTCGAAACATTCCTTCTTTGAAGAAACGCGGCAGAAACTGCGAAACTGTCCTGCTTTTCATTATTATCTTCGGCTCTCCGCACGGCCTACTTTTTCCCGCCCTGCAGGACGATTATGGACTGCGCTGCCTTGTATTTCAGCTCGTCCATCTTATCCGCCCCTTTGAATTTTTTCATCGCTTCGCGCATAAAGTCCGATTCCAGCCCGGTCCCGGATCCTGATTCTATCTTGAAATCCTTCACGGCGGTCAGCACGGCTTTTGCCGTTTTTACCGCGCCGCTGCCGGCCTGCGGGTTATCGGCTATGGCCTTTTCAAGCGTGCGAAAATACCTGTAATCATATACGCCTTCCCTGATGTTCTCCCAGTCAGTTGTGTCAACAGGGCCTTCCTTGCCGTAAACCGCGCAGGAAGCCGTCGCGTACTGGCTGGTGGGATTTCCCAGTTGCGCCTGACCCCACCAGAACTTGGAATTACCCAGGGCATTGGACTGGTAAGTCAAAAATCCGAAAGCGAACCTGTTATTGCCGCAGTTGTAAAGGAGCAGCGGTTTTTTAAGTTCATTTACTTTGTCTATAAGCTTCTGGCTGGGAGGGAAGGCAGCGTGCGTGGTGTTGAAATAGGGAAGATAGCAGAGTTCCGAATAATCCGCTATTTTGCTCTTATCATCAAGCCGCGCGAAGCCGCCCCAGGTAGCCCACGAAGCGTTTGTTATAAGCCCTTCCGCGTTTAATATCTCAAATGTGTTTTTTGTGGATATATAATCCCTGAGTTTTCCTGCCTCAACCTCTTCGCGCGGCTCGTCAAAAGTAAAGATAAGGCGCGGCCACTTTTCGGATTTAGCTTTCTCTGCTACAAGATGCGCAAACTCCTTGAGCGCGGCTCTGTGCGCGGGACTCCATGGCCTTCCCCCGGTCAGAATGGACAGGTCGGATTGGATTCCGCTGTCAAACATCCAGCTTGTAAAGCCGTATTTTCTGAGAAGCGGCACAACTCTTTCGGCAACCGAGAAATCAACAGTCAGCTTGCCCCCGGAATATTTTACCGGAAAAGGATCTCCTGAATCAAAACAGTTCATGCCATGCTCCCGCAGGTTCTGCATATCTTTTTCTAGCCAGGTATTTTCCGGATAGCCCTTGTAATACCACATCCAGTAGGTCTCGTTTTCGCTCCATTCAGCAAACTTAAAGGGGAATACTTCGGCCGACACAGGCAGTTTAACCGGCTTCTTCCCGGCAAAAACAGTTGCTTCTCCCTTATAAACTCCCGGGGTCGCGTTTTCCGGAAGTTTGACGGTTATCCAGAACATTCTCGGGACACCGGCGTACCCGTCAACAGCGCCCTTTAGCAGATATCTGCCTGTCACGAACCATTGCACGCCTATCGTCGTGTACTCATACTTGACGTGCCTTAC
>CAITPB010000193.1 GCA_903894145.1 Candidatus Firestoneibacteriota bacterium | reverse complement strand
GGCGTCAACCAGCGTGGTTTTTCCGTGATCAACGTGGGCAATTATGGCAATATTCCTAATATCTTCGCGTTTCATAGTGTTTTCTCCCTTAAAGAGAGGTATTTTAGCATGTTATGGCGGAAACTTCCTTAAAAATCGCTTCTTGCCCTGAACTTGGGGGAAATTGGTTTGATTCTATGATAGAATATGCGCCGTGAAACAAAAACGGAAAATCATACTGGCGTCCGCTTCTCCGAGGAGGCGTGAACTGCTGAAGGAACTCGGGGTCAAGTTTATTGTAAAGCCGGCTGATATTGATGAAGACCTCGGCAAGCGGTTTTCTCTTTCTGCGCTGAAAAAGCTCGCGCTGGACAAGGCGCTCGCTTCGGCAGAAGGAGTGAAGGAAGGCGTGGTAATCGGCGCGGATACGATAGTGATAATGAAAAAAAAGATATTCGGTAAACCAGGCTCGGAAGCAGCTGCGCGAAGAATGCTGAGGGAACTCTCAGGAACAATCCAGAGCGTTTGGACTTCCGTTGCCGTGGTTGATGCGGAGACCGGCAGGAAGGTTGTGAAGGCCTGTGTCTCAAGGGTAAAGATGGCAAAACTTGATGAAGCGGTTATCGGGAAAATGGCGAAAAAGAATGCCGATAAATCCGGAGCCTACGCGATACAGGAAGATGATCCTTATGTGAAAAGGCTCTCCGGCTCAGAGACAAATATCGTGGGCTTCCCTCTTGAGGAGGTCAAGAAATTGCTGAAGGAATTTAATGTTTTCTGACGGTCTGCCGCAAATCCTCCTTAAAATGATTGCAAAATAGGGCAAATAGTTGTATAATTTTACACATTCCGCGGGGTGGAGCAGTTGGAAGCTCGTCGGGCTCATAACCCGAAGGTCGACCGTTCGAATCGGTCCCCCGCAACCAAATTAAAAAAGCCCGATAATATCGGGCTTTTTCATTGACTAATACATTTAATCTCGACAAGTTGCTTCGCGGGGACTATAATTAATCATACACACCTTAAATCCTTGAGGACTAATACATTATGCCAGAAAGTGAAAGTACCGGCGGCATGAAAACGGCTCCTGAGGCCGGTTCGCTGCCAAAGCAAGTTTATACAGACATTCTTCTTGAAGTAGCTGTAGCCAATATGTGGGTCCCGCTTATGTCGGGGGCCGTTGCGACCGGCTACCTGCTTTTGCTAGGGGCTTCAGAGTTTGAATTTGGACTCCTCGTTTCTATCGGTTCTCTGGCAGGCATTTCAGCTCCCATATTCTCTTACCTTGTTGACAGATACCGCGACAAAAAGAAACTGACCCTGCTTTGCAGCCTGCCTGTCAGGCTTATCCAGTTTATTCTTGCCGCCCTGCCGCTGCTGATGTACTACAAAATACTTCCTAAGCCGCTGCTTTTATATCTTGTGGTCACCGTGGCAATGTCATTTGCAAATGTTTTTAACGGCCAGGCCTGGTTCTCGTGGCTTGGCGATATAATTCCCGAGAAACAGAGAGGGCACTACTTCGCGCGCAGGAATGTTATGGGCGGCGCTGTGGCTATGGTTTTTGGCGTGCTCGGCGGGCTCTTCCTTGACGGCTATTCAAATAAATACCTGGCATTTACCGGTCTCTTTTTCTTTGGTTCGGTATTTGCCCTTCTGGATTATTACTACCTAAGGAGGCTTCCGGCTGCGCCTATCCAACCCCCGGCAAAAGAACCGTTCTCGCTGGAAGCTATTCCAAAAAAGATGCTTGAGGTTTCGAAAGACAAAAACTTTACGAAACTTGTCTGGTTCAACGCGGCCTGGACTTTCGGAATGACGCTTATCGGGACTTACCAGAATATGTACCTTATCAAAGAACTGAAAATGTCCTACACCCTCATTAATGTTTACGCGATTGTGTCGGTAGTGATGGGGCTGGTTACGATGACCTTCTGGGGCCGGATTGCGGACAGGTACGGCAACAAGCCGGTGATGCTCATTACCGGAAATATTTTGAGCATTACGCCTTTCCTGTGGGCATTCATGGCGTACGCCAACTGGCTGCTCGCGGTCATATATTTTGTGGCGGGCGCGTGCTGGTCCGGGTTCAACCTTGCTTCCTATAATATGCTGCTGAAAATTGCGCCGAGGGAAAAGAGGGCTTCCTATATGGCTTTCAATACAATAGCCGTTGCCGCTGCTGCCACAATAGCTCCCGCCGCGGGAGGCGCCATTCTGTCCGGGATAGGCAGCCATAAACTTGATCTCTATTTCTTCAAATTCGGGAACTACCAGCTGCTTTTTGTACTCGGCGTGCTTGGCAGGTTCTTTCCGTCCCTTTTCCTGCGGCAGTTTAAGGAAACAGGGGAAGGGGATGTTAACAGCGTCGCCCTGCTGGTCCGAACCGAAGTTGCTGAAGTCATAAACAGCGCGCTTTCATTCGCGCTTGTGCCCTTTTCCTTCATAAGCAATGCCGTGGAAGATGTTGTGCCGCCAGGCATCAAGAAGAGGATATGGAAGAGAAAAAAGAAGTAACCGCTCCTGCCCCGGCTCCGGAAACGGAACCGCTCAAGAAGAGCGTGTTCTCGGCTTTTATATGGGAGGTCGCTTTTGTGCAGGGCCTCGCGAGCATTACCGCGGGGATGTTTTTCACGGGCTATCTCTGCTTCCTCGGAGCTTCCAATAAGGAAATCGGCTGGATAACGTCTATTCCTCTTTTTGCAAATTTGGCCGCGCCTTTTTTCTCATATTTCATTGACAGGTCGGAGAACAGGAAAAAACTCTATTTCAAGGCTCTTCTTCCGGGACGCCTGCTCTGGTTCGCGGTTGCCGCGGTGCCGGTCCTGTTCCACTACAAGCTTATTTCGGCCCCGCTGCTGGTCTTTTCCTCCTGCTATCTTGTAATGTCCCTCTTCACAACGCATTCCGTAATAAGCTGGACCTCCTGGATGGGAGACCTTATCCCCTGGGACCGGAGGGGCCATTACTTCGGGCTCAGGACCAATGTCGCCAATATTACTTCCGTAATAATTTATCTTCTCGCCGGCTGGTATATTGACAGATGGAAACCCGTAAATGAAAGCCTAGGATTTTCGAGCCTCTTTTTCGCCGCCGCCGTTTTCGGGCTCATTGCCTATTTCATTCAAAAACGCCTTCCGGAAGTTCCGCGGGCTGAGAAGCCGGAAGATAAATCCACGGCCTTTGACATAACCGGAAAATTATTCGAAATAATGAAAAATAAAAATTTTATGCGGCTTGCCACGTTCAACACCACCTGGGCATTTGTCATCGGATTGACGGCGGTATACCAGACGGTTTTTTTGATCAGGGTGGTGAAGATTGAGTACAAGTACCTTACCCTTTTTGTAGTCCTTGAGGCGCTGGTCCGGGTGCTGATAACCAGATTCTGGGGCAAGATGATGGACAAGCACGGCTACAAGCCTATTATGCTTATCTGCGGAAGGTTCATCGGCCTCATTCCGTTCTTCTTTATCTTTGTCGGCTGGAGCCTGTGGATGCTGATTCCGCTCTATCTCATCTCGGGAACGTTCTGGCCGGGCGTGGGTGTAGCGCAGTTTAACATAATGTTCCGGCTCACGCCGAAGAAAGACCGCGCCGCGTACCTCGCGTTCAACACCATTCTCACCAGCCTGGTTGCCTTCATCGGCCCCGTTGCCGGAGGTTACCTGCTTGACTGGATGGGGGATTTCTCCTTCAAAGTGTTCTTCCTGCATATCGGCGCTTTCCAGCTGCTCTTCCTGGCCGGCGCGCTGCTGAGAGGCCTGCCGCTCTTTATTCTCGGGAAAGTTGAGGAGAATAAGGAGGCTCCGGTGGACGAGGTTATGATAGAGGTAAGATCAACCATAGCCGCCGGTTTTTTGGAGGGGCTCCTTACCCTCAGGGATTATATGCTCATCCCCGTGAAAAAAGCAGGGGATATTATTGAAGATATCTATAAAAACACGCATCAATAACTCTGGCAACATTCTTGCAAAAATATGCTATAATTTTGCAATATGAACATCCTTCAGGTCGTTTCCAGCAATGTTGCGGGAGGACGCGAGCTTTTCTGCGTTCCTGTCTCGGTAAAGCTAATAGAGAAAGGCCACAAAGTATCAATTATGTGCAAAAAGGGTTCTCCGGTTGAGGCGGAGGCCTTGAGGCGCGGGATTGACGTGATTCACACGGGTTTTACCTGGTATTTTAATCCCGTTGAGATATTCAGGGCCGCAAGAGAGATCAGGAAGGGAAAGTTTGAGATAATTCATTCCCACTGGACCAGAGATGTAAGCAATTTGATAGTTGCCTCCGGTTTTGCGGGAGGGGTTCCTATAGTATGCACAAAACATGTTTACTCAACAACAATGAAGAAGGATTTATTCCACGCGTGGGCGGCAAGCCACATCAAGACCATGATGTGCGTTTGCGAGCTTGTGAGGAAAAATCTTCTTGATACGGTTTCGATAGCTCCGTCAAAAGTTGTGACGGTCTATAACGGCATAGACACTAAAGAGGAATGGCGCCCCGGGAAATTTGGAGGCAGTTTCAGGAAGGAAAACGGGATAGACGAAAAAGCGTTTCTTGTCTGCATGGCGGGAAGGATAAACAGCGGCAAGGGGCAGCATGTGCTTGTAGCCGCGGCAAAAAAGATACTACAGTCACATCCCGAGGCGGTATTTGTGTTTGCCGGCAGGCCGGAAGGAGCCGAAGAAGAAAAATATTATGAAGGTCTCGTCGCGGGCGTTAAAGAATCCGGTCTGGAAAAAAGCGTAAGGTTTCTCGGGTTTAGGCGAGACCTTCCGTCAGTTATTGACGCCTCCGACGCCGTTGTTATGTGTTCTGTCTTCGAAACTTTCGGCCTTGTTCTTATTCAGGGCATGGCCATGGAGAAACCGGTCATAGGTACCGGTTCGGGCGGCGTGCCTGAGATAATAAGTGACGGCAATAACGGACTGCTTTTTGAGTATGGGGACGATGTGAAGCTTGCCGGGCTTATCGAGGGGTTGATAGAAGCTCCGGAAAGAAGAAAGGCTCTCGGGGCGGCGGCAAGACGGACCGTTGTAGAAAAATTTGAACTGGGGAATACGGTGAAAATTATAGAAACAATTTACCTGGCGTGCGTAAAGTCGCGCTCTTAACAGGAGGGTTCAAATGAAAAAAATTCTTTTGATTTCCGCCGGAATTGTGGTGGTCTGCGCCGCAATTCTATTCTTCCTCTGGCCTAAAGGGCCGGACCTGTCAAAATACGACTGGTTGAAAGATCCGCAGATAAATAAGATTGAAAGACAGAAGGTGATAACGGTCGCGCTCACAGGCGATCCGGAAAAGATAGCGGGTCAGGGCATCTCGGCGCTTTTAAAGATGTATTACCGCCTTAAAGAGGTGGACAAGTCAATCATGGCCATTCCCAAGGCCAGATGGACCGGCGGGTCGGGCACTGCCAAGGATCAGTGGTCGGCGGAGTTTGCCATCCAGGTGCCTGAAGAAGTTATGGATCTTCCTGAGCAAAAAGAGGGCCTGAAAGTGGAATTGAAATACTGGGAGTATGGCGAAACAGCGGAAATACTGCACATTGGGCCCTACGCCGATGAGCTGGCGGATATCAACAGGCTAACGGAGTTCGCAAAAGACAACAAGTACCTGCTTTCCGGCAAGCACGAGGAAGAATATATAAAAGGACCAGGAATGTTCTTTAAGGGCGACCCTAAGAATTACAGAACCATAATACGGTATGCCGTGACAAAAGGCAGGGTTGCAAAACACCAGCCGGCAAAGGCGGTTCAGAAGAAGTCCGCAAAAACAGCCGTAAAGAAAGGCAAAAAATAGGTCATTAAGCAAAACCGTTTTGTTCTTTCTGCTTGATAAAAAGAACCCATAAATATAGAATATACTTATGAATAAGAAAATATTAATAAACACTTTGATGATATGCGTGCTTGCATCGGGGGCTTACCCGGCTAACACTACCGGCGATGCAGGCACAGCGCCGGCGCAGTTCCTGAAACTGGGAGCCGGAGGCAAGCCGGCCGGGATGGGCGACGCCTATTCCGCGGTCTGCGGGGACTCCAGCGCTGTTTACTGGAATCCGGCCGCCCTCATCAACTGCAATTCAACCTCTGTCGTTCTCATGCACACCGCATACATTTCAGACCTTTTCTATGACTGGGCATCCTTGAGTTTTGCCCTCGGGAATTTCCGCATAGGCACGGGCGTGACTTATTTCTCCGGAGGCTCGGTGCCGACGTATGATTCATCCGCCAATTCAACCGGTTCTATTTCTCCCTATGACATGTCCGCGGCGGTTTCTCTGGCTTATGATTTTGGAGGTTTCGGGCTGGGAATTACCGGAAAATATATTTCATTGAACTTAGGCGACACTGCCTCAACCTTTACCGGTGATGCGGGTTTGTTCTGCACCCTTCCGCTTAACGGAGGAGCGAAGGTCAACGCTGCCATAGCCGTCTCGAACTTCACCGGCAGCTTGAAATTCGCGACGGCAACCGAAAACCTGCCGATGAATGTAAGGGTAGGCCTCGGAATAATCCCTATGAAAGGACTGACCATAGACGGCGATTACAATATGCCTTCAGACAACACGGGTTATTACGCAGTGGGCGCCGAGCTGGGCCTCCCTATTGACGGATCAAGCAAGCTTTATCTCCGCGGCGGTTACAATAATCGAAGCACGCTGGGAGGGCTTTCTTTCGGGGGAGGGGTCTCTCTTGGAGAGCTTTCCATCGATTACGCATACATACCCTATTCCGACGCAGGGAACATTAACAGGTTCTCGCTCGGTCTGGACTTCGGAAATCCGGAAAAGAGAAAAGTTTCCGGGAGCCTCGCACCAGCTCCTCTCGGCCCGCCTGCGAATGATGAAAACGCGCGCAAATTTAACTTTACCCAGAAGAACGCGGGATCCGGGTCAAGAATGATTAAAGGGTATGTGCTTGACAGGAACTGGAATAAAGTTTCGCGCGCAAGGATCAGCCTTTACAAGGGCGGCAAAGAGATAGATTCTCTGACTTCCGCCGAAGACGGAACTTATACTACCGGCGAACTAAAGCCCGGGATTTACACGCTTGCTTTCTGGCACCAGATTGCCGGTTTTACCAGCGCGCAGGTTACGGTTGAAGAAACCGGGACTATGCTTTTTGACGTTATAATTTCCCCTGAGCAGGCCTGGAACATAATCACCGGCAGGGTAGTGTCAGATTCCGCTTTTCCCGGCGAGGAGAGCGTGCTCTCTTCGGCAATTGTAAATATCTATTATGACGGGAAAGAAGCGGCAAACCTCATTACGGATGAGGAAGGCTACTTCAAAAGCAGGGAACTTAAATTCGGCGAATATGAAATAAGAGCCTGGAGAAAAGGCTTTAAGGTGTCCTCAACCCGGGTTGTCCTCGTACCGGGGGATCCGGTCAAAACAAACCTGCAGTTGTCCCCGATTAGATAGCCCTCAACTCTTTCGGCGTGATTTCCGGAGTAAGTTCAACTTCAATGGAGAGAACCTGTCAATGAAATTCAGGGTAGAGAAGGACATGCTGGGTGAAAAGAAAATTCCGGCTGAAGCCTACTGGGGCATAAACACCGCGCGGGCCTTATCCAATTTTCCTTTGAGCGGCGTCAGGGTTAATCAGAATCTCATCCGCGCCATGGCCCTGGTAAAGAAGGCCGCGGCGCTTGCCAATCTTGAGTTGAAGTATCTTGACGAAAAGAAGGCAAAGGCCGTAATTTCAGCAGCGGAAGAGGTAGCGGAAGGGAAATTCCCGGAAGAGTTCCCGCTTGACGCCTATCAGGGAGGCGCAGGAACTTCGACCAACATGAATGTGAATGAAGTTATCGCCAACAGGGCCAGTGAACTACTGGGCGGGAATAAAGGAATGTCTTCTCTTGTGCACCCGCTTGAGGATGTGAATAAGCACCAGTCAACCAACGATGTCTATCCGACATCACTCAAGATTGCCCTCATATTAGACCTGAAAGCTCTTGCCGCGGTAAACGCGTCGCTGCAGGGCGCATTTCAAAAGAAAGAAAAGGCGTTTGCCGGAATAGTGAAGATAGGACGCACTGAACTCCAGGAAGCCGTGCCTGTTACGCTGGGCGCGGAATTCTCCGCTTTTGCCGAAGCCTTCGCGAGGGACAGGTGGCGGGCTTTCAAGGCGGAAGAACGCATTCGCGTGGTAAATATGGGGGGGACCGCGGTTGGTACCGGTCTAGGGGCCCCGAAGAGTTATATATTTCTTGTAATAGAGAAACTTCGCGAAGTTACAGGGCTCGGTCTTTCGCGCTCGGAAAATGTGATGGACTCTACCTCCAATAATGACGCTTTTGTTGAAGTCTCCGCCATCCTTAAGGCGAATGCCGTCAATCTGATAAAAATATCCTCTGATCTGCGCCTTCTGAATCTGCTGGGTGAAATAAAGCTGCCCTCGGTCCAGGCGGGCTCTTCTATCATGCCTGGTAAGGTGAATCCGGTGATTGCGGAAGCCGTCGCGCAGGCCGGATACCGGGTTATGGCCAATGACACAATAGCCTCGGAAGTTTGCGCGAGAGGAACCCTGCAGATAAACGAATTCATGCCGCTGTTGGCGCATGCCATGCTTGAAACAACCGGCCTGCTGATTGCTTCCGGCAAAATGTTTGCGGCCCATGTCGAAGGCATAACAGCCGATGAGAATAAGTGCCGCGAGTACTTTGAAAAAAGCCCTGCTCTGGTCACTGCTTTTCTTCCGCATATCGGTTATGACCGGGCCTCGGCTCTTCTTGCTGGGTTTAAAAAAACAAATGATCCGAACCTGAGGAAATTCCTTGAAGGAAAGCTCGGGAAAGACCTGGTAGATAAAGTTCTCTCGCCATACAGCCTGGTCTCGCTCGGCTACAGGGACGAAAATGCAGACCACACCTAAGTCCCTTCGGCTCCAGATAAGTATTTTCGGCCGGACGAACGTCGGCAAGTCCAGTTTCCTTAACTATATTTCCGGTCAGGATGTTTCCATAACTTCTCCGGTTGCCGGAACAACAACAGATGTTGTCGAAAAAGCCATGGAACTGCTGCCTCTTGGCCCGGTTCTATTTCTGGACACCGCGGGGTTTGACGACAAGTCCGAACTGGGAAGCCTAAGGATAAAAAAGACCTTTAAAGTTTTTGACCGTTCTGACATTCTTGTGCTGGTAACCGAGCCTGATGCATGGAGCGGCTATGAAGAGACTATCGCGGCCGAGGCGAAGAAAAGGAGCACGCCGGTCATAATAGTGGTAAACAAAGCGGACCTGAAAAACCCTTCGCCGGAATTTCTAAAGCAGGCGGAAGCCTTTTCTTCACGGATAATAATCTGTTCGAGCAGGGATGAGGAAGGCAGGGATCGCGCTATTAACGCGCTTAAGAAGCATCTGATTGAAACCGCGCCCGATGAATTTCTCAACCCGCCCGCGCTGATCGGAGACCTGATGCCCGCCGGCGGGCTCGCAGTCCTTGTAATTCCCATCGACCTGCAGGCGCCCAAAGGAAGGCTGATCCTTCCTCAGGTTCAAACTATCCGCGACGCGCTGGACAATGACCAGGCCTGTCTTGTAACGAAGGAAAGGGAGTACGCGCACGCCCTCTCCAATCTTAAGGTTCTTCCGGACTTGGTAGTTTCTGATTCACAGACCGTGCTTAAGATGGTTGCAGACACTCCGGCCGCCGTAAAATGCACGACATTCTCTATCCTCTTTTCACGCTACAAAGGAGACCTTCAGGAATCCGTGAAGGGAATACTTGCAGTTGAAAAGATGAAGCCCGGCGACAGGATCCTTATAGCCGAAGCCTGCAGCCACCACGCCATTGAAGACGACATAGGAAGGGTGAAGATTCCGCGCTGGCTGAGGCAGTATGTCGGCGGAGATATTAAAGTGGATATCTGTTCGGGCAGGGATTACCCGGAAGAACTGAATCAATACAAACTTATCATCCCGTGCGGAGGATGTATGCTGACCCGCAGAGAAATGCTTTCAAGGATTCATAAGTGCAGAGAGGCAGGGGTTCCGATAACAAATTACGGAGTTGCCATAGCTTTCCTTCAGGGAGTTCTTGAGCGTGTCCTCTCGCCTTTTCCGGCAGCGCTTGATGCCTTTAGACGCGGCAAAACAAAATAACGGCATTTTCCCCTCCAAAAAGACAGTTTTCCGATAAATACCCTAAATACCAAGAAACCACAATTAATTAACATTGAATAATAAGCCAATCTATTGTCAGATAAGTTAATAAAAGCATTAATGTGAAACAAGGTATATTAATATATACAGATAATACAATGCATTATGAAGACACAACAAAATAGCGATGTTGTGATTTGCAATTCACGGAGTATAATCGAAATTGAAATTAGTGCGTATAAAACGTTGTATATAAAGCGATAATACGCAAAACAAGATGCTTGACATGTTTGAATTCAATGATTATAATTGTGATGAAAGTCACATAATAATTGCCTTTGTGGCAAAAATCAAAGAGAGGATGATATCATGGAAACAAAAAATCT
>CAITPB010000192.1 GCA_903894145.1 Candidatus Firestoneibacteriota bacterium | reverse complement strand
TCGGCGACGGCCGGGCATAACCTGCTGATTCATTCAAACAGCTCGCAGGTGCGCGCTAATATTGAAGAGCTAAAAGAGCGCAATGTCTTTCTGACGGTAGCCTGCAAAGACAGAAAGGACGCGGAAGATATACTGGAATTTGCGCGTGGACACTCAAAACCGCTTGAATAGAAACAGCTCCGGCAAACCCGCGTAAGCGCTTGTACAGGAAGCGTTATTAGGCTTTTGCGGGCGTCAAAAATCCTGCTATAATTGATGCGGGTTTGTGTTTTCGGAGGTTTTATGTCTAAAGGGCAGAAACAATATTTCGCGCACGGTCTGATTTTTACTTTTCCTGCAGCAAATATCTGCCGCATTCAATCCGCGGAAACGCGCGGTGCGGTGCAGACCATAGCCGCCGAACTTGACGGCGGAGTGAAAGAGCCTAAAGAAGACCTCCTTGTCCGCGAAGTGACCCAGAACGTTATCTCAGTCAAACCGCTCTCCGGCAGTTACGCGGTCTTGATCTCAAAGAAGAATTTCAAGGCTGTATTCATCAATGAATCCGAGCAGACTGTCTGTTCCCTGCAGAAAGCCTCCGTTTTAAAAAGCGGCTCCAACGTGTCGGTTACGCTTGACAGAAAAGAGTTCATTTACGGGCTGGGCCAGCGGTTCAACGGCGTTTCCCAACGCGGAAAAGAATTCCGTATTTGGGCAGAGGACCGCTGGAATGAAATAGAAGATAACAGCTATGTGCCTGTTCCCTTCTTCTTCAGCACCTCCGGTTACGGGTTCTTCTTTAACAGGTTTGAAGCCGCGAGTTTCAATGTGGGAAAGACTGAGCCTAGCCGTATCCATGTTGTATCTGAAAGCCCGGTGCTCGATGTCTATGTTTTCCTTGAAAGAGACCCGAAGATGCTCGTTAAGATGTTCTCGGCTCTCTGCGGCAAGACGCCTTTGCCGCCTAAATGGAGTTTTGAGCCCTGGATCTGCAGGCACGAAAGACTGCGCGAGCTTTCCACTCCCGAAAAAGTCAGGGCAGTAATAGGAAAGCTCAAGGAGCATAATTTCCCCTGGGGCGTAATGCTTATGGAGGGCTGGGAGCCTTATGACGGCTCCACTCACGCCGGATTGAAAGAGATCGTGGCAGAGATCCATTCGCTTGGCAAGAAGGCGATGGTCTACGAGGCCTGCGGCCGGCTGAAGAAAGAGAACTGGAAATGGCACGGCGCGAAGGAAGAATATTTTATCGGGAATACGGAAGGCGGTGTCGAGGTCAAGGAAGCGAAACATTACAATCCCGGCGACGCGCCTGACAGGAGGGTGTCTGTTTTTCTGGATATCACAAACGAGAAGGCGGTTGACTGGTGGCTGAACGAGGTCTGGGGAAAACTTCTGAGAGAGATACAGCTTGACGGGGCTAAAATAGACTTCAACGAAGAAGTGCCCGAAGACGGCGTGGTGCTGAAAGGCCAAAAAGACGCGAAGGGCCTGCACCAGTACTATCCGGTCAAATACAATATTCTCATGCACGCCAATTTCAATTCCAAACGCCCTGAGGGCGGAGTGCATTTTTCCCGCGGAGGCGGAATTTGTTCCAACAGGTACCACTTCATCTGGATGGGCGATCAGAGCAGAGAATGGACAAGACTTAGGGCAATTGTTTCTGCGTCGCTTAGTTCAGGGCTTTCCGGTATTCCCTTCATGGCGCATGACCTTGGCGGCTATATACCCAAACGCGAAGGTATAGAAGATGACGAGACTGAGGTGTTTAT
>CAITPB010000191.1 GCA_903894145.1 Candidatus Firestoneibacteriota bacterium | reverse complement strand
TAAGTCAAGCAGGTCGATGTGAAAATCAGAACCCTTTGCCGTTCCGGCCGGGTTCCACATCATTGAATCGCTGTTATTGACTATGGCGGTGTAAGCTCCGCCCATTCCGAGCGCCCGCGTGTTATTCGCGAACGGCGCGTTTGTGGCCGCAAAAGAGGCCGCTGACACGAGAATCAATGCTATTGCGAGTAATTTTTTCATTTAGGCCTCCTTTTATACGCCTTGAACCGCGGTTTGTATTTTCTGCAGTATGCTAAGCACTTGAGGATACATTGTCCCCGAAGCGCCGTTCGGGGTCTTGCTTATGGCCACATTAAGATAATTTATGGCATTCCCAAGATCGCCAACAGCGCGGTTTTTATTTGATGCCGGGACGGTTACGGTCCAGCTGGTCCAGATGTTGCTTGCATTTACCGCGCAGGCTTTTATTTTCTGGTCAGTTGTATCGCTTACCAGGTTATACTCAAGAGTCCCATCCTGGTTTGTATCAGCGACCACCAGTATTCCGTCAAGCATATAGGCGAAAGCGAGATTGACGTTCAGTCCTGCAGCATCGGAAGGAACGACTCCGTCGCATTTTCCGTCGGCAATAGGCTTGAGGTAAACTATTACGGTATTCGCGAGATTCTCAAGCTGTGAGACCGTCATGCCGAAAGGAAGCGTCTGGCTGTTGATAAGCATATATGAACCTACTCCTGGTGCGCCGGGGGAGGCCATGTAACCTGGAGCCATTGAACCGGAGTACGCCTTAAGGAAGGCCGCTAAGTCAAGTCCCGCATTCTTGCAATAAGCTTTTACATACCCATACCTTGCTTCGCTGTCCGGGCTTCCCGCAACACCGCCTGACGCCGCTACCGCATCGTTGAAGGCCGCCATTGCTGCGGCGTAATCGCCGCTCGCGAATGCCGCGTTGCCGCTTGATTTTGAAGCCGCCACGCTGCTTGAGCCGGAAGGTGCTGCCCAGGCCAGCATGTTGGTGCTCTTAGTGCAGCCGGAGAAGATGGCCGCGAGAAGCACCAGCACAAGAACAACTGCTGTTTTCTTCATTTTTTCCTCCTGTTAGACTTAACTAGAAAATACTTTTTATGATTACACCGATGAAAGAATATACGATGACACCGATAAATCATCCTGAATCAATCAGTGCAATCCAAACCCTTCATCTCTGTAATCTTGTTGTTCTGTATTTAAGTATAACATTTTAATGCTTATTGTCTATATCTAAGAAAGTGATTTAATTCACAACAAAAGCTGTAATGCTTGTTTGATGACACCGATAGACCTTCTACTTTTTATCGGAGGAGCGTTTTTGGATGATTTTGCCGACAAAAACCCGTATTTCACCGACCCGGTCAACCCCGAGAATCTCTTCGAGATACTCTTTTGCCCCGTTCTGGATGTTAATGACAGAATCCCCAATCGCGTTCTCCGACCAGAGGGATACACGCATATAGACCTTTACCTTCCCTTTCCTTAGAAATACCTTCGGGAATATATTCTTTACGCCTTTGATATCATTCTTCATCATGGCCAGATAGTCTTCCACGGCGCCGGCGGAAACTCCTACGCGCCCGTAAGGGCTGTCTATTCCGAGAGTCTGCTCGCGCCTTCCAAACTTGATCGCGGAAACAATGGCCCCGAGCGAAAGCAGAAGGAAAATAGTGGCAACGGTGAGAACGATAATCCTTACATCGAGGTCGGTATAGATATGAGTGAAGGCCTTGTCCAGGAAGTAGCGGACAGACTTGTTCACGTTCTCATTAAACCCGAGAAGCACCGAGAACACAGAAAGGATGAAGAGAAAAAGCGCGGAAATGTATTGAAGAAAACGTTTGAGTAGAAACAAGGGGCCTCCCGAAATAAGCACGAAATTCGAAATCTGAAATTCGAAACAAAAACCAAACCCGTGGAGTGCAGCGACCGCGAGCCTGTGT
>CAITPB010000190.1 GCA_903894145.1 Candidatus Firestoneibacteriota bacterium | reverse complement strand
TCTTCGGAGAGAGCCTGCTCGGATGTGCCGCCAACATTGTTGAATTGGTCTCCCTTGGCAAAGTTCACAAGCACAATCTTCTTTGCCTTGCTGTCCTTCCCGTCTTCTTTCTTAGCATCTGCCGTGTCAGCGGCCAGTGAAGCTCCGCAGGCAAGCATTACCGCAAACAGCGAAAACAATATCTTTTTCATAACTCCTCCTCGAGTCAGACTATATTTGTATTCTACATATAATCAAACAACTGTCAACCGTATTCCTTCACCGGTAAAACGCATTTCTATTCAAGCGCTTTCCCCGGCCTCGTAAAGCCCTATTCCCGCTGCCACCGAAACATTCAAAGAATCTATCCCGCTGCTCTGGGGTATATAGACGCTTTTGCCGTATTTTTTGAACTCTTCCGGGAGGCCTGAAGACTCGCTGCCGAAAACAAGCGAGACCGGCCGCTGAAACTCCGCTTGACGGACGCTTTTTTCACCGGAGGTCATAAACAGATAAATATTCCTTTTGGGATGCTCCCTGAGGTAGCCTTCAAAACTGTCAAAATAGGAGAAATTTGCCTGGAAGAGCCCGCCCATTGATGCCCGCACGCAGGCAGGGTCGAAGATATCCACTGCCGGCCTTATCAAAGCAATGTCGCACGCATTGAAGCCTATCATTGTCCTGATAATAGTCCCTAGATTCCCAGCATTTTCAGGGCAATTGAGCACAAGCTGCGCTCCGCTTTTTTGTATTGGCGAAGAATATTTCCTGAAAATGCCGGCGGCAAAAACATTTTCCTTGGGAGAGATACGCGCAAGCGTTTTGTCTTCTATTGAAACCGCGATCCGTTTCTCCGCGCAGAGCATGCGGAGTTTTTTCGCTCCCTCACTCTTTTCCGCTTTCGCGGAGAGAACAACTTTAATAACATCGCCGGACCTGTGATTTAGAAGTTCGAAGACGGGGAAAAATCCAAACGCAAAAGAGTATTCAGATTCTTTCCCATATTTTTCCGCTTTAAGTTCCATCAGAATCCCGCCTTCCTGATAGTCCGTTCGTCCATGCCAAAGTGGTGTGCTATCTCGTGAATAATGGTTTTCTTAATCTCCCTTTTCACTTCCCCGTCGTTCCGGCAGATGCTTTCAATGTTCTTCCTGAAAAGAGTTATCTTATCAGGCAGGGCTCCGGCATAGAAGGTTCCCCTCTCGCTTACCGGAACGCCGCTGTAGAGGCCGAGAAGCAGCGCCTCGCCGCTCTTTGCCGCGGAATCGTCGAGCACTATTTCCAGGTTTGAGACATTTTTCCTGAATTCTTCGGGCAGGCAGGAAAACGCGGCTTCGGCCTCCCTCTTGAATTCTTCTTTTGTCATTGCGACGGCAGGAGCCTTTTTAGTTCCGCGGCCAGGTCTTTCAAAAGATACGGCTTGCCGAGCGCGCCCGAGAAACCGAAAGTTTTGTAATCCATCATCACGGGATCCAGCGAATACCCGCTGGAAACCACCGCTTTCGCCTTTGGATCAAGCTTCAAAAGCTCGGCTATTGTCTCTTTTCCGCCCAGCCCCCCCGCAATCGTGAGGTCCATAAGAACAAGATCATATTTTTCTCCGCGTGACATCGCCGCAGCGTATTCCGCCAGGCACTCCTCTCCGGTCGCGGCAAAAGCTGTTCTGTATCCAAGCTCGGCAAGTATCATCTCAAGCAGGCGCCTGATAGGTTCTTCGTCATCCATCACAAGAATTCTTCCGCTGCCCTTAAATTCCTCGAGACCCATTAAACCCTCCAAAGACGCGTTGCTTCCCCCTGCCGCGTGTTGATTATCCCTGCAGACTGCTGAACGGCGTTTCTCATCCTGTCATTTAAACTATTTGAGCAATTTCACCATCCCTTCCGTCAGAAAAGGCGCGTAAGTAATAAGCAGAACCGCCGCGAGCATTAGCATAAGAAATTTATAGGAACTCTTCGTCACCTCTCCTACCGTCTGGTCAAACCTGTAGGCCGAAAGGAAAAGGTTCATTCCCACCGGCGGAGTAAGATACCCGAGTTCAAGGTTGGCTATAAATATTATCCCGAGATGCACGTTGCTTACCCCGAATTTTGACGCGATCGGGAGAAGCAGGGGAACAACAACAACGATTGCGGAGAAGATATCCATCAGGCAGCCGACTACCAGCAGGACAAGATTCAGAATCAAAAGAAAAAGCAGCGGCGAGTGCACATGGGCAAAGGTCCATTCCGCCAGCTTCATGGGTATTTCCGCGTCAATTATATAATTTGTGAAACCCATCGCGACGCCCAGAATGGTTAACACTCCTCCGACAAGTATGGTGCATTTCAACAGCACCTTGGGCATGTCTTTAAAAATGCGGATATCCTTGTAGATGAAAACTTCCGTTATGAAAGCGTATATCGCGGTAATGGCGGCGGCTTCAACAACTGTCGCAACCCCTCCGAAAAGCAGATAGAGCACCAGCACAGGTATTAATGCTTCCCACTTGGTTTCCCAAAGCGAAGCAAGCGCCTCTTTAAGGGAAAAAGGGATGTTCTTGACCTTGTTCTTTGAGCCTTCATAAATAGCAAACCCGACAACAAAGAGCACGAGAATCACGCCGGGAAGTATGCCTGCCTTAAAAAGATCCAGTATGCTGGTCCCTGACTGAACGCCGAACAGAATGACCGGAAGGCTCGGGGGAAAGAGCAGTCCAAGCGATCCTGTCGCGGTTAAAAGGCCTATGGAAAACTTTTTACTGTAACCCGCATTGACAAGCACCGGATAGAGCAGCCCTCCCATCGCGAGAATGGTCACGCCGGAAGCTCCCGTGAAAGTCGTGAAGAAAGTGCAGACCATGATAGCGGCAATTGCCAGCCCGCCCGGCATCCAGCCAAACCAGGAGTTAAAGAGCCTGACCATTCTTTTGCTCGCCCCGCCTTCCGCCAGGATGTAACCGGCAAGCGTGAATAGAGGTATTGTGGGAAGCACCGAGTTTGAAACAATGCGGTAGGTTTCCGCCGGAACCGCAGCGATAGGGGTGTTTTGCCCGAAGAAGAGCAAAAGCCCCAGGCCGCCGAGCACCGTAAAGATAGGAGCGCCGAGAGCCACCGCGCCTACAAGGATAATGGCTCCGGGAATGACAAATGACGAAGCCGCCGCGTCAGGCAGCAGCCCGAGTATAATAACAACGGCAACTCCCGACAAGGTAATGAGCTTATCGGAAACAGTCTTGTTGAGCCCGAAGGAGAATCTTATGGTCATTATTCCGAAAGCAATCGGAATTATGCTCTGAATCAGCCAGTACGGGATGAAAGACGCCAGCAGGAGTCCTGAAGAGTATTCCGACTTTACCATCTGGAAACTTGCGATAAAAAGCGCCGCGCAGACGGCTACAGTTACGGAGTTCTTAAAAAGGGTTGCCGGGCGCCTTAGTTTTTCCGGGAGCATTTCAATGGTAGGGGCCAGCGTCAGGTGCCTGTCATCCCTGGCCGCGATAATCGCGCCGATGAACCCGACCCAAAGCGTCAGGTGCTGAACATATATAATAGAACCCTGAAGCCCCGTAGACATGCCGCCGTGAAAAAACTTGTCTATGATATTTCTTACAACCACCTCGTAGGTGGGAATAAGGGCCATGACAAAAATAAAAAGGGCAGCCATGCCGTTCTCTATATTATGGAAATATCTTTCCAGTTTTCCCATGATAGAATTCATTGCCTCATCCTTTAGACACCGCGCCTACTTCTTATTTTTCTGGAATTCTTCGTGATAGCCTTTCACCTCTTCATACATCGCCTTTAGCCCGGGGGAATTCAAGAGCCTGGGATAGGCGCCTTTTGCCTTCTCCGTCCAGATTATATTGTCTTCGGCAGTAAGCTTCACGATATTCAGGCCGTTCTTCACCATAACATCAGTTGCTTTGCCTTCAAGTTCCCTAATTTCCTTCTTCTGCTTTAGCCCGCTCGCCTTAGCTATTTTATCCAGTTCTTCTCTTTTGTCAGCCGGGATTTTTTCCCAGGTTTTCTTTTCCATTATGGTGCCTCCGATAAGGCAGGCCCATTTGATATCTGTCATATTCTTCGCAAGGCCGAACCACTGAAAAGAAGCAGCCGCAAGCGGGGTCGTCGAGAAAGCGTTTATCATCTTTGTCTGAAGCGAGGTCATAATATCGGTAGGAGCGAGAGGCACAACCTTAAACCCGGCGTCCTTCCAGGCAGCCGCGACATTGGTATCGCCGCCCCAGATGAACATTGCCTGACCCTTGAGATCTTCCGGCACTTTTACGGGTTTTTGCGCGAAAAATTTCACCCAGCCGACATCGCCCCAGTTAAGCACCTTAAACCCTTTTTCTTCAAGGCGCGCTTCAAGTTTTGGCTCTATTTTACTCATTATATAATCAAGCTCTTCATAGGACTGTATCATCATCGGCATTTGAAGCGCCTGTATTTCTGGAATTATATCTTCCATGCCCACGCTGGTAATGGCGGCTGCCTGAAGCTGCCCGACCCTCATCTTGCGGACCACATCGGTCTCATCGCCGGCGACGCCGCCGGGATATATTTTTATGGTAACTTCACCGTTAGTGGCTTTTTTCCATTCGTCGCCCATGTTCTTGATGGTGTCGTACCAGGCCGAGCCTTCCGGCGCGAGCGTGGCAAGCTTAACCGCCACTTTCGCGGAAAGCGCGCCCGAAACAAGAAACAGCGCCGACAACAATATAAGTATTTTTTTCATAATTTCTCCGTTTTGCTTTTTGCTTTTGTTTAGTATTTTCCGCCGGAGGCGGACCCGCCTTTGGCGGGAGTGTTTGCCTTTACTCCGGCTCATTAACAAAGTAGTCGCTTGTGTGCGCCAGCAGCCATTTCGCCCTTTTCTGGTAGATAATATTGGCAAGCCGGTTACCCGGGTCTTTGTCGACATCTATGGCAAGCGCTTTATTCAGCAGGTCCTTCCACTCCGCGGCGTTCTGATTTGTTACCGAGACGCTGGTCGCCAGGGAAAGATAGGGGCCTGCTTTTTTTCCTCCGGACAGTTCCACCGCTTTGGCAAAATGCTCGCGCGCCCTCAACTCGCTCCCCCCCATCGCCGGCGACCTGCCGCCGTCAAAAGAGATAAAAAAGTCATGGGCAGCCCCGGAATCAAATGTCTCATCAAGTTCCAGAACTCTGGAGACCATTGCCGCGCCTCTCTGCATGTCAACCATAAGGGAAACATCGTTCTTATCCGCCGTCAGGGCCGCGACCTGCGCCGCGCCGCACCAGTAGAGAAGTTCTAAATCGTTCTTGTCGGTCATTACCAGGGCGGCTTTTATGTCTTTCTTCAGAAGTTCATTAAACCCATTGTGGTTCAATTCGAGGCCTCTGAGCGCGTAATCCCTCGCGCGAAGATACAGGTTCTTTGCCCTTTTCTTAAGCTCCAGCGCCCTTTCATAATTGTCCGCGCTCATCGTTTCCGCGTCTATCTGGACAAAAGCGTAGGCATACATACAGAATGCCTTTGCGGTAGCGAGAGTAAGCGGTTTGTGATCAGGAACCCCGTCAAGCACCGATTCGTAGAGTTTGAGGGCGAAAGGCAGGGCGTCTTTTACGAGTTCCGGGTCGTTATCCCCGGTAAAGACCGTTCCCTGGCCTGACAGGGCGTCTCCTACGCTGTTTAGCGCGATGCTTTTTATGGAACAACCCGACGGCAGGAGAATAACTATTGCCAAAGAAGCGATTAATGCAAAGATTTTTAGCCTCATTATTAGATTATATCCGAGAAATAAAGGGTTTTCAAGGAATTAAAAGGAAATTACATAAGCTAAATCACAAATTCCAAGCACCAAACCACAAATAAAAATAAAGAAAGTAAATTACAAAATAACTTTAGGAGTACTTTGTTTTTTCCCCTTTTGTGTTTATTTGGTGTTTGGAGCTTGTAATTTGGTGCTTAATCCTCTTTTGTTTCGAATTTCATGTCCGCCTATAGGCGAGATCTCGCCTGCAGGAACTGCAGGCGGACTTCGAATTTCGAACTTTATTTATTGGCGCCTAATGCTTATTTAATTATCGCTTTAATTCCGCTGTATTTACTTATATCTTTCCAGTTTACCGTCACCTTATTCACTTTCTTCCCGTTCGCCTTAACCGTAAAAGTGCAATTGAGGCTGTCATCCGCGAATTTATCCATGTCAATATTGAACGTTCCCGCTTTTTCGTCGTAGCCGCATTTTTTTATAGTGTAGGCGTTGTTTGTCTTTACCGAATAAAGCAGCGGCGGCACCGGCCTGTCGGAAAGAACGACCTCAATATTAATGACCGGCTGGTTAAGGCCTTCCGGTATAGTGAAGAACCTGGTGGAATAATTGTCGTTGTTGACCAGGACCTTCTCAATGAACTTTCCTGAGCCTTTATAGGAAAGATTTATGGTATTCCCCCTGTATTTCAAGCTTGAGATATTTCTCTTCCAGAGTTCATGGTAGAGCTCGAAAGGCTGAATGACCAGGTTGCCTCGCGAGAAATCAAGCCCGCAGGTTTTAAGGAAAAGTTCGTTGGAGCAGGCAATCTCCGTAAAGTTCCTGTCGTTTAAGCGCTGATTGTAGGGTTTCACCGCCATGCAGAGCTTCCCCGCAAGGTCGCGCTCCCCGTAACGGAGAAGGGTATCAATGCAGAAAAATACCTCAGGGTACTTGAACGACTGCCTGTAAAGCAGCGGCTCAACCGCCTTTTCGGCATCGGACTTTGTGTACTTCTCAAGGAGAATGTACAACAATTTGTCCTCATTGGAAATATTGTCAAACTTTCCCGGCTTCGGTTTGACAGACGGTTTTTCCCTGCCTAGCACACCCGCCATCCAGGCAAGACATTTAAGGTCATAAAGTTCCGCGGCAGTTTCCGGCTCTTTTATTCCGGACGAAACGACTTTGTCAAAGAAAACCTGTAGCGCCTTTACGTCTCCGTAGGCCTCATAAAGCCGCCAGGCCAGCCAGGGGAGTGTAGGGACAAAATCTTTTATCTTCGGCTCGTCATAGAACCTGAGATTATACCTGACCAGTTCATCGTCCTTTTTGACGGAAGTCAAGGTCAGGTAGGCGCCCTGGTAATACTCCCTGGTGTCTATGGAGGTATTCACTATTCTCGGCAGTTTCATAAGCAGCTTATTGAAAGAAGTCCTGTTCGCCGCGGCGAGTTCTTCGGTATCCTTGTCGAGAACATATGAGAGCTGTTCCTGCAAGCCCTCGGCTCCTGCCCCTGCGGCAGCGTTGAAGAATCGGGAATTCTCCTCTTTCGCGGGGGGAAGGTTCAGGCGCACCAGCAGGCGCTGGCAATCCTCCTCCCTTACAGTGCTCCAGTTCAGGATGAGGCTCTTCTCTATCGCAAATTTTACCGCGGACAGCCCGGTTTCCGTCCTGTTTACGGCCGTAAAGAACCTTTTTGATTTATCCTCATCGGAAGAGAAAGATTCTCCCTGCATGTAAAATACCAGTTCGAGAGGCCAGGCCTCCGGAGTATCATTCACCAATTTTATCTTTGCCGCGTAAAGACCGTCTCCCGCCTGGGTCGAAATCATCTTTATGCGGCGCCCCGAAGAAACCCTGTAATCGGAATCAAACCCGAAGGTCTGCCAGAAGAAACCGCTGCCCCCGGTAATATCAACCGGGTTCAGTTCTTCCCGCGACGCGTTCCGGTACCGTATCGCGAGCAGCGGATCTGTCTTCACGGAGCCGGTAAGCGCGGAAAAGACAGAAAAACCCCAGCGCTCCGAACCTGCGAGCAGGGCTGTGGCGGAATTGGTTGAGGCGATGGGATAGGAAATAAAAGGCAGTTCTCTGTACTTCAGCCAGTTGTGATAGGAAATAATATCGGATTCCTGGCAAAAGCCGAGCAGAGGGAAACAGAGAATTGCCAATAGGAATTTTTTCATAGGGCTATTATTGAGATCCCGTGCTTTTCGGCAAGTTTTACGGTAGCAGGGAGATCCACGATGAGCATCTTGCCGGCTTCTATGGCAATGCAGGATATTCGCGCCCGTATCATTGTCCGCACCGTCTCGACACCTATCCCGGGAACATCCATACGCATATCCTGCCGGGTGCGGGCGGTTTTTATGGCGACGGAGTTTTTCCCTCCGAACTTGCCTCCGCGAAGCAAGGCCGCATTCGTCCGTTCGACCGCTTCCACGGCAAGCACGCACTTGTTCTTCACAACCACTGCCTGCCCTATATCAAGATCGGTGACCGCGCGGGCAACCGGCAATCCGAATTTAATGTCGGCCATTTCGGAAGCGGACGGCACCCTTTTCGTATAAACGCCTTTCTTCGCGATAAGCTCTTTAAGGAAAGAATCAATCGGGATTATTTTTATGCCTTCACGCTCAAACCCGCCGACCATGGCCTTTAGCAGCGAAGTGTCCCGCCAGTCGCGGGCTGAAAGCACCAGCCTTAAGGTCTTAAAATCCGGCCGAAAGCCGCTGAAGAGGTCAATTTTTTCCAGCCTGCCGAGCATAGCGGCTTTCTTCACGCCGGCGCGCTTGAACGTGTGAATTATCTCTCCGAGGCGGAAGATATTGCCCTCGGAATATCCGGCTGCTAATTTCCTAAGCGCCGGGTCGGCAAGCCCGTTGATGCCCACAATGACAAGTTTTTCGCCTTTTGAAGCGGCGTTTTCCGCAAACATTACGGGAAGCTTTCCGCCGCCGGCTATCAGTCCTATCATTCCCTGTCCCTTCCTTTATATATGCCCCTCTTTGAGCCTCTTATGAACTCAAGAAAATGGGGGGCAAATTTTCCGTTCGGTATCTCGTTCCTGATGCGCTCAACCGCCTGTTCCGTGTTGAGCCCGGACCGGAAAGTAATCTTATAAATATTCTTTATCTCCGCGAAACCGTCTTCCTTTATCCCGGCCCGCGCCAGGCCTACTTTATTAAAATATTGCACCTCAAAAGGATGGCCCGCGCCGAGCATATACGGGGGAACATCCTTGTCTATGTGGGACCCCAATCCCACCATGGCGAACTTCCCTATCCTGCTGAACTGGTGTATGGGAACATACGCGCTTATAAACGCTTTCTCCTCTATCGTAACATGGCCGCCGACTCCCGCGCCGTTCACCAGCGTCACCTGGTCACCGACTATAGAGTTGTGTCCCACATGCGAGTTTGCCATGAAAAAGACCTTATTGCCGATAACTGTCTTGTTGCCTTCGCCCGTGGCCCTGTGGATTGTCACAAACTCGCGGAAGATGCCGCTGTTCCCTATTTCAAGAAAAGAAACCTCGCCTTTGAACTTCAGATCCTGACCCTGGAAACCTATAACACAACCGGGGAAAAACTCGTTGTTCTTGCCGACCGTGGTATATCCTTCTATGACAACATGGGGATGCAGCTTTGTTCCCTCTCCGAGCGAAACATGCTCCCCTATAACGCAGTAGGGCCCTATTTCCACATTTGACCCGAGCTTCGCGTTCTTGTGTATAATTGCTGTCTGGTGTATCATCTTCCTCCAGGAAAAACTTCTTCTGATTACGCTGATTAGATCAAGGTCTAATCTGAGTAATCTCTCTTTCTAATATGTGTAATCAAGCTGCTTTTCAGAAATAGATCCGCTTGATTCCCTTATTGATACCGCAAACAACTTCATAGGGGATGGTCTTGCATTTTAAGGCGATCTCGGAAGCGGTAATGTTTTCGCCGCCGTTTTTTCCGATAAGAGTTGCTTCGTCCCCCGGCTTGATTCCGGAATGCTTCCCGATATCCAGCATCGTAAGGTCCATGCAGACCCGGCCTGCGACAGGATACCTCTTTCCTCTTATTATAACCTCTCCCGTGTTTGAAAGCAACCTGCTGAAACCGTCGCCATAGCCAATCGGAAGCGCGGCCAGTTCAGTGTCTTTCATTGTCCTGTAAGTTCCGTTGTAGCTTACCCGATCTCCCTTCTTTGCCTTTTTGACCATGATGACCGAAGTTTTCAGGGAAAGGGCCGGTTTGAGTTTTATTTTTTTCTCCGTTCCCTCCGGATAAAGCCCGTAAAGCATAAGGCCGGGACGGACCATATCCATTCTTGTTTCGCGGCAATTGATAAGCGCCGCTGAATTTGCGGAATGATAGATGATATTGGACGGGCATTGCCTGACTGCTTTCCGGAAGAGTCCGGCCTGTTTTTTTGTCGCCGGTATACCGGTATCCGCGGAGGGAAAATGGGTAAAAATGCCTTCAACGAATATATTCTTAAAGCCTTTCGCCTTTTCAAAGAGCGGCGAAAATTCCCGGGCAGGAACCCCGAGCCGCCCCATACCGCAGTCTACTTCAATATGAACAAGCGCGCACTTGTTCTGTTTTTTCGCGGCCTTTTCCAGGGCAAGAAGCCCGGCAAATGTTGAAACTGTCTGGGAAACATGCAGTTTTACGGCATCAGCGGCTTGGCAAGGGAGAATACCGGAAATGTTGAGGATGGGAAGTTTGAACCCGGCCGATCTGAGTTTCTCCGCGTCGCTCAGGTCGGCAACAGCCAGAGAATCTGCTCCTTCATCGGCCATTACCGCGGCGACCGGCAGAAGCCCGTGTCCGTAGGCGTTATCCTTGATTACCGCGCAGACAAGCGTGTCCCTGCCTGCCAGCTTCCTTACCTGCCGGAAATTGTGCCTCAGCGCGGAAATATCTATTTCGGCTTTTATAAAGTCCATAATCAATTATAACCGTGTAAAAGCGAATTCTCAATGGGTATTCGATGGTCTTGATTTTGGTTTCACGTTATAAACGTTACAAACCTTATGAACGTTACAAACTTTTAACCCTTATTTCCTTACAAAATGCGGTACTTTTCCCGGAAGCTGCTTTACTATTTCCGCGTATCCGACGCAAGCTCCATTCTCGGTTACCGGAAGCTGGTAGACCATCTTCTTTATGCCGTTCTTTTCAATGGAATAGATGTTCTCTTTTCCGGACTCAAGCAGGGCTTTAAACTTCGCCTTCGCGGGTTCCGGGTGGCAGGTGAAGATCTCTTTGCCGGTCAGGTCGCTGCCGTAATCAATTTTGCCCTTGTCGTTCATATAGGTGACTATTCCTTTTAAGTCACACACGCAGACCGCCGCGTCCATCGTCTTCGCCCAATCAATAACATTCCGCATTCTCCCTCCATTAACGGTTTACGTTACAAACGTTAAGAACGTTAAGAACGTTAAAAACCTCTTAGTATTATTGAAGCGCATTTTTATATATTTCTTCAAACTCCCCTTTAACCATCCTTTCCCCCGACGGCAGTTCCACGAAGTCCTTCCCGCCGGCGTAAACGGTAATCAGGGTCTTACACATGTCCGGAATCTTCTCCGCGGCGGCTTTGTCCAACCGCGTCTTCGCGCCTATCTCTTTCATCCAGCGCTCTATCCCTTCTTCAGCGGAGCCGTTAAAGACACGCTCCCCCAGCATATCCAGACGGTATTTGAAAAACTTGTACCTGCTCATATATTCCATCCAGGCCGGAAGAAGCATAGACAAACCCTCGCTGTGCGGAACATCCGTCCAGGCGGAAAGACAGTGCTCTATCCAGTGCAGGAAGCCTTTGCCGTTCCAGGCCATAAAACGGAACGGAGAACAGGCGAGCGTTCCGGACCAGCTCAGGTTCATCCTCGATTCAACATCGGAAGGGTTCTGCATCGCTTTCGGGAGCAGGTCGATTACCGTGGAAATCACCCCTTCCGCCATCCTGTCCTTTACATAGGAATCCCCGGTGGTCGTAAGGTAGGGTTCAAGAAGATGGCAGATAATATCCACTCCGGCATAGGCAAGCTGTTCCCGGGATAGACTCATTGTCAGCTCAGGGTCTATTATCGCGGTTTTAGGAAAGAGCGCGTTATCCATCAAGTGAACTTTCTGATGGAGGTCCCAGTTCGTAATTACCGAGGTCGGGTTGCCTTCGGAACCGGTCGCCGGAAGCGTAGGAATCAGCAGAACAGGAAGGGGGACAACATCAATCTTTCTAAAATTTTTGGAACAGAATATATAATCCCACACGGAGACTCCGGAGGGCGAAACTGCCGCAAGCGCCGCGGCCTTCGCGGCATCCATCGGACTTCCACCGCCGAGGCCTATCACCATATCGCAGTTTTCCTTTTTTGCAAGCGCTCCGGCTTTGTCTATGGTTGTAACGCGCGGGTTCGGCTCAACTCCGTCAAACAGCACGAAATCAATTCCGGCAGACTTAAGCGAAGCCGAAACCTTCTCCAGCAGGCCGGAACTCCTGACGGAAAACCTGCCGGTAACGAGCAGAGCACGTCTCCCGAGTTTTTTTGCTTCAATACCCGCCTTTTTTACTTCCCCGTTGCCTACAATGGATTTTACGGGCCAGTAGAATTCAAAATTATGCATTTAACCCCTCCGCTGCTTTAAAGTCATTCTTATTATATAGAGGAAAGCCCTCTAATTTGCAACGGAAAACCATTTATTGCAGTTGTAAAACAGGCCGGTATTTTCTATAATC
>CAITPB010000189.1 GCA_903894145.1 Candidatus Firestoneibacteriota bacterium | reverse complement strand
TAACTCCAGCGCAGATTCCTCGAATTAAGATAACCGCGGAACTGTTCATAATCTCCCATCTTATTGACCGGCGGGTTCTCCGGATAGGGAACATACGGAAGCTGAAATATCATGGAGTTTTTCGGAAGTAGTTTTTCAATTCCGGATACAAACTGCCTGTCCGAGAGGTATTCCTGCTTTATTCCCTCGCTGGGAGACATCCTGGTGGTCTGATCAAGAACACCTGCAGCCAAAATAACGAACAAAACAGCAAGAATTATGCTGTTTGATTTCACAATGTTCTTTTCTTTTGCTTTTAGTATCAGCCAATCAAATAAAATAACAACGGCAAAGAGGGCAAAAAAAGCTATGAATATACTTATCCGGTTATACGCTCTTATTTTTGGAGAGATAAGCAGCGAAAACAGCGCCCCAAACCCGCCCACAGTGGCAAAGAGCAGAGCTCCAAGGTTAAGAAATCCGAGAGCCTTCAGCATCCCGCGTGTGTTGCCGCTTTCATTGTCTTTGATGAAAACAAACACCAGCAGAAGTATAAAACCTAATGTTCCTATCGCGCCGATGGCGGAAGAATCATTCTCGTTGACCAGAGGGAATGTATTATACACATTCTTTATTCTTGCCAGCTTCCCTATCCTATGACCGCTTTCAGGAAGCACAATTTGAGCTATTTTTAATCCGTACAATTCGCTTTCAACCGGACTCCTCACCGCAACTTCCGGATTCCCGCCGTAGTTCTTTGAGTACATAATGCTTGGCAGTAAATTTAAGAAAACAAACACAAACACAAGGACTATAGGAACCAGGCAGGAAAGCGCTTTCCAGACAGATTTTTCCCGAAGAAGACTAATAAGGCCTGCAAGCAAAAAAAAGAAACATGCGAAGTATGCGTAGTAAACACCGGAACAGCCAAGAAACGCGCATCCGGCAAGGAATATAACGGATCTATAAACCTCTCTTTTTGTCTTAAACCGCAAAGCGAAATTACCGTTCAATATTTCCAGGGCTATTAAAACAGCGAACGGTACAGAGAAATAACAGGCAAGGAACAGGTGATTTATGCCGCGCAGGAAATGATACGGCAGAAATGCAAACAAAACGCTTCCGACTATGGCGGTTATCAGAGAACTCTTGAAATATCTAAAAACAAACATAGCGGAAATGACCGAGAGAGGGAAGCTTACAAGAAATATCAATTGCATCATTGTTTCCCATTTATGAGTAAATAGAGAAAGTATGCAGGCAATCCCGTAATGCAAGGAGTCCGAGGAAGGAAAGTCGTTGAGGTTGGCTCCATAGGGAGCTCCGATCCTATCATTGAACAGATATGTGCCCTTCTCAATGAAACCTTTCATTATTGTTGCGCTGGCAAAACTGTCACCCGAGTAGGCCCCTGGGACATTAAAATCCTGCCGCCATAACTTTGCAACATATATAAAAAGCCCCATGCATATAGCGACTGCCAGCAAATAGGCGAGAACATCTTTAAACATTTGCCCCTTATCTTTCATTGCCTCTCCCTGTTAACCTACTACCCCTTTCAGCCTTTCATAAAACGAATCTATAGAGTAGTTCTTCTCGAAGTATGACCGTGCATTAGCCGCCAAAACGGAATTGCTTTCGCTTCCGGCAAGCAGCTTGTCCAGACTTGAGCAGAATTCATTTCTGTCCGAATAACTGTATCCAGCCCCGGAATTATCAATATGCTCCTTCAAGACTTCACAGCGCGCGTTTACCAGCGCCGGCGTTCCCATCATAAACGACTCAATGAGAACAATCCCGAAACTTTCGAACCGTGACGGATGAATAAAGGCCGCCGCGTTCTGCATGAGGGAGAGTTTTTCTTCCTCAGAAACATAGCCGCGATATTCAATCCCTTCATGCCGGTAGTTCTTTAGATGCCCGTCGCCTATGGTAATGAGCTTTATCTTTCTGTTATTGGCGTAATAATGCTCAAAAAACTTAAAGAGTTCCAGGACGCCTTTATTCTCTTCAAGCCTGCCAGCATAAAGGATGTAATTATTTAACCTTCCGAGACTTGCGCCGGGAGAATATTTATCAGGAAGACCAAACCCGATTATTGAGCCTTTGAGCGCGCTTCTATAAACCACTTCCTCGGCAAATTTTTTTTCTGCCGCCGTTAAAAAAAGCTGGTGGCAATCCTTGTATTTTCGAAATATCGGCATAAATACAGGGGACTCATTGTGATAAGTCGGTATCATAAACACCTTTGACTTGTCAGCAACTTCATCTACGCCGAAGTAAGTCTGCGCGTAAATATAGGTCATAAAAATAAATGCCGAATACCTTTCATTATTTGCCCTGATGAATTGGAGCAGCCGCTTTGAATACGGACCCTCGTTTTTAATCCACTCTTCGCAGAAAGAAAGCGGCATGTAACCGGCTGATTGCAGTATTTTCTCCCTCTTTTTGCCTGCCGTATTAGCGTAAAAATCTATGGGTATTGAGCTCATATACAAACCGTCAAGCCTGTGCCAGTAAGCGCTGCGTCCGATGTCCACCCGGAATCTTCTTATTACCAGACTCTCGTCTATTCTCTCGTATCCCTCGGGAAAATAGTTATCCCAGGTGACATGGTCCTTCGCTGTGGTGGTCAGTATCTCTATGTCGTAATGGCTCGAAAGCACTTTTGAAGCAGCCAGAGCGTAGCTCTCTGATCCGCCGATAACATTCTCGCCGCATCTCTGGACCACTACCGCAATCCGCTTCATCCTATCCTCTTGAGCGGGCCAAGAAACAGCTCATCCCTGTTAGATGAAATGTGCTTGCTGTATTCCAGGCTGCCCTTCCCCGAGAGTTCAACCCGCAGGTCCAGATTATGGAAGAAAGTATAAATAGCTGCCGCGAGTTCTTCCGTGGCGCAATCGCCGCAATCATAAACGCCCGCATTCTTAACCGCGTTCTTCCCGAACGACAGAACAGGCATCTTGAAATACTGGGCCTCGAGCGTGCGCTCAGTCATTCTGCCGCAGTCCGAAGGCAAAAGAAGAATGTGAGAGGAAAGAAATACCGCCTTCCTGCGGCTTAAGGTTGGACGGCCTATGTGCACAATTTTCCCGGAGAAACCATAAGGCTCTTTGATGTTTTCTCCCGCGTTTTCTTCCGCGGAAAAACTGTCGACTATCAGGAGCCTGATCTTCTTTTCAAAGAACTTGATGTATTTTCTCACTGCAAGGCCGGCAAAATCCATCAACTCGCGGCCCGCGCCGGCTGCATCAATAAGCACATTAATGTTCCCGTCTATAAGCCCGTGCAAATACTGCAAATCAGCCTTTATCCCGTCATAATACTCGGCGTCATAGTTGACCGGGAGGAGGTACAGTCGGCTCCTTTCGATACCCGCGGCCGAGCAGGCTTCAAGAGAACTCTCGGAATCACAGTAATTTAAGTCGGCTGTCGCAAGAACCGCTTCCTGAGGAGAGACCAGGTATTCACCGAAGTAACGAACCGCTGTTTTGCAGGCAGAACCGGCAAGCAAAGCGCAGCCGCTCTCCCATTTCTCCGCGTAATTTAGCAGAAGCAAGGAACCTTCCAACCCTTCTATTTTTTTTATCTTTTCAGCGAGACGCGTCGCAGCGAAACTGCCGTCGGCGCATATCTCAACCTCATATCCGGCGTCTATCAAGCGGTTTTTCTGCCAATCAATATCCTTGAGGACCGCCTGACCGGAGTTGAAACTTTTTAATGCAATAAGGGCTTTCATTTAATCCTCACCGCGGCTTCGCGGCGATAAGCGCGTATTCCTGAGCCATGTTAAATTTTTCCAGAATGTTTTGGAGCTTGTCATTCTCCGCTATTTCGACAAACTTTACAGGTGAAACCCTTTTTATCTCTGTTTTCTCAAAACCTACTGAAGCCGCCAGAAATTCAAGGGTCATGGGAGGTATGGGAGTCTGGTGAGTCAGGTCAAGATAGAAGTTCGGGGACATTACGAGCAGGCTTTCAGGATTTGGAGTCTCGAATATTACAAGCCCTCCCGGTTTAAGCACCCTTATGGCTTCCCTGAACATAGCGACCAGATTACCCGCTCCAAGATGCTCAACAAGGTGGAAGGCTGAGATCACATCCGCGCTTTCCGCGACAGTTTCTGTGAGACACCGTATCGCGTCCCCTTCTTTTACTTCCAGCCCAAGTTTTACGCATTCCTTTACCATCCTGGCGTTAAGGTCAATCCCGGAGGCGCTAATATTGTTTTCTTTCAACAATTCAAGCCATTCGCCTCGCCCCGACCCGAGGTCAATCACTTTCAGCTTTTCAAGTTTTCCGCCGAGAGACAGAACATTCGGCAGATACTGTTTCTGCCTTTCCTTGATGTCTTCCCTTTTTCCGCGGAATCTGTTCTCGAATTCAAAATAGAAATCATCAGCAGCCTGAACCCCGAGAGCCAAAGCCTTATCTTTGACTGCGCCGTCCGCACTCTCCGCCCCAGGACCTTTCACAAGTTCCGCAAGTATAGCCGCATTTGCAGCTATTGCTGTTCTTGCGAGCTGAAGCTTTGCGCGTAACTCGTCAATATCTGTCCTTAAAGAACTTTCGTTCTTCCTGGAAACTTCCGTCAGATCATCAAGATCGATTAAAAGATGTTTTACGGCTCTCGGAGCTTTAAGCAGCCAAAAAAACCATTGCGCCGCGTTTCCGACTATCGGAATTTTTTTTAGTTTTACAAGTGCTTTCATCATACTGTTCTTTATTCTGCCTCCTGGCGCGGGTCCGAGAATAACCGCAGCCTCCTTCTTTTGAAGCACTCCGGCTTTAGCCTTTCTAAGATTTTCTTCAATCTTGTCTCTGATTTCCCGGCTATCAGCCATTATTCTCCTGAGCCTTCAAGTAGGCCGTTACTACTTCTTTTGTTTCCCCTATTCTCTTTACTGTATGGTTCTCTATCCAGATAACACGCCCGCAGACTCTCTCGATTTCCGGCATTGAATGCGAAACAAAGACGATTGTCATGCCAGACTTTTTGGCTTCAATTATTTTATCGTAGCATTTTTTTTGGAACTGCTGATCCCCAACCCCAAGCACCTCGTCCACAAGGAGTATCTCAAAGTTCAAATGAGCCGCTACGGAGAATCCCAGCCTGGCAAGCATCCCGCTTGAGTAAACCCTGATTGGCTGGTCAATGAAATCTCCAAGCTCAGAGAATTCTACGATCGATTCTATTCTTTCTTTCACCTCGGAGATATTCAGTCCAAGCAGAACCGCATTAAGCATGATATTCTCTCTGCCGGTCAGTTCGTGGTTGAAACCGGCGCCAAGTTCCAGCAGAGGCGCCACTCTGCCGTTAACCGTGAGGCGGCCCGAAGTGCATTGCATGACTCCGGCAATCAGGCCAAGCGTAGTGCTCTTACCCGCCCCGTTTCTTCCAATTACGCCGACAGTTTCACCTTTCCTTATTTCAAAAGAAACATCATTAAGCGCCTCATACCGGCTGGTCTTGATAGCCTTTATTGCTCCAGGCAGGTTAAATATGAATCGCTTAATTCCGCCTATGATATGGTGGTAAAGGGGATAGCTCTTGCTGACCCTGTCGAAAACGATGGCGTTTTCGTTCATAGTATCTCTCCGAACCTGACCGACAGCTTTTTATAGACAAAACTTCCGAGAGCGCAAAAAAGAACCGCGTAAAGCATTGCAATAGATACTGTCTGAGTTTCAAGCTTGCCTTCAAGAAATAGCCCCCGCCAGCTTATCATAAGAGGCCCTAGCGGGTTCAAGTTAACATAGAATTTGTATTTATCTGGAACCATACTCACCGGATAAATTACGGGCGTAAAATAAAAAAGAAGGGTCATAAATATCGTTGTCAGCCTTTCAAGGTCGCGGAAAAACAGATTAATGGACGCGATGAACAAGGAAGCGCCGTACGCGGTAAGAAACTGGATAACAAGCAGCACCGGTATTCCGTAGATCCAGGCAACTGACGGCGCTTTTCGGTAGGCCAGCATAAAACCGGCAATTACCAGTATCGACAGGATAAAATGTATCATATCCTGGAGCACGCTGACAAACGGTATTATGTTCCGCGGGAAATTAACCTTTTTGATTATCGAAGCGTTGTTGAGGAAAAGCGTGGGTGAAACTGTTACCGAGTTCTGAAACCATTGCCACGGAAAGAGCCCGCAAATAAGGAAGAGCGCGTAATTGTCCATTTGAATCTTCATCACAACTTTGAACGCCACGAAAAATACAAGAGCCAGCGCCAGCGGGTGGCCTATGGACCACAGGTAACCGAGGATGCTGCTCTTATACCGTAATTTCATTTCTTTGTCCGTGAGGACAAGAATGAGGTCTATGTAGTGGCGTAATCGTTTACTCAAAAAACTCCTCTGGAAGCAACAGAACCAAAAAGGCAAATACTAAGTACTAAATTCTAAACAAAATAAACAAAGAATCAATCACTTTGGAGTGCGCCGACCGTGTCGGCGCGCCATGGCACAACAACCCGAATCGACACGGTCGATTCACTCCATGCCCACAAACTCTTGAATAACGAACATTACAACATTTCTTTAACTCTTTTAGAATTTAGAGTTTAGAATTTGAATTTTGCCCCTAATCCTTCTTCCACCATTTCACCGGGAACTTTTCCCTTATTATCTTCTCGCCATCTCCTATCGGAGCCAGTCCGGCGCGTTTTAGATCAGCGTCTACCATTATCTTTACCAGATCCTTGAAAGCAATTTTGGGCTTCCACTTAAGGATCTTCTTCGCCTTGCTGTTGTCGCCAAGCAGCACATCAACCTCGGTCGCCCTGTAATACCTGGGGTCTATTTTTACATATTTCTTCCAATCCATCCCGGCGTAGGCGAAAGCTTCCTGGATGAATTCCTTCACGGTGTGAGTTTCTTTGGTGGACACTACATAGTCCGCCGGCTTTTTCTGCTGCAGCATCAGGTACATGGCTTCAACATACTCCGGAGTAAAACCCCAATCCCTCTTTGCGTTAAGATTGCCCATATAGAGTGCTTTCTGCTTTCCCGCCAGTATGGAGGCTACCCCCATTGTTACCTTCCTGGTAACAAAATTCTCGCCGCGGCGGGGGCTTTCGTGATTAAAGAGGATTCCGTTGCAGATAAAGAGGTTATAGCCCTCTCTGTAATTTCTTGACATCCAGTAAGCGTAAAGCTTGGCGCAAGCATAGGGGCTTCGCGGCTGGAATACAGTGTTCTCGTTCTGAGGCGGATTCGCTGAACCGAACATTTCACTGGAAGAAGCCTGGTAGAACTTGATAGGCTTCTTGCTGCGCCTGATGGCTTCTAGTATTCTCGTTGTTCCAAGTCCGGTAATATCTCCTGAGTATTCTGCGAGGTCGAAACTAACGCGCACATGGCTTTGGGCGCCGAGGTGATAGACTTCATCCGGCTTGATATTGTATACGATGTCGGATATTTGCTCTCCGTCGGAAAGATCTCCGTAATGGAGGAGCAATTTTGCCTTTTTGTCGTGTTCGTCGTGGTGTATGTGGTCTATTCTCTCGCGGTTAAAGGTCGAACCTCTTCTGACTATGCCGTGAACTTGATAGCCTTTGCTGAGCAGAAGCTCCGCGAGATAACTTCCGTCCTGGCCGGTAATACCGGTTATAAGAGCCTTCTTCATAAAGTCCTCCTGTACCTAAACTGCAAGCACTAAATTCTAAATACTAAACAAAGAGCAAGAAACAAACTGCAATCCAGACAATTACTTCTTCTCTAACATCTTACGCTGGATGGCAGCCAGAATATACATCAGCTCTGTCGCTTCCTTAAGCAAGGTTTCTCTTAGCTTGTCAATATCATCATTTCCCTGCTCAAGGTATACCAATTTAAGCCAGTAACAACTTTCCTTGGCTTCTTTCTTGCTAATCCCTGTCTTATGCACGAAGTCTTTCTTTCCCAGGTTATCGTTAGCTTCTATGTAATTCGCCCCAATAGAAGAAGCAGACCTTGCCAACTGCCTAATTACGACCTGGTTTTCAATAGTCCGCAGAACCTTTCTTAAGAAAGAAAACACATCAAGCGAAAAACGAAGCGTCCAATCCTCCAAATCATAATACCTGGCAGGTCTTTTTTCAATTGTATTTTTGTTTTCTCTTTTGCCTTTTCTCATTTTGTTTAGAATTTAGTGATTAGAATTTATTGCTTGCTTTGAAAGTACCTTATTGTCCTCGCCAACCCTGTTTTCAGCGGGACGTCCGGTTCCCATTTCAGCAATTTACTGGCTAGTGTTATATCCGGCTTTCTTTGCTTTGGGTCATCTGCCGGAAGCGGCTTGTAAACTATTTTGCTTTTCGCGCCCGTGGCTTTGATTATTTCCTTCGCGAATTCCAATATAGTTCTCTCGTCCGGGTTGCCGAGATTCACAGGCAGGTTGTAATCAGAGAGCAGCAGGGCATAGATGCCGCGCACCAGATCGGATACATAGCAGAAACTTCTTGTCTGTCTCCCGTTGCCGTAGACCGTCAGGTCCTGGCCGTTCAGCGCCTGGTAAATAAAATTGGGGACTACGCGCCCGTCATTGATACGCATCCTTTCCCCGTACGTGTTGAAAATGCGTACTATTTTTGTGTCAATTTTATGCGCCCGATGATACGCCATTGTTATCGCTTCGGTGAAGCGCTTGGCCTCGTCGTAGCAGCTCCTTGGGCCAATGGGATTAACATTTCCCCAATACGACTCTTTCTGCGGATGGACCTCGGGGTCCCCGTAAATCTCCGAGGTGGAAGCCACCAGAATTCTTGCCTTTTTCGCAAGCGCAAGACCCAAGCAGTTGTGCGTTCCGAGGGACCCTACTTTTGCAGTCTGGATTGGGTATAAATTATAGTCGACAGGACTTGCAGGACACGCAAAATCAAGAACATAATCCACAGGGCCTTTAACTTCCATGCGCTTGGAAATGTCGTGCTTGATGAAATCAAACTTCTTGCTCTTGATATGCTTTATGTTGTCCATGCTGCCGGTAATTAAATTATCGATGCAAATGACATGAATATCCCTGCCCAGGAAGTAATCGCAAAGGTGGGAACCTATAAAACCTGCGCCGCCGGTTATAACAGCTGTCTTCAACAAGCCTCCCGAAAAGCAGTAATTGTCGACCTATCGCTATCTTCCAATTGAGTAATACTTGAACCCCGCTTTTTTCATTTTAGCAGGGTCATAAAGATTTCTTGCGTCCACGACAACCGGTTTTTTAAGCAGTTTTTTTATTCTCGGCAGGTCGAGGTTTCTGAACTCTTCCCAGTCTGTCAATATTAAGAGCGCATCTGCCCGTTTCATCACAGCATATTCATCAGATCCGGTCTTCAAACCTTTAAGGCTCTTTCTGGCATTTTCCATTCCTTCCGGATCGTAGGCACTGATTTCAGCGCCTTGTTTAAGGAGCATTTTAACTATTTCAAGCGCCGGCGAGAATCTTGTATCATCAGTATTTGGTTTAAAAGCAAGACCCAGAACGCCAATCTTCTTCCCCCTGACAGCACCTATGGCTGCAACGACTTTCTCAACAACGAACATCTTCTGCTCTTCGTTTACCCTCTCCACACTTTTCAGGAGGTGAAAATCATATCCAAGCTGGTCCGCTATATGGATGAATGCCGAGACATCTTTCGGAAAACAGAATCCGCCGAAACCCGGCCCGGCGTTTAAAAAGGCCCTGGCTATTCTTTTATCATACCCCATCCCCTCGGCGATTTTTGTTACATCAGCGCCTGCCTTTTCGCAGATACGCGAGATGGCGTTAATAAAAGAGATTTTCATTGAGAGGAAAGAATTGGAAGCATGCTTGATAAGCTCGGCGGTATTAATATTCGTAACAAGCTTCGGGGCGTCTATGTCTTTATATAGTTCCAGAAGAACTTTCTTTGCCTTTTCAGAATCCACGCCAAAGACAATCCTGTCAGGATTCAGGAAATCATAAATTGCGGTTCCTTCCCGCAGGAATTCAGGATTGGAGGCAACATCGAAAGGAATATTCCTTTTAATATTCTTGCGGATAGTGTGTTTGACCCACTCGCCTGTCTTAACCGGGACTGTACTCTTCTCAATAATGAGCTTATAAGAAGTCATAACCTCTGCAGCCCATTTTGCTACTTTCTCCACGGAGGAAAGATCTGCGCTGCCGTCGGGACGGGGAGGAGTTCCGACACAAATAAAAACCACATCTGATTTCTTAATTGCCTCTTTGGCATTTGATGTAAAAGTGAGCCTTCCATGCTTAACGCCGTCCGAGACAATTTCCTCCAACCCGGGCTCAAAGATAGGAATGCCGCCTGCGTTGAGTTTTGCTATCTTATTCTTGTCATTATCAGCGCCGATTACGGTGTGCCCGAGCTTTGCAAAACAGGCAGAGGTGACAAGTCCTACATAACCAACACCTATAACGGCTATTTTCACTTAACCCCCTGATAGACAAGAATTTACATAATTATACATAATAAAACAGGGTTTTTCAATCAAACGTTATGGAAGGAAACTCTATAAACAATCAGTACAATAACATCAGCTTGACTGCTGTTTGTTTCGAATTTCGTGCTTAGAATTTCGAATTTTACACTACATGCTTTCTATGAACTGTTTAAACAAATATTCCGCGTCATGAGGGCCGGGGGATGCCTCAGGGTGGTACTGAACGCAAAAGAGCGGGTATTTTATATGTTTAAAGCCCTCTACCGTGTTGTCGTTAAGGTTTATGTGCGTCACTTCAACATCGCCTTTCGGCAGAGAGTCAGTGTCGACACAGAACCCGTGGTTTTGTGAGGTAATCTCCACTTTCCTGTTTGGCAGGTGCATCACCGGCTGGTTCCCGCCCCTGTGTCCGAACTTGAGTTTGAAAGTCTTTCCGCCAAGCGCGAGGCCCAGCATTTGATGTCCTAGGCAGATACCGAATATCGGTTTTTTCCCTATAAGTTTTCTCACGGTATCCACCACATAAGGCACCGCTTCCGGATCGCCCGGGCCGTTGGAAAGCATAATCCCGTCCGGGTTCAGCGCCAGGATCTCATCAGCTTTGGCGGATGCAGGCACAACCGTGACCCTGCAGCCCATAGAAACGAGATAACGCATGATATTGTATTTCGCGCCGCAATCCAGAACGACAACATTGTGGTTCTTCCTTTTGCGCTGGTCTTCAAAGAGCTGAAGCTGTTCCTCGCCCTTCCCTTCTTTCTCATAATCGTACAGCGGCTCATGCCAGGCGTATGCTTTTTTGCAGGTAACTTTTTCGACCATGTCGACGCCTACTATAGACGGCGAGTCTTTCGCTTTTTTTATAAGTCTTTTCTTGTCGAGGTCAACCGTTGAGATTACCGCTTTCTTGGCGCCGAAAGTGCGCAGGTGTTTTACGAGCATGCGCGTGTCTATGCCTTCAATTCCGATAATGTTGTTCTTCTCCAGGTATTTCCCGAGGCTGATATTTGCCCGCCAGTTGCTGACTATCTTGCTGTATTCTTTAACGACAAATCCGCTCACCCTGGGTTTTACCGATTCCATGTCTTCTTCGTTTATCCCGTAATTGCCGATCATCGGATAGGTCATTGCCACTATCTGGCCGCAATATGACGGGTCCGTCAATATCTCCTGGTAGCCGGTTATGCTGGTATTAAATACTGACTCACCGAAATACTCTCCCCCGGCTCCAAATCCTATGCCTTCAAATACCAGGCCGTCTTCCAGGGCGAGCATTGCTTTTTTTGTTTTTGCTTTCACAGTATCTTACCGTCCTTTAACTTGAGCGTTCCGCCTACCACAGCGGCAAAAATCTTTCCTTTCAGTTTTCTCCCGTTAAAAGGAGAATTCTTGCTCTTGGAATAAAACTTACTAATATCAACAGTATATTCGTTTTCCATATCAAAAACCGTTATGTCCGCGTCAGCCCCGGCCTTCAGGCTTCCCTTTTTGATTCCCAGTATCTTTGCCGGGTTTACGGACAACTTTTCAATGGCCTGTTCCAGCGTTAAGCGTTTCTTCAAAACCAACTCGGTTATTGCAAGAGGAAGCATTGTCTCAAGGCCGATAATGCCGAACGAAGCCGTATTAAATTCCACTTCCTTGTCAATCCTTCCGTGCGGGGCGTGATCCGTCGCTATGCAGTCTATGGTCCCGTCAATCAGTCCTTCTATTATTGCCTCAACGTCTTTTTGCGTTCGCAGAGGCGGGTTCATCTTTGTATTGGTATCGTAGCCCTTCACCGCTTCATCCGTTAAAGTAAAGTAATGCGGAGCAGTTTCGCAGGTGACATTCAGGCCGGTCTTCTTTGCCCATCTTATGACATCCACGGTCGACTTGCAGCTCACGTGCGCAATATGAACTTTTGCGCCGGTGTAGTTCGCAATCTCTATATTCCGGTAGGCCATAATGCTTTCCGCTATATCAGGCATTCCGCGCAAGCCCAGCACTGTGGAGGTGAAGCTTTCGTTCATTACCCCATCCAGCGTCATATTCTTGTCTTCACAGTGAGTTATGACCGGAAGTCCGAACTGGCTCGCGTATTCCATCGCGCGCCGCATCAATTCTGCGTTCATTACAGGCGCCGCGTCGTCTGAGAAAGCAATAGCGCCGCTTTCGGCAAGACTGCCAAGTTCCGAGACCTCTTCGCCTTTCGCTCCTTTGGTGATGCTGGCAATCGGCAGGACATTTATCACTCCCGCGCTCTTAGCTTTTGAAATTACAAGGTCAACAACAGCAGCGTTGTCTATAACGGGCTCGGTGTTCGGCATGCAGGCAACCGTCGTTACTCCGCCGGCGAGCGCCGCCCTGGTTCCTGTCTCTATGGTCTCTTTATATTCAAACCCAGGCTCGCGCAGATGCACATGCATATCGATGAGGCCGGGAACCACAACTTTTCCTGATACATCCAAAACCTGAGCGCCATCCGCCTTGAGATCTTTCCCGACTTTAGATATCTTTCCGTCCTCGATCAGGAGGTCAAACCTGCCTCTGATTTTATTTGCGGGGTCGACTACCTCACCCCCCGTAAGCAGCAATTTCATTGGCCTCACCTCCCGCGAGAAGAAACAATACCGCCATCCTGGCGGCAATCCCGTTGGTTACCTGGTCATTAATTACCGACTGCTTGCAGTCCG
>CAITPB010000188.1 GCA_903894145.1 Candidatus Firestoneibacteriota bacterium | reverse complement strand
GCAAAGGACCGGATCACACACATAGTCGGGGACATCAGGGATGCAGGCCTTACTGAGAGGGCAATGCGGGGCTGCGATATAGCCGTGCATACTGCTGCCGCGCTTCCGCTTTACAGCAGCCGTGATATCTTGACCACCGATGTTGACGGCACGAAGAATATGCTCAGCGGAGCTTTTACAAACGGCATCAAACGGTTTGTGCACATATCTTCAACCGCAGTCTACGGTATTCCCGACCATCATCCTCTGCTCGAAAACGACAGGCTTGAAGGCGTGGGCCCCTACGGGAAAGCCAAGATACTTGCCGAAGAACTCTGTCTTGAATACAGAAAGAAAGGGATGTGTGTTCCCATAATCCGGCCTAAATCTTTCGTCGGACCTGAACGCCTTGGGGTTTTTGCGCTCTTTTATGACTGGGCTAAAGACGGGCGCGGTTTTCCCATGATAGGGAGCGGAAATAACCGCTACCAGCTTCTTGATGTGGAAGATCTTTGCTCCGCCATCTGCCTGGCTGCAACCAAAGAAGAAATCATAGCAAACGATACCTATAACATCGGGGCTAAAGTCTTTACAACTATGAAGGAAGATTACCAGGCGGTTTTGGATAAAGCGGGGTTTGGAAAGAAGATTAAGGGTTTTCCTGCCTGGCCGCTAATAGCCGCGCTTCGAGTCCTGGAATTCTTCAAACTCTCTCCGCTCTATAAATGGGTATACGAAACTGCTTCCAAGGATTCTTTTGTTTCAATAGAGAAAGCCGAAAAGAAACTCGGGTATGCTCCAAAATTCTCAAACAAAGACGCCCTTCTAAGGAACTATGAATGGTATCTTGCCAACCTAAAGAGTTTTGAAGGAAAGAAGGGGGTCTCGCACCGCTCGCCATGGAAACAAGGAATTCTCGGATTTGTGAAACTGCTCTTTTAGTTTATAAATCGGCTCCGCGCTAAAATAAAGGAAAAATATATATGAGTAATATGTTTCAGAAAGAAGCAGAACGAATACTCTCTCTTGAAACGAAGAGCCGGGTGAATACTCTCGGCGGCTACGGGCCTTCAGGAGAAGTAATCTACGAGAAACACCCGTTTGGGTGTCCTTCAACGCTTATGACAAGCCGCGACAACGGCAAAGCTGTCTTCATGACAAATGGTTCCGTCTCCTTTGAGGTAAAGACAAAAGAAGGAATGGATATTACGGTTCTTGCAGGAAGCTTCGATGCGAATGAAAAACATGAGACAAGCGCCCCCTCGGCCAATATCTGGCTCTCTCTTGATGCCGGGAAAAAACAACGCTTAACCTCCTTAATAAACGCCGGATGTAACCTTAACTGCGTTCCTGTGTCTATGAAAATAGTCAAAATAGGCGATCCCGGAAGGGCTATGTGGTATGTCTATGAATTTAAGACTGAAACAGGCGATCATTTTAGCACAGCAGTAAAACATTCTTTTATCGCCTCAAAACAAGGCCCGGCGCTTATTCGACAAGCCTATATAAAAAATCTGGGAAAAAAACGGCTTAAGGGGAATCTTTGGGCCTATTTTAACCTTCAAGGAACTCAGAAATTTGTCTACAACAAGCCGCTCTGGTATGACACAG
>CAITPB010000187.1 GCA_903894145.1 Candidatus Firestoneibacteriota bacterium | reverse complement strand
GTTGCGCTGGCGGTTTCAATGCTGCAGGCGGAAGAGGTCAGCAGGATTATCCTGACGAGGCCCGCCGTGGAAGCGGGCGAGAAACTCGGATTTCTGCCGGGCTCCCTCCAGGAAAAAGTTAACCCTTATCTTCGGCCGCTTTACGACGCAATGTACGACATGATGGACTTTGACAGAGTCCACGAACTGCTGACTAAAGACATCATTGAAGTCGCGCCGCTGGCCTATATGAGAGGCAGAACCTTAAACAGCGCTTTCATAATACTTGATGAAGCGCAAAATACCACTCCGGAACAGCTCAAAATGTTCGTTACCCGCCTTGGCTTCGGCTCAAAAGCCGTTATTACCGGAGATATCACACAGGTGGATTTGCCGAAAGACAAGATCTCCGGACTAAAACAGGCTGAAGAGATCCTTAGCGGAGTAAAAGGCGTAGGCTTTGTCGAACTTTCCGGAAAGGACGCCGTCCGGCACGAGGTAGTGGCTAGAATAATAGAAGCCTACGAAGAAAATGATGAACAGAAGTAATATCAACATTCTTTATAAATCGGTCAGACCTGATACCTCTCTTGATCGGCTTGCCATTAAAACCCTGACGAAACTCATTTCTACAGAGAAAGTTCAGTTCAATGAACTTAACATACTATTTTCTTCCGACAAATTCATAAAAAGTTTGAACAGGAATTTTAGAGGCAAGGACGAGACTACCGATATATTGACTTTTTATTATGAAACCGGAAACAAGTCCGGACTGATGGGCGATATCACTGTTTCACTGCAGACCGCCAGGCGGCAGGCAAAGGAACTTGGCCATGGCATTGAGGCGGAACTTAGGATTCTTCTCGTACACGGGTTTTATCACCTGCTTGGTTTCGACCATGTCAAAAACAAAGATTACCTCGCAATGAACAAAAAGGAATCATCTGCGCTTAAGAAACTGGGCGTTTAGGCAAGTCTCTCAATATTATACAAAACACTCTTCGAATATGATAAAATCAATGCGTGAAATTCCTTATTGAAGCCATATGCCTGTTAATTCTTTTCTTTCTGGCAGCATTCTTCTCAGGGGTGGAGACAGCTTTGATAGCGCTCTCCAGATCAAAAACAAAACTGCTGATTACAGAAAATCCTAAAAAAGCTCAAGCCCTCCAACTCTGGCTCGACAACCCAAACCAGCTGCTTAGCACCCTGTTGATAGGAATTAATGTTGTAGCCGTTGCCTCCTCAACCATAAGCGCATTTATCGCTGCTGAAATAGCTCATCACGCGGGAATGAATCCCGCGCTCGCCGGCACCCTTAGCGGTGTTCTAGTCGCTATAATTATTATAGTTTTCGGTGAAGTCACACCAAAAATCTTCGCGATACATAATGCCGAATGGGTCGTATTAAAAACAATACGAACCCTGCAAATTTTTGACCGGTTTATTACCCCAGTCACCGTACTCGCAACCAGAATGGGGTCAACAATAGTAAGGGTTCTCGGCGGGAGTTCAACTGATAATTCGCCGTCAGTTTCCCGAGATGAAATAAGAGCGCTTGTCAAACTAGGCAATGAAGAAGGCGTAATAATGGAAGAGGAGAACCAGTTGCTGGCGAATGTGTTCAAAATCTCAGAAAAGACCATTAAAGACATAATGCTTCCGATCGAGAAGGCGGTTATGATAGACCTTGATGCGGGCCTAAACGAGATTTCAAGGCTTGCCGCGGAAGAAGGCTTCACCCGTATGCCGGCTTTCAAAGGCGCAAGGGATAATATCAAAGGCATTATTTACTCCAAAGAGATACTTACTGTCTGGCTGAACAAGAAATTATTCCTGATAACCGACCTTTTGCGCCCTGTTTATTCAATATCAGAAGACAGAAAAGCCGCTGACGTGCTTACCGAATTTAAGAAGAACAAGGTTCATATGGCCCTCGTTGTGAATAAAGACAATAAGCTGACGGGCCTTGTTACTCTTGAAGATATTCTCGAAGAGATTGTAGGAGAGATGAATGACAAGTTCTGGACAAAATCCTGAAAAAGCGCCGGCAATTTACGGCGTTGTCGGATATCCTGTAAAACATAGCTTTTCTCCAGACATGCACAACGCCGCCTTCAAGTCATTGGGAATAAATGCCGCTTATCTGGCATTTGAAATTAAACCTAACGCGCTTCCCGGCTTTCTAAAAAACCTGGACAAACTTGGCATTTCAGGCGTAAATCTTACCGTGCCGCATAAGGAGATAGCCTTTAAACGCTTGCGCTGCGTGTCAGACGAAGCCAAGACTTCAGGAACAGTAAACACCATTAAAAACTCAAACGGCAAACTTTTCGGAGAGAGCACAGATGCCTACGGTTTGCTGGCAAGCCTAAGAGAGGCGTTTAAGCTCACATCGCTCAGAAACAAATCTATCCTTTTACTGGGAGCGGGTGGCGCGGCAAACGCTGTAGCCGCCGCACTGGCCTCAAGCGGCATTAAAACATTGTACATTTCCAACAGAACTCACGAAAAAGCCGTAAGACTTGCCGAAAAGACCGAGGCTGCAACTTCCACACGGTGCGTTGCAGTCCCACTCTACGACAAAGCGGTATCAATGATAATATCTGACGTAGATATTCTTATTAACGCCACTTCATCAGGCCTTAAACTTACGGACAAATCCCCTGTTACCGGCTCAGCCTTAAGAAAAGGGCTTCTAGTATATGATATGATTTACAACCCTCCAGTAACATGCTTACTAAAAGAAGCAAAAAAAGCAGGGGCGAAAGGCGTGAACGGACTTGGTATGCTGCTTCACCAGGGGGCGCGGGCTTTCACTATTTGGACAGGAAAGAAAGCCCCCCTGTCTGTCATGAGAAAGGCTATTAAAGGCAGCATATAATTGCATTGAAAGAAAAAGAGTTACAGCTCTAAATTAGACAAAATAAAGAGATGACAATGCAAACTGCTTCTTTCTGGGAAAAGCAAAACGGCGACAAAGTTAAGTGCTTTTTATGCCCGCACAATTGTGTAATCCCTGCAGGAAAGCATGGTATTTGCAAAGTCAGGGTAAACGACAATGGCGCGCTCTTTTCTTCAATATACGGCGAAACCACCGGGGTTGGGCTTGACCCAATAGAAAAGAAACCGCTATATCACTTTTTCCCCGGGTCGCAAATCCTTTCCCTTGGCACCAATGGCTGCAATTTATCCTGTACTTTCTGCCAGAACTGGCAGATTTCCCAGACCGGCAATTCAGGACGACACAATTTAAGTTCTGACGGAGCCGTCAGGCTTGCCCTGCAAGAATCCGCAATCGGCATCGCCTACACCTACAACGAACCCTTTATATGGTTTGAATATGTTCTGGAAACAGCAAAAAAGGCCAAAGAGCGGGGACTCAGGAATGTGCTTGTAACGAACGGCTTTGTTAACCCTGAGCCTCTGAGTGAACTGCTCCCCTACATTGACGCTATGAATATCGATCTTAAGTCAATAAAAGAGGGGTTTTACAGACAAACATGTAACGGCAGCCTGGCGCCCGTAAAAAAAACAATTGAAACAGCTCAAAACCACTGCCATATTGAACTCACAAACCTCCTGGTTACAGGAAAGAATGATTCCGAAAAGGACTTAACTGAGCTAACAAAATACGTTTCCACTCTGGGGAAGGACATCCCCCTGCATTTCTCAAGATATTTCCCGCTCTATAAAGAAACTGAACCGGAAACACCGGCAGCAACTTTAAAGAAAGCAGCCGAAATCGCAGGCAGCAAGCTCAATTATGTCTATTTAGGCAACCTTGAAACAGAAGAAAGCTCCACCTGTTGCCCAAAGTGCAGATCCGAGCTGATACACAGGAAAGGCTTTTCACTGAAAACCTATAATCTTTCAGGTTCCAATTGTTTTAACTGTGGTTGCAATATTTACGGTTCTTTCAAATAACCACGCGGAAATTCCAATCCCTTATTTTTTCTTGAAAAACTTGTGATTATATGCTATTTTCAACAATGGTTACGGCGGCATAGCCAAGTGGTAAGGCAGCGGTCTGCAAAACCGCGATTCCTCGGTTCAAATCCGAGTGCCGCCTCCAAAAACCCCGGAGGAATCAATGAACAGGCTGTTAGCTTTAGTTCTATCCCTTACTATTGCCGGGGCAGGTTTTTCAAGCCTGATAGTTGCAAAAGGCGACGCTGCTCCTGATTTCTCCATTTTCCACTTGAAAGGCAAGAGGTTTAATCTCGCGGATTTTAAAGGCAAAAAAGCGGTATTTATCAATATCTTTTCAATAACCTGTGAGCCCTGCAAAGAAGAACTTCCTTTCATAATTAAACTCTACAAGAAATACAGCGAAAACATTGAGTTTGTAGGCATTGACATAACAGATCCGAAAAAAATAGATGTCGAAAATTTCGTAAAAACCTCCGGCATACCTTACCCTGTCTGCTGGGATCTAATAAGCAAAACATTTTACACCCGGTACATAAAAGGCGGGTTCAATATGCCCACCAGCATATTCATTGATATTGACGGAAACATCAATGAGATTAGCGGCGTTCTTAAAGAGGACGAGTTTGAAAATATTCTCGGGAGGTTAATGAAGAGTGACAAGAAAAGAACGGACTAAACTATCCCTGAACCACAAGAGCTCTGATATTGTCCCCTACAATATTACCTTTACCCTTCCGGCAGCGGATAAGCTGAAAGCGCATTTCAACAACCCTGAATTCGAAGAAGCCATAGGCAATCACCTATTCAATGTGGACGCGCTCAACGGGGACAAGATTGTAAAACCCGGGTTCAGACAGGATGATTTTGGAGTTATCTGGAACCAGACCGTGGACAAGGATATCGGAGTTGTAGAAGATTTAATCCTTAAGGAACCTTCGCTCAAAGGATTCAAACTGCCTGATCCGAAAGCTGCCTGGAGGTACGAAAACTTCGGCAAGGCCCTCGAAAAGCACAAGGACAGGTTTTTGCTCAGCGATATCGGCTTTTCTCTTTTTGAACGCGCCTGGACTCTGCGCGGCATGGAAAACCTGCTAATCGACATGTACGAGAATCCCGGTTTTGTTAATGACCTCTTGGACGCAATAACAGAATTCAATCTTGCCATTATAGATGAGTCCGCAAAATATCCCATTGACGGCATGAGGTTCGGCGATGACTGGGGTCAGCAGTCAGGATTGATAATGGGGCCGGAACTGTGGCGCAAGTTCATTAAACCGCGAATCAGAAAGATGTATTCCCGAGTCAGGGCGCACGGATTGAAGGTTTTTATTCATTCTTGCGGGGATGTGGAAGAGATATTTCCCGACCTTATCGAGTGCGGCCTGGACTGTTTCAACCCGTTCCAACCGGAAGCCTATGACATCTTCAAAATCAAGGAATTGCATGGCTCAAAACTCTCATTTTACGGCGGCATGAGCACGCAGAAGATACTGCCTTTCGGAACAGCCGATGATGTAAAAAAAGAGACCATAAGGCTTCTAAAAGGGATTGGCAGTAACGGCGGCTACATTTTTTCACCAGCGCACGCCACCCCGGCCGACGTGCCTCTGGACAACATGCTGGCCATGCTGGAAATTGTCCGCAACCAGGAGAAATACCTTTAAATGGCAAAGAAAAAAAACGGGGAAAAAAGCGCGAAGAAGAAGAAGAAGAAGAAGAAGAAAACCAGCGGGCTGGCTTGGCTCTTCTCCCTGGCAATACTTGTGATTTTCATACTCGTCATGCAGCTTCAGGAGAAAGAAAAACACATAGAAATGATGACAAAACAAACGCGTTCCGGCGCAGCGCAAAACGGAGTTCAGGGGAACCAGGCAAAGCCGGGATCAATGCTAGACAAGGAAAAAGTTAAAGCAACCGCTGACGCGGCTCTCGCAAAACTTATAGGCAAAGCTCCATCCGCTGGAAGCAGCTGGTTCCTGGACGGAGTCACTTTCCTAAAGAACGACTGCATCACCATCACTTACGAGGACGGACACACTTTTGGAAGCATAACTTATAAGGTTGCTGACGCATCCAATTCCGACACGTGGGTGAAACAATGACAAACGGACGCAAGCGGGATGATCTCCAGGAAGCGCTCGCGACGGCGCTGAATGACATAAACGCCCAAAGCGGCACACTAATGCTGCTTGACGAGAAAAAGGGCGAGTTGTTCATTAAAGCTTCCTACAGCAAACCAGGAGCCCAGCCTCTTTCCGAAACCATAATAAATCAAACACGGGTAAAAGTAGATAACACCTCGCCATCGGGATTGGTGGTAAAACTTAATAAACCGCTCTTGATTAATGATATTGAACAACTTAAAAAAATCTTTCCGAGCCTGACGACAATCGCCAACCCAAAGAGATATAAATCTTCCCTGCTGGTTCCGGTTGACACGTCTAACGGCCCAAAAGCGGTCCTGACTTTCAGCAATAGATCCGACAACAAGTCATTCTCCGAGCACGACTTAAACCTTGCCGTCATGCTTGCTAAATATTTCGGCGCGGCCCTGAAACTTGAAAAGAAAAACCTTGAATTGAAGACCTTCAATAATATCATTCAAAAGATCAACGCCACAAACGACCTTCACAATATCTTTAAAACAATTGTCTCCAGCGGCAAAGAAATGGTCGAGTGCAAAAATGTCTCTATTATGCTTGTTGAGAATGATAATCTTGTCGTAAAAGACAGTTCAAGGAAAACAATAATCGGACAGAGCAGAAAACTCGGGATGGGCGCTTCCGGGTGGGTCTGGAAAACCGGCGAGCCGCTTATGATAAAGCGGGCGGAGGATTCACTCGGCGAGAGGAGTTTCAAACCGCTCGGAAAACCCGGGTCCTTCATTGTAGTGCCTATGAGCATCAGCAGCGAATCCCCTTTTGCCGTCAATGTTTCACTTAAAAGCAATGCCACAATCGGAGTACTGAACTTCTCCAACAAGAACAACATGAAGCCCTTTACGGACGATGACCTTGACATAATCTCAAACTTCGCCAACCTTGCGGCAGTGGCCATTGAAAAGGTTAAATTCTTTCTTGAAACCAAAAGAGCGTATCTGAGCACTGTAGAGGCGCTCGCGGCCGCCATAGACGCCAAAGACAAGAGTTCCTACACCCATCTGAAACGCGTCGTACGCTTATCGTTGGAACTCGCGGACAAAGTAGGGCTTTCCGAGAAGGAGAAAGAAGACCTTCATTTCGCAGCGCTGCTGCATGACGTCGGGAAGATAGGTATTGAGGAAAGCATACTTAATAAACCCGGAAAACTTACCCCTGAGGAATACACCAGAATGAAAAAACACGTCGAAGAGGGAGTCCAAATCCTCTCAAACGCGCAATTTCTTGAAGCGGCAACCCTTATTGTCCGCCATCACCACGAACAGTTTTCCGGCGCCGGCTATCCGGACGGCCTAAAAGGAAACGAGATACCTATAGGAGCGCGCATTCTCTCTCTGGCAGATTCTTATGATGCCATGATTACAAACAGAATCTACCGCGCCGGGAAAAGCATTGAATCCGCAAAGGAAGAGCTTAAGAGGTGTTCGGGGAAGCAATTTGACCCCTCATTGGTGCCAATTTTCCTGAAGATTATTGATGCCAATTTGCCAGTACCGAAAAAGAGTTAAATCTGAGCTTTTTCTGTTTACAAACCTTAACTTTCTATGCTATAATTCCGCCTCATTATATAAGCGTTTTGTTAAGGAGGGTTCAGCTATCAATAAGTCATATAGGATAAACAACCAGATCAGAGTCGCGGAAGTCAGGGTTTTGGGTGTTAACGGAGAGCAGCTTGGCGTAATGGCGACTCCTCAGGCTCTTGCAGCCGCTAAAGCGCAGGCGCTTGACCTTGTTGAAATATCTTCAAGCACCGTTCCTCCGGTTTGCAGAATAGTGAATTTCGGAAAGTTTAAGTACGAGCAGGAAAAGAAAGAAAAAGCTGCCAAAAAGAACCAGAAGATAGTGATACTAAAAGAAATCAAAATCAGGCCCAAAATAGACATTCATGACCTGACTACAAAGAAAAACCACATTAAGGATTTTATTGAAAAAGGCAATAAAGTAAGGGTAACAATAATGTTTAGGGGCAGAGAAATGGCCCATAAAGAGATGGGAAGGGATATCCTGGATAAGATTCTCATAGAGTTTCAGGATTTTGTTGATGTCGAACAGGCAGTCCAAACCAGTATTTCGGCTGATTTGGCGGATGCTTAATCCGTCTCGTAAAAGTTCTTTAACTTTGTTGTACATGGTTAGCTTTTTT
>CAITPB010000186.1 GCA_903894145.1 Candidatus Firestoneibacteriota bacterium | reverse complement strand
CTCTCTAACTCTCCCCTTATCATTAAGGGGAGAGAAATATAAGGTAAGGAGGGTTTATGAAACTGGTTATTGCGATTATACAGCCGCACAAACTTGAAGCGGTAAAGGCGGAACTATATAAAGAAGAGGTGAACCTGCTTACCGTAAGCGAGGTGCTCGGGCACGGCAGGCAGAAAGGAGTTGCCGAAGTTTACAGGGGCATTAAGGAAACAGGCAACCTGTTGAGAAAGATACGCCTGGAAATCGCGGTGAACGACAGCTTTCTTGAGAGGACCATAGAAGCTATAACGCGCGGGGCAAGAACCGGAGAGACAGGTGACGGAAAAATATTTGTGCTTGATTTGAACGATTGTATCAGGATCCGGACCGGGGAACACGGCAGCGAAGCGATTGGATGATTGGAGGGTTGGATGGTCGGATGTTTGGATGCCGGCAAAAATAGTTCCATTGAGGCGTGCAGGCTGATTTGCGTTGTTTTTTTCGGAATTCAAACCGGTGCCATGACATTATGAAAAGAACAATCCTTATTCTTGAACACACCAAAAGCGAAGGACCGGGGACAATAGCTGATTTTTTTTCAGGCAGATACGACCTTCTGACAATAAAACTCTGGGACAAAGACCCCCTGCCGGCAGCCCTTGATAATATCGCGGCTGTGGCCGCAATGGGCGGTCCGATGAATGTTTACGAAGAAGAAAAGTATCCCTTCCTGAAAGCGGAAAATGAATTCATTAAGGAAGTTGTTGCGAGCGGGATTCCGTATCTTGGGGTCTGTCTCGGAGCCCAGCTGCTCGCCAAGGCCTGTGGGGCAAAGGTAAAGAAGAACAGCGTAAAGGAGATAGGCTGGTCGGAAGTTTTGGTCACGCCCGAAGGCAGGCAGGATAATGTCTTTTCTCTCTTGCCCGCGAAATTCACCGTATTTCAGTGGCACGAAGATACTTTTGAAATACCAAAAAACTCCTCACGCCTCGCATTTTCCGGCGATTGCGACAACCAGGCATTTGTCGCGGGAGAAAAGGCGTATGGTCTCCAATTTCACGTGGAAGCAACGGAAAATATGGTGAAAGAGTGGTTTGGCAAGGAAAATGATGCGGTTTCAAGAGAGATTCTTTCTAAAAACAGCGTTAATGCAGTCAAAACTCTGCGTTCCGCTAAAACCATTCTGGGAGCATTCGAAAGACTCTTCGCTTGACCTTTTCCATTGAATCAACCCGTCCTGCCTGTTAAAATAATTTTGCGATATTCATGGAGGCGATATGAAAAAAACCATTCTTTTTCTTCTGGTGTTCCTGCTTGCCGTATCCGGATTCTCCGCGAAAAGAAGGATCGCGGTTATGGATCTTGAGGATAAAGCGCAGGGACAGCATGGCGGCTGGAGGAGCGTTGGAAGCGGGATGGCTGACGCTATTTCAACGGGGCTCGTGAAATCAGGAAAGTTCAATGTGCTTGAAAGGTCAAAACTTGAAAAACTAATGCAAGAGCAGAAACTCGGCGCTTCAGGCGCAGTTACCGCGCAGTCGGCGGCAAAAATAGGCCAGCTGCTCGGCGTTCAATATATGATTATGGGAAGCGTTACCGAGTTTGGTGTTAAGGAAAGCAAGCTGGGAGTCGGCGGCCTCGGCGGGCTCATCGGAATCGGCGGAGGGATAGACACCAGGACCAACACGGCAAGAGTTGCCATGGATGTAAGAATGATAGACACGAGCACCGGAGAGATAATTCTGGCCGAGAAGGGCGAGGGTGAAGAATCCAGCACGGGAGTTTCGGTAAATCTTTCTGTCGCCCCAAGCGTTGATTTCGGCAAGGACGGTTTTGACGAGACGGTTATCGGAAAGGCAGTAAGAAAAGCCATAGACCACATTACGGATGTTTTCGCGCAGGCTGAAGCCAAGATGCCGTGGTCGGCGAAGATTATTAAGGTTGACGGCAGGCAGATTTGGCTGAACTCCGGTGAAGAGGACGGCACGCAGGTCGGGAAGGAAATTTCCATCTTCAAGAAAGGCGAGGACCTGATAGATCCGGATACCGGCGCGTCACTCGGTTCGTCTGACACCAAACTTGGCGTCTGCAAGATTACCAAGGTTGATAAAAAGTTCTCAATCGCGGAAACAACGGTTACGGGAGTGACGAAAGACAATTATTTAAAAGAAGAAAAATAACCGCGGCCAAATCTAAAACTCGAAACACAACTAAAGTTTCAAAGCGGAGGATTTGCCGAAGGCAAGAAGTTTTCTTACGCTCTCCTCCGATTTTGATTCCGAGTAGATGCGAAGCACCGGCTCTGTGCCGGAGCCGCGGAGCAGCAGCCAGCTTAAGTCTTCAAAGATGAACTTTGTACCGTCGGCATGCGTTATTTCTTTGACTTTCATTCCGGCGATTTTTTCAAAAGAAGCGGTGTCAAGGAACTTGAATATTTTATCTCTCTTTTCCGGCGAGTACCTTATGTCAACCCGGTCGTAACAGAATCTCCCGTAGCGTTTTTCCACATCCCGCATCAATTCGCGTATGGTCTTGCCTGACTGGGCCATCATCTCAAGCATCATAAGGCCCATAAGAACTCCGTCGCGCTCCGGAATATATCCTTTTACCCCGATGCCGCCGCTCTCCTCTCCGCCTATCAATATATCCTCTTTAAGCATAAGGTCGGCGATGTATTTGAATCCTATCGGCGTTTTATGGACTCTCAGCCCGTAATCCTTCGCGATAATCTCCACCGCGGAAGATACGGAGTTGGTCTGCACCACATCCCCGCTCAGTTTTTTATTGTCCAGCAGGTGAAGCATTAGGAGAGGAATGATGAACTGGGTGGAATAAAAAACGCCTTTGCCGTCCATAACTGCCACCCGGTCGCCGTCTCCGTCAGCAATCAAGCCAACATCGGCGCGAACCTGCTTGATTTCATTTTTTAGATCGGCAAGGTTATGATCCAGTGGTTCCGGGTTAACCCCGCCGAACAAGACATCGCGGTAGTGGTGTATCGGGAAAAGTTTCAGGTTGGAATCTTTAAGAATGCTCAGCAGATAGCCCTGAGAGGAGCCCCAGAGAGGTTCTATCACCACTTTAAACTTTGATTTCTTTATTGCTTTCAGGTCAACCAGGGAACTTACCTTCTTAAGATATGAGCCCTCGAGATCAGCCGCCTCGATTTTGTCCGAGCTCCCGGGCGCGTTCTTTCCCAGCAGTGATTCTATGATTTTAGTCTCTGAAGGCGAGATTGCCGCGCCGAGTTTTGATTTAACTTTAAACCCGTTATATTCCGGAGGGTTGTGGCTCGCGGTTATCATTATTCCGGCAAGCGCTTGCCTGTCGACAACTGACCAGGAGACTACCGGAGTGGAGACCGCGCGTTTTGAGAGCGTGACGGAGAATCCGTTGCCTGCAAGCACTTTAGCGGAAATTTCCGCGTACTTTTCCGACATATAGCGCATATCGTAGCCGACTATGATGTTTTTATTCTTGTGTTTCAGTGTTTTGAAATAATCCGCCGTTGCCTGCGCG
>CAITPB010000185.1 GCA_903894145.1 Candidatus Firestoneibacteriota bacterium | reverse complement strand
ATATCTTTGTGCTGGGCCCCCTAAATGAAATTGTAATTCTCGCGCCAGGAAAGGAAAAGAAGGAACTTGCGCGGAATAAAATAGAAATGAAATCGCTAAGTATCGGCGACAAATACAAGGAATGGTGCGTTGCTCCGCCGGCCTTTGAGGGCAATAAAATCTATCTCCGTTCCGAATCCCATCTTTACTGCATCGGGAAGAACTAGCGGTTTACGTTATAAACGTTGCTATCAAAACACAGGCTAGCTTTACGTTACAAACGTTATGAACGTTATTCTGCTATGCCGGACGGAGTCCGGCATGAAGAATATCCTACTTCACAAAACAAGACACAGCGAAGCTGTGGCTTATAAACCTTACAAACCTTATGAACATTATAAACTTTAAAAACTTTTATAACATACGTCCCCGCGCCAAATTAGGGCCGTTTTTTTATATCCTCGCGACTATTATTATTTATGTGCCCTTATATTCCATGCCTCCCCTGCCCGGCCTCAAACCTTCAATAATTCCCGTTGAGCGTGTCCACCAAAACGCCGAGGCGCAGCGCCTCTTCTCTCTGGGCGCTCCCGCGGCGGCTATCAGAAAAGCCATTGCACCGACAGGCAGCGTCAAAGTTGCCGTTATTTTTGTCAGGTTCACAAGCCACGCTTTTTCGGCAGGAGAGATAACGAATTATACCGCCCCGGGGACAGGCTACCTGCAGAAGTTCTCCGATTTTTACGCCGAGTGCTCGACTTCTTTACTCTCCGTAAACTGCGCCGTTTTTGACAACGGCGGCGCGGGCTATACCGTGCCTGACCAGTTAAACAGCGATACCGCCGCGACTACGGGAGCGCTTGCGTCCTCCGCCTGCGCCGCGGCAGGAGTTACAAAAGCCGCGGGGCCCTATGACGCCTTAATCATTGTGCACGCCGGGCGGGGCGCGGAGTCCGCAGGAACCGGAACGGCAAACGCGTCAATCTGGTCCGCGTTCAGCGACGGGTGGGCAGCTGCTGCCGGTTTTACGGAAGGAGTTAATATTCCCTCAAACGAGGGAAATCCCTCCTCCGCGATTCCCTTCGGAACTCTCTGCCACGAGTTCGGCCACCAGCTCGGGCTTCCTGATGTTTATAATACCGCAACCGGCAATTCCTCGGTCGGCGAATGGGAACTAATGGACGACGGAGGCTGGGCCGGCAGCCCCCAGGGCAACAATCCGGTTCACCCGTCCGCCTGGTGCAAAATACTTCTCGGCTGGATAACGCCGGTTACCGTTTCGAGCGCTTCAACCCTCACCATAGACAATTTTGAAGCGGGCTCGTCCGCGCGGGTTTATAAATTCCCGATAGGCGGCAAAACCACGGAATATTATCTTACTCAGTACAGCAGGCAAACGGGGCAGGATCTCTCGCTTCCCGGCCAGGGAGTGTTAATCTGGCATATCGACGATACCATAGGGAGCCTCGCGGCAAACGATATAGATATAAATCCGGATCATCCGAGAATCCGGCTTGAAGAGAGGGATGATTCCGCGGTTACCTCCACGGGAGCGGCGACCGGAACAACCTCGGTCTCGCATAATTTTGGGGATTCGGGAGACCCGTTTAACTCGTCCTCCCATATATTCCAGGCAAAACAAAATTATTCCTACGCCGGAGTTTCCAGCGGAATCACAATGCAGGACTTCACGGGCGCCGGAAGCAGTTCAATGATTTTCCAGGCGAATGCGGGACAGGCCTCGCCGGGCGGCAACGCTTTACTGAGCTCAACAGCGTACCCCAATCCGGCGAAAGGCTCGGCAAAAACAACCGTAAGGCTCCTCTTTTCATCCGCCTACGACAGCGGGACCGCAAGTCTGAATATTTATACTGTTGCCGGGGAGCTTGCCGCGAGCGTGCTGGCAGCAAGCGACGCGCTTGTTCTTTCTCCTGGTCCCGGCTGGTACGCTGATTTTGTCTGGGATTTGAAGAATAGCGACGGCAGCCCTGTTGCCCGGGGAATTTATTTTTATGTATTTTCGGCTTCCTGGAACGGGCAGAAGGCTTCCAGAAAAGGAAAGATTGCAGTAGTAAAATAGAAGGTTAGAAGGTTGGAGGGTTGGAGGGTTGGACGCTGGAAGGCAGAGGGCAGAGGGCAGTGGACGGTCGACAGAGAACGGTCTGCCCAGTGAGTCTTTAATTAGTTATCAGCAATCATCAATCAGTAATCCGCGGAGCCGGCGGAGTGCAACGTCAACGACGT
>CAITPB010000184.1 GCA_903894145.1 Candidatus Firestoneibacteriota bacterium | reverse complement strand
CCGTCGCGGAAAGCGTCTCCCAGATGAATCATCTTTGTCGCGCCAAAACCCTTCGCGGCTTCCGCGGCCAAAGAGAGGGTTTTGAGGTCTTTATGCGAATCGGAAAAGACGGCTGCTATCATTTCAGCCCTCCGTCGTGCGGATGCGTCGGACAGTTTATATGACAGGCCGCGCATTCACCCTCGCATGGTTCAAGGTGTATCATTACATCCGTGTGGGGCAGTTTTGCTCTTATGTCTTCCTCAAGGTGATCGGTCAGCTTGTGAGCCGTGTCCACATGCAGGTCGCGCGAGACTACCAGGTGAAGGTCAATGTACCTGAAGGGCCCGGCCCGCCTTGTCCTGAGATCATGGAATTCCACATAGCGGTCGGAGTTCTCCGCTATGGCAAGTTTCACCGCTTTTTCTTCTTCGTCGGAAATTTTAAGGTCAGCGAGGTTCATTACCGCGGTTTTTGAAATATCCCATCCGGCTTTGACGATCATAAGCGCGGTCAGCGCCGCAATCGCCGGATCAAAGTACCTGACCCAGGCAGGGCCGTTCATCAGGCTGTTTAAAGTAATCACGGAAAGCCCGGCAAAAACCGCGACAGAGGTATACACATCCGTGCGGAGATGCCACCCGTCGGCTTCAAGGGCGGATGATCCGGTCTCCCTGCTTACTTTAAAGAGGTAGCCGGAGATTACCCAGTTTGAAACGGACGAGATGAGCATTATGAAAACGCCTACGCCGGGTAAAGTGAGGTTGACCCCGTGTACAAATTTGTCGTAAGCTTCGTGGAAGATTAGCCAGGCCGCGAACAGTATCAGGATGCCTTCAATAAGCGCTGAGATGTCTTCAATGCGTCCGTGCCCGAAAGGGTGGAGGGAGTCAGCCGGCTGTCCTGATTTTTTTACGGAATAGTTTGCGATAATGGAGGCAATAAGATCAATGCCGGAATGTATCGCTTCCGCAATTATGCTGACCGATGCGGTCAGCATGCCTACAGCGATCTTCAGCAGGATGAGCGCTGAATTGGAAATAATTGAAAATTTGGCGGCATGTTGTTTTTTTATGTCGGCGTCGTTAATTTGCATAGGTGTAAATATAGCAAAAATGCGGGCTAATTGCTTGAATAAAAAAAGCGCAACCCCCGGGGAAAAACTAAAATCCCAGTTTTTTCAGGGCTTTTAGGCCGGAATTGATAAGCACTTTTTCGTTTGAAGGGCCGCAGCGGGCCGCGTTCACCTCATAGGAGCCGAGGGGATAGTCTTTCTTCATGGGAAAATAGGAGAGGTGGCCGTTGCATAATTCAACCGTAATTAGCCGCCTGCCGATGGTGCTGGAGCGGAGTATAACGCTGTATTCACCGAAAGGCTCTCCGGGCAGCCCGAGTATGGCGTATTTTCCGATTCTTAAAGCGAAAATATCCCAGCGTATTTTACCGCCCGGGTTTTTCGTAACAGCCATTCCGCCTTTATCAAAATAGGTTTTTGAGTAACCGAGCATCTCGTACCTGTCGGTTAGCTTTTTGATATCTTTCAGCGGCATACCGGTTTTGGCGCCGGTCAGCGCTTTGCCGGCGATTTCCCGCATTTCCCGGTTACGGTCGGAAACTTTGGAAGGAAAATCATCCCTGAATCTGAAGATGGTTTTCAGTGAAACCGGTTTTACGGGTCCGTCAATCTTTTCCCAGCGCGCGCTGTCTGCTTTTTTAACGATGAGGCGCGCTGCCTGCTTTCCAATCTTCTCCGCGAGTTTCAGCGATTTTCTGCTCAACAGCGGAACAAGGTTTCCGGACGGGCCGGTCATGAACACGGAGCCGCCTCCGAAAAGCCTCTCCGCTTCCCTTCTGGCAAAGTAAGGAAAATCCCCGGAATAGAAGTCAGCTCCCTTGACATTAGAAGCGGCGGCGTGAGCCGCGAAGCGCAGGAGGGAGCCGATGGGTTTCTTGCTGCCGGGTTCGCGGAAGAAGATGCCCTGCATAAGCCCGTCGACGGGCTTCCCCAGAAAATAAGGGGACTTCACTTTTACCGGAGGCTCAGGGACTCTGTAGGCGCTCTTTAGCGGGCCTGAAACATCGAAGCCGTGCTGCTGGACCGGCGGCGTTCCCTTGCAGAAACTCATCAACTCAATTTTCAGCGTGTGGCTGATATCGGGCTTTCCTCCAATATCCTTGTGCCCGTTATAAAAAGTCAGAACTCCAAGATCCTTGTAACGTATTCTTCTTGTGAAGTTGAGCGGTTTTTCGGGTTCGAAACCGACAAAGGCAATTTCTGCCGGTTTTTTTCCGGCAAAGGCGAGTCTGGCCGCGCGGGCGCAGGCGCCGGAAAGCAGGGCAACATTGAAATTCCCGGCAGTATCGCCAGGGACCGCGTGATTATGAGTCAAGAAAACGGCGCAGGCGCTTTTAGGAATCTTCAGGGAGCGGGAGACGGCTTTCCTGATATTCTCCGAGGTAGAATACCGCATATTGACCATATCGGTAAAAACCATGACAGCGGTGGTTTTACCGGAAGAGACGCAGAAAGCAGCGGCTTCAAGCGGGGTTGCCGCCCTGCGCTCCGTTCTTATAGAATTCCAGATGCTTGCTTTGCCGAAACCCGCCTGTATCATTGAGACTCCCCTGCGCAAGATATGAATAAACAAATAGATTATAGCACAAAAACAGGCGCCTGCTATCCGTTGCGGGAGCCGGGGAAGCGTCATTTGATTTGAAATACCTCTTTACAATCAAGTATAATCAAGAATCTAACCCAAACGGAGGCAATAATGGACCTGAAATTGATAAAATCACTCACCGTAAAGAGCGCCGCAAAGATTCTTCTTATTGTAATGGACGGCGTCGGAGGGCTTCCGAATCCTTCGACCGGCAAGACCGAACTTGAAACCGCAAAGAAACCCAACCTTGACGAACTTGCCAAGACCGGAATGCTCGGACTTACCCACCCGATAGCCAGGGGAATTACTCCGGGCTCCGGGCCTGCGCACCTTGCGCTTTTCGGCTACGACCCGATAGAGTTCCCGATAGGCCGGGGAGTGCTCGAAGCTCTCGGGATAAATTTCCCGATGACCTGCAGGAACATCGCCGCCAGGGCAAATTTTGCCACGATGGATAAAAGCGGCGCCATACTGGACCGCAGGGCCGGAAGGATACCGACGGATAAGAACATAGAGCTGACCGGAAAACTTTCTGCCGCGATAAAGGAAATTGACGGCGTGAAGATAATCATAAAGAACGGCAAGGAACACAGGTTTGTGGTAATCCTTGAAGGCGACGGGCTGGCGGACGGCGTGAACGAGACTGACCCCCAAAAAGAAGGTTTGAAGGCGCACGAAGTTTCCCCGCTGCGTCCCGAGGCAAAGAAAACGGCCGAGGTGCTCAACAAGTTTATCAAGCTGGCCAACGAAGTATTAAAGAACGAACCGAAGGCGAATACCTTTTTACTCCGCGGTATCGCGAGCTGTCCCGACATACCGGCGCTTAAGGAGGTCACGAAAATGTCGACCGCCTGCGTCGCGAATTATCCGATGTATAAAGGGCTGGCCCGTCTTGTGGGCATGGACGTGCTGGACGCGGGGGATACCATCAAGAGCGAGTTTGACCTGCTGGAGCAGAATGTTTCAAAGTACGACTTTTTCTACATGCACATCAAGAAGACCGACTCCTACGGCGAAGACGGCAATTTTGACGCCAAGGTT
>CAITPB010000183.1 GCA_903894145.1 Candidatus Firestoneibacteriota bacterium | reverse complement strand
TAAATCGGCAAGCAAGAAGGCCTGGTTGCCGCCGTAAATGGTTTCACCGACTTCGACAAATTTCTTAACAATCGTGCCGCTAAATGGAGCCGCTATATAGGTGTTCTTCCACAGTTCTTTAGCCTGCTCGGCCGACTGGGAGGACATAAAACCTTTAGCCGTGAGCGAGGCTGTCCTTTTATAGTCCTTTTCCGCCTGAGCCGTGGAATCCAGTTTTAACAACACTTTGTCCTTGGCAACTGATTCATTTTCAGATACAAAAATATCGCTTACTCTGCCGGAAGCGACCGTTGTCAGTTTTGCCTCATTGTTTGACCGAACCGTTCCGGTTGATTGCACCTTTACGGTCAGGTTGCCCCTTGCCGCCTTTACGGTGTTAACCTCTTGCCCGCCTTTCCCCATACAACCGAGAGAAACAGTCAGGAGCGCGCAAAATACAACTATTATTCCCATGGTTATCGCTTTTCTCATTACCTTACCCCTCCGATAGAGTATTCAAGCTCGTTCACCTGAAGCCTATAATTAAAGAGCGCCTGCTTACTGTCAGTTATGCCTGCGGCTTTTTTTGACTCAGCGTCTATCAGGTCGGTAATACTCGTGAGACCGACATCATATTTTGCCTTCATGGCCTCATAATTTTTTTCCAGGTATTCCTGCTTCTTGTTCGCTGCTGCCGCGTCCTCCCTCTTATCGAGAGCACCATAGTAGTTTGTCTTTACCTGAAGCAAAAGTGCTTCCTTGAGCGAGGCAGCGGAAGAAACGGCGTTCTTCTTGTCTGCTTCGGCGGCGGCAAGTTTGGCACTGCTCGAGAAACCTGAGAAAAGCGGAATGTTAAGAGTCACGCCATAAGAGTAGCCTCCCTGATCCAGCGGGAACTGCGCTCCCGACAAATCATACCTCGCGTTTCCGGAGAGCGAAGGCAGCCAGTCGGAATAGGCGCCGGCTATTGACGCCTCGGCGGAGTCCACCGAGAGGTCTGAAGATTTAAAATCGAGTTTATTCTTTAACGCAAACACAAAACATTCTTGAAGGTTCTTTATTTCAAGCGGCTCGGACTCTATTGCCGGCAGTGTTTCCCCGGAAAGAACGATATTCTCCCCTGCTTTCTTCCCGAGTACAAGAGCTAGCGCGTCAGCGGCAAGTTCCGACCGGCGCAGCGCCTTTGAAGCCTCCGCGGAGAATTTGACATATTCCGACTCGGCGTTCAAAGTGTCAACCGGAGTGGCCAACCCCTGCGAGTGCCGCTCTTTAACCGAATCATAGAGGCTCTTCATCTCTTTCTTTGTAACTTCGGAAAGGGCTGCAAGGGCCCTGGCCTGCAGTAAGCCGTAATAGGCTTTTTTTACGTTATAACCAATTTCCTGCTTTTTCTGCTCGTATCTTAAGAACGCGGTCTGCTCGCCCAGAAACGCCTGTTTTTCCGAAGCGCCGGTCCTTCCGAAATCATAGAAGATCATCTGCGCCGAGATCCCGGCTGAATAGGTAATAACATCAGAAGTGCTGCTTAGCCCTGGAATGCTGGAAAGAAGAGAACCGAAACTTGTGGAAAGCGGGGTAACCGTACGGCTGAAACCGAAAGAGCCGTTTATTTGCGGAAAGTAGGCTGAACGAACCTGGTTTGTCCTGGCTGCACTTGCCTCATAGGCGCTTTTTAAAGCCTTGATATCATTATTGTTTTCAATTGCGGAAAAGACGCACTCATCAAGGCTCAAGCCGGCCGCAAAAGAGACCGAGCAGGCTGCGAGCGCCGCAAACAGCTTGGCGAGTTTCATTATTCCCCCTCTGTCTTTATTATTTCTCCGTCTTTGAAATAAACTCTTTTCTTCGCGAACGCCGCAATATCCGGTTCATGCGTTATCAGCACGATTGTCTTTCCTTTGTCATTCAAGGCCTTGAATATTTTCATTATTTCTTCGCCTGATTTTGAATCAAGGTTTCCTGTCGGCTCGTCGGCAAGAATTAGCGGCGGGTCATTCACAAGCGCGCGGGCTATCGCAACACGCTGTTGCTGCCCTCCCGAAAGCTCATTAGGCTTATTCGCGAATTTCTCTGCCAGGCCTACGCTCGCAAGCGCCTCTTCGGCCTTCTGCCTTCTGTTCTTTGCGCCCGAATAGACGAGGGGCAGTTCCACGTTCTGAACGGCAGAGGTTCTCGCCAGAAGGTTGAACGACTGGAAAACAAAGCCTATTTTTTTGTTCCTTACCTCCGCCAGCTGTGAATCAGAGAGCTTGCTGACATCCTCGCCCTCAAAAATGTACTCTCCGGAAGTTGGCCTGTCTAGACACCCGAGAATGTTCATGCACGTGGATTTTCCGGAACCCGAATGTCCCATTATCGCGGTGAAGTCGCCCCTGTTTACGGTCAAGTTAACCGACTTCAAAGCCGCAAACTCCACTTTGCCTGTCAGATAGATCTTCGTAATGTTCTTAAGTTCTATCACCTTTTCCATTTTGACTCCCTGAAAAGCTATTTTGGCGCGCTATTCCTGAACAATAGCGGAGGTTATCTCAACAAGGTCATTATCAAAAAGTTCGGTGTAAACGCCGTGGAGCGTCTGATAAGGTTTCGAATTAACATAAATACCTGTGAACCTGCTCGCCTTCCCGTCCTTGCCGAAGATCTCTGCGCTAAGGCCGGGGCAGGATTTTTCAATTTCCTCAAAAAGGCGTTTTAAGTTAAACTTTCCATGGGGTGCAGTAAAATACAATTCTGCTTTATGCGCTGTCACATGCCGAAAAACTGTTGGAACCTTAATTTTTATGGGCATAAGTTATGCTATCATAAAAACTGCTTTCTCGGCAAGAAGGTTCTGGCAAACCGGAATCCTGGTGTGCCCGGTGAACCCAACGAACTTTTCGATAACCCTGTGTTCTTCCCTGCAGAATATCCTAAAATCCTTGATTGTAAAATAATGCAGGTTCGGGGATTCGTCCCACCTATAGGGCAAAGCGGCAGTCCTTGGAGTCTTACCCAAAACCCCGAGGGAAAACCGGATTTTATAATACGCAAAGTTCGGAAAAGAAACTATTACCTTCTTTCCCACCCTGAGGGCTTCGCGTATGACGAGATTCGGCCTCCGGGTTTCCTGCAGCGTAAAATTTATTATCACATAATCAAAGAAGCCGTCGGCAAAATCGTGCAGAGCCTCGTCTATGTCCGCGTGTTCTACGGTCACGCCGTTCCTGACGCTCTCATAAATAACTTTTTCATCGGACTCTATTCCAACCCCTTTCACCTCATTGTAATCCATAAGGTGACGGAGCAGCCTTCCGTCGCCGGACCCGAGATCAAGGACTTTCGACCCGTTCCTGACCATATCCGCTATTATGATGTAATCGTATCTTTCCATTTATTCACCCCGCCTTACGTTCTCGAGGAAGTTGCTCACAAGAACGCCCTGTTCATCGTGTTCTATTAAGAAAGCGTCGTGGCCGTAATCCTGCGTAATCTCGCAATAGGTCACATTGGCCCAGGAGTACTTAAGAACCTTGACGATTTCCTTTGACTGTTTCGGAGGATAAATCCAGTCATGCGAATATGAGATCACCAGGAACTTTGTATGCACCCCGGTGAAATGTTTAACCAGCTCCTGATTGTTCCCAAGATTGAAGTTGTCCAGCGCCTTTGTAATATAGATGTAAGCATTGGCGTCAAAACGCTTTACAAAAGTTTCCCCCTGATGGCGCAGGAATCTTTCAACCTCAAAAACAGAGTCTATCTGTTTGCCGGAGCTGTCAACATTCCGGACTTCCCTTCCAAACTTTCTTTCCAT
>CAITPB010000182.1 GCA_903894145.1 Candidatus Firestoneibacteriota bacterium | reverse complement strand
TCCCCAGCTGGCGCGCCTCGGCGGTGTTGAGGCCTATTTTCACTGGCGCTGCAATCCGGCGCTTACGACGCACTGGCCGGTAAGGTCCTGGAAGGGGCTTGACGGTACGGATATAACAACGCTTTCCTGCAACTACAATAATACCCTGTCACCGGATGCACTGGTCACAAACGCGATACTCATAAATAGGACCGGCATAAAGACCGGTATTCATATCTGGGGAATAGGAAACCATGGCGGGGCGCTTGCCAGGAGAGAGCTTGAATGTCTCAAGAGATTCAGGAATAAACCGCTGATTCCAACCGTCATATTCTCCACGGCAAAGAAGCTGCTTCAGGCGGTAAATAAAGACGAGAAAACTATTCCTAAGAACTCGGGAGAAGTCTTCTCCCTTTTTGAAGGCTGTTTTACGACTCATGCCTCAATCAAGCGGGAGAACAGAAAATGCGAGGGAGAATTGCTGGCAGCGGAAGCCTTGTCCGCCATGGCAGGCATTGATTCCCGGGATGACCTCGCAAAGGCCTGGAAACCTGTTCTCTTCTCGCAATTTCACGATATTTATGACGGTTCCTCAACGCACGAGCCTTATGCTGATGCCACAAGAAGGGCGGTTATTTCGCTCTCGCAGGCGGATAAGGTCAAGAGAGTGGCGCTTGAGAAAATGTCCAAAGTGAAGAAGAGCGGAAAGACTCTTCGCGTGTATAACCCCTGCGGGTTTGAAAGAACTGAACCTGTGTCCGTGAAGCTGCCGGCAGGCGCAAGGAGCCTGGTAGACGCTTCCGGAAAAGTAATTCCTGTCCAGAAACACGGAACGGAGTATATTTTCTTTGCGGAGAAAGTTCCCGCCTATTCCGGGAAAACGTATCTAATATCCTCAAAGCCTGCGAAGACCGCCGGGCAGGTAAAAGTTTCCGATGAGCGCGGGCCGGAAATGGTTGATGATAACTTCAAGATTGAGACTCCGCTCTACACGGCGCAAATCCAGAAATCCTCCGGAATAGTTGTCTCCTATTTTGACAAAAGATTGAAAAGGGAGTTTGTCGCTCAGGGTATTTCAAAATTTCTACAGCATATCCGGGTAACACGGGCTGAATTGGCCCTTAATGTTTTTCAGGTAATTGACGAATCCAGAAACACTATGTCGGCCTGGAACATAAACGAGATACGCCGCGAGGAAAACCTTGTGTCGGGCGCTTTGGTAAAGCTGCTTTCCGCGGGGCCGGTCTTCGCGAGCTTCAGCGTTGAGCATAAATTCAGGGCTTCAAGCATTATTGAGGAGATACGCTTCTACAACGGCTCAGAGCGGATAGATTTCGACATAAATGTTGATTGGCGGGAAAAGGGAAATGATGCGGTCGGGATTCCACAGTTGAAGCTTTCTTTTGCCGGGAATGTGTCGGAAGCGAAAGCAAGATTCGAGGGGCCGTACAGCGTCACGGAACGTCCGGCGAATGGGACCGAGCAGCCAACCCAAAAATTTGTTGATGTTTCCGGGAAAACCCTCGGCTTTACCCTGCTTAACGATTCCAAATATGGCTGCGATGTTTTAGGGGGCAGGGCAAGAATGACCTTGCTGAGGAATCCGTATATGCCCGACCTTGAAACCGATAACGGGAAGCACCATATCAAAATGGCTTTTCTTCCGCATAGTCCTGAATTTCCTAATATTGAACTCATCAAGGCGGGGACGGCATTTAACAGGCCTCTTGTCGCGGCCGTGACGGCTGATAAAGCCGGCAAAACTGCTCCGGGAATAGTGTTGGAAGGCGCGTCCTCAGTGCTTTGCTCAGCTTTCATGAATGCGGAACATTCAAACGCAAAACTCTACCGTTTCTTTGAAACAAGCGGAAAGCCGTGCACGGCGGTATTTTCAGTCAAAGGCGGAATCAGAAAGGCGGAAGAAGTAAATTTCCTTGAAAGATCTACCGGCGGAAAAGTCAAACTGAAAGGCGGCAAAGTGGTCTTAAACTTCAGAGGTTACGAGGTCAAGACTCTAAAGGTTTGATTTGTTTAATTAGTAATCAGCAATTAGTAATCGGTTTAAAGTCATGGGCCCTGAAGGACTTGAACCTTCGACCAACGGATTATGAGTCCGCTGCTCTAACCAACTGAGCTAAGGGCCCTTGTGGGGCAATTGCTGATTCCTGATTTCTGATTGCT
>CAITPB010000181.1 GCA_903894145.1 Candidatus Firestoneibacteriota bacterium | reverse complement strand
ATTCTTTGTGGATCTTTTTGTGGGGTTTTTGGTGCTCCGCACGCCGACGATTGTACACGGTAAGTTTGAAATGTGGTGGGTTCACCACCTGACGCCGCTGGGAGATCCGCTGTGGATCCCCATAATAGTCATGGCTGTAACCGCTACCGTTGTTGAAACGGTTATCCGCAAGCTCGACGATAATCTGCTCGTGCCGGTCTTCGCGGGATTCAACGGGGAAATGGTACTTTTGCTTATGATGTATATGAATAAAATCTGAAATGACATATATATTGCATAAGGGGCGTTTATGAACCAACAGCGTATCGGACTTGGCTACGACATTCATCCCTTTGAAAGGGGAAAGCAGCTTACGCTGGGCGGTGTAAAGATTCCTTTCCATATGGGACTGGAAGGACATTCAGACGGGGACTGCCTGTCTCACTCTATAATTGACGCTCTGCTCGGCGCGGCAGCCGCGGGCGACATCGGAAAACTGTTTGGCGTAGACAAGCCGGAATATAAAAATGCGGTAAGCCTTGAACTGATGAGAAAAGCCTGGGGCACGCTCGAAAAAAAATACGGGATAGTAAACATAGACACGGTTATTATCTGCCAGGAGCCGAAACTCGGGGGCTATGTCCAGCTGATGAAGAAAAATATCGCTGCAGCCCTGGGAATAAAAGAAAGCAATGTGAGCGTTAAATCAACGACCGCGAAGAAATTAGGCGAGATCGGTAAAGTCAAGGCGATAGCTTCGCGCGCGATTGTTTTGCTCGTTAAGAAGTAGCAGGAAAAGGAGGCGCTATGCCGGCTGTAAGAATCTGCGTTGTGGGAGGAGGATCTCCCTATATGACCTCCATGTTCGCTTCTCTCGCGAGGTTCGCGAAGAGCGGCTTGCTTAGGAACAGCGAAATAGTAATATTCGATATTAACAGGGAAAACGCCCGCCTCATGGCGGAATGGGGCAAGCAGGCTGCGTCAAGGGAAAAAATACCGCTGAAATTTGTGGTCCGAGAACAACTTGACAAGGCGCTTGACGGGGCGGATTTTGTCCTCTCAACTTTCAGGACAGGCGGACTTGACGGGCGCTATCTAGACGAGACCATTCCGGAAAAGTTCGGGGAACTGGGCATTGAAACGGTCGGGGTCGGCGGGATATTTATGGCGCTGCGCTGCATACCGGAAGTCGCGCATCTCGCAAGGCGTATAAGGAAAAACTGCCCGAAAGCGTGGCTGATAAATTATACAAATCCGACAAGTATGGTGACCGCGGTTTCGCTTCGCGAGGGGCACGAGAGATCCCTCGGGCTCTGCGACGGCGTTTACGGCGTGAAGTGGCTTATCTGCAAGCTGCTTAAAATCCCTACAGCCAGGGCCGGAGAAGTGGAGGCGTTTGTTTCAGGCGTAAACCACTGCACCTGGGCGCTGAAAATATTTCACGAAGGCAGGGACTTGTACGAAGAAGGTCTGCTTGAAAAGTTGATAGAGAAAGCCGATCTTTCCGCCTCGGCGGGGTATCAGAGCGAAGCGGGAGCCGCGCTTGACGAAGTCCAGGTTGACGCTATCCGGCTTTACCGTTACTACGGCATACTGCCGGGTTCCGTTTATTACACCCGTTACTACTACGCGCTTCGCAAAACGCTGGATCACCACCTTGCTCCCGGCTTCCAGCACCGGTCCGACTGGCTCAAAGAACTTGGAGCCAAAAAAAGGCAGGAGATAAGGGAACAGCTGAAAAATAAGCGCGCGAGCATCTCGGCTCACGATGTTGAGGATTCCGCGCACGGAGACCAGGCTATCGGCGTGTTGAATGATGTTGCGAACGACACCCGACGCCTTGAGGTTGTGAATGTAAGAAATCAGGGCGCGGTTCCTAATCTTCCGGAAGACGCGGTTGTCGAAGTTACCTGCGCTCTCGGCAGCAACGGCGCGCTGCCGATCGCGGCCGGCCCGCTGCCCTTCGCTCTGCAGGGAATTGTCCGCAGCGCCCATGAATCAGCAACCCTCGCGGTAGAAGCCGGGCTGACAGGCGACAGGAAGCTTGTTCTCCAGGCAGCAATGGCTCATCCCGCGCACCGTGATCTTGATACCATTGAAAAAATAATCGCCGAACTATTTGAGGCTCACAAGCAATGGCTTCCGCAGTTTTTTAAGAAAGGCGGAAAGAAGTAGGCGGCAAAAGGAAAGCCTTCCTTGTGTTTTAGGCCCTAAAGGTATAGGATAATGAAATGGAAAATAAAATAAGAGTACGCTTTGCCCCGTCTCCCACGGGACATATGCATATAGGCAACGCGCGCACCGCGCTCTTCAATTACCTTTTCGCGAGGAATTGCGGCGGCACGCTGATACTTCGCATAGAAGATACCGACAGGGAAAGATCCACTCCCGAAGCCGTACAGGTGATTGTTGATTCCATGAAGTGGCTTGGTATTGACTGGGATGAGGGCTATTTCGGAAGGGATGAACACGGAAGCCCTATAGAAAAAGGCGAATTAGGCCCCTACACCCAGATGAGGCGCCTGACGCTTTATGACAAATACATGAACAGGCTTCTCGAAGAAGGCAAGGCGTATCCCTGCTTTTGCTCAGAAGAGGAGCTGGACCTTAAGCGAAAAGCCGCAACAGAAAAGGGCCTGGTTCCCAAGTATGACAGGAAATGCTGCGCGCTTTCAAAAGAAGAAGCGGAGCAAAGGAAAAAGACGGAAAGATACGCAGTCAGGTTCAAGGTTGAGCCCGGCCTGGTTGAATTTGAAGACCTGGTCAGGGGTAAGGTGGTTTTTAACGCCGACCAGATAGGAGATTTTGTAATTGCCCGGCCGGACGGCGTCCCTGTTTATAATTACGCGGTCGTTATCGATGACGCGGAGATGCGGATCTCCCATGTTATCCGCGGAGAGGATCATCTCTCAAATACGCCAAGACAGGTCCTGCTTTACCGGGCACTGGGATTTACAGCTCCCCTGTTCGCGCACCTGCCGATGATACTCGGAGCCGACAGGAGCAAGCTTTCCAAGCGGCACGGCGAGACCTCGCTGCTTGCTTACAGGGAAAAGGGATTT
>CAITPB010000180.1 GCA_903894145.1 Candidatus Firestoneibacteriota bacterium | reverse complement strand
TTTTGAATATTTTGGAAATCCTCTAAGCATTCACCGGTTCGGAGAAAAACCAAGAGAGGCTCTAGAGATCGCAAGGCAGCAGGTAGCCGCTCTTATTAACGCTGAGCCTCAAGAGATTATCTTCACTTCAAACGCTTCCGAAGCAAACAACATGGCCTTGAAAGGCCTTGGTCTTGCCAATCAGACTAAAGGAAAGCACGTTATCCTCTCCGCCATAGAACATTTTTCCGTAATGAACGCGGCAAAGACGCTGGAAAAACTGGGTTTCCAAACCAGCCTTCTCCCGGTTGATAACAGGGGCATAATTCTTGTTGAAGCCCTGAAAGGGCTGGTAACCGAAGGAACGGTACTTGTTTCCGTGATGCACGCAAATCACGAAGTGGGGACTATCCAGCCGATTAAGGAGCTTGCCGCCGTTATCAGGGAATTGAACGCGGAACGCAAGGCAAAGAACCTGCCGCAGATAACATTTCACTCGGACGCGGTGCAGACCGTCGGGACCATTCCCGTCGATGTGAAAGAGCTGGGCGTTGACCTGCTGACCTTTTCCGGCACCCAGTTTTACGGCCCTAAAGGCGCCGCCGCTCTTTATATAAGGAAAGGCGTCCGCGTGTTTCCTCTTATAGACGGCGGCATACAGGAGGAGGGTAAACGGGCCGGTATTGAAAATATCCCGGCTATAGTCGGAATGGGAAAAGCGGCGGAACTTATAAAACCTGAGATTGCGGTGAATGCCTCAAAGATGGAAGCCCTAAGAGATGCGCTTATCGGAGGGATACTCTCAAAGATAAGCTATTCCAGGCTGAACGGCGACGCGAAACTGAGACTGCCGGTAAACGTGAACATTTCCATAGAATTCATTGAAGGCGAGTCAATGCTGATGTTCCTCGACGGAGAAGGCATCGCTGCTTCTTCCGGCTCTGCCTGCACTTCAAAGGCGCTAAAAGCCTCCCACGTCCTGCTTGCTGTCGGTGTTCCGATTGAGATCTGTCACGGCTCAATCCTGTTCTCGTTGAATAAATATATTGCAAAGGAAGATATTGACCATGTGGTTTCTGTTTTTCCTGGCATAGTTGAAAAGTTGAGGAAGATGAGCCCGTTGTGGAAAGGGTGAGGGGCAGAAGGTTAGAGGGTTGGAGGGTTGGATGCTTAAGGGCTTGAGGAGGATGTATGACAGAAAACAATAAAATGACTATTATACTTTTTTCCGGTGAGATGGATAAAGCGCTTGCGGCTTTTACGCTGGCCACGACAGCAGCATCCATGGGGATTAAGGTAAGCATATTCTTTACTTTCTGGGGCTTGAGTGTTCTCCGTAAAGGCGGGTTACTCGCGAAAAAGGCGAATTTACTGCAAAAGATGTTCGGGATCTTAAACAGCGGCACAAAGGAAAAACTGCCTCTGACCAAGTTTAACTTTGCCGGCGCCGGGCCGGAAATGATGAAGATGCTTATGAAACAGAAAAAAATGGCCTCGCTCCCGGAACTTTTCAAGCTTTCGAGAGAGTTGGGCGTAAAGTTTATCGCCTGCACGACCTCATGCAATGTAATGGGCCTTGACCGCGAAGCGCTGGTTGACGAAGTTGATGAGATGGCAGGCGCGGCCACCTATCTCGGCGAAGCAAAGGAATCCAACATAAATCTATTTGTTTGAGGAAAACAGCGATAAGGTGAAAGGTCTTGCTGTTACCTTATAAACCTTATAAACCTTATTAACCTTATAAACTTTATAAACTTTTTAGGAGTGTTTATGGATAAGATTACGCCAAACCAGAGTTTAGATTGCGTCGGCCTCTACTGCCCGGTTCCGATAATCAAGACTACTCAAAAAATAAAAGAAATGAAGACCGGTGAAGTCCTCGAAGTTGAAGCGGATGACGAAGGTATCCTTAGCGATATGCCGGCCTGGTGTAAGACTACAGGCAACATCTATGAGGGCGGGGAAAAGACGGCAGACGGCATAGTTAAAGTATATGTAAGAAAAGTTTAGGGGGGTTCTTGACAAAGGACATAACGGTCGGAATTTCAGGCGCCGCCGGGATGGGTATGCAGTCCATCTCGTTCACGCTCGCGAAGAGTTTCTTGCGGGCAGGTTATAATGTTTTTGTCTGGCAGGATGTGATGTCCCGCATAAGGGGCGGCAATAACACCTCAATAATCCGTATCTCAACCTCTCCCGTAAATTCCATAAAAGAAGAATTTGACATCCTGGTGGCGCTTGACCTGCTTGCCATAAAGAGGAACGCCCTGAAAGTGAAGGCGGACGGATTCCTGATTTATGACGGGGAGAAACAGAGGGCGGAAGAACCCAAAGCCGGCTGGATCTCCGTGCCTTTCGAAAAACTCGCGGCAGAAGCAGGCGGCGATAAGATAATGATAAATTCAGTGGCCACCGGGGCTGTGCTTGCGCTTTTAGGAGCGGATGTAATAACTGAATGCGAAGGCGTAATTGATGAGCTGTTTTCCAAGAAAGGCGCAGAGGTTGTCTCCGGAAACATAAAAGCCGTAAAAGCCGGCATCGCGGCGGTGACACCCGGGGTTTCCGGGAAATTTATGTTGGCTCCGACCCTTAAAATCAATTCAAAGAACAAGATTCTTATTAACGGCAGCGATGCTCTTGGGCTCGGGGCGGTTTCGGCCGGGCTTAAATTCTATTCCGGCTACCCGATGTCTCCCGCTACTTCAATAATGGAATATGTAGCGGCAAAAGCGCGCGAATACGGCATCGTTCTGGAACAGGCAGAGGACGAGATCGCGGCGATTAATATGGCTATCGGAGCGGGGTATAGCGGAGTCCGCGCAATGACCTGCACCTCCGGCGGCGGTTTCGCGCTTATGATAGAGGGTGTGAGCCTTGCCGGCATGACGGAAACTCCGGTTGTTATTGGTATATCCCAGAGGCCCGGGCCCGCGACGGGTTTTCCGACAAGGACGGAACAGGGAGACCTCAATATGGTCCTCTTCGCAGGGCATGGCGATTTTGCCAGAGTTGTACTGGCTCCTGCAACCGCGGCAGACGGCCCGCTTATTATGAACAGGGCTTTTAACCTTGCGGAGAAATATCAGGTCCCGGTGTTTGTTCTCTCAGATCAGTATTATAATGACTCCAGTTTCTCGGTAGATTTGGCTGAGGTTAGAGTTGAGCCGGTAAACAGGGGAGGGGTTCTCGCGGAGTTTCCCGGAAGTTACAACTATAAACGCTACGACTTGTCGGCCGGGCGTGTTTCACCGCGGCTGATACCAGGCGCCAAAAACCAGGTCGTTTACGCCGACAGCGATGAACATACCGAGGAAGGCCATATAACAGAATCCGCGGAGCTTCGCGTGAAGATGGTTGACAAGCGCGCTGGAAAACTTGCTGAGATAGTCTCTGATATGGATCAGCCTGTTTACTTTGGCAGTGAAAAACCGGAAACAGTGCTAGTTAGCTGGGGTTCTTCCTTCGGAGCGGTTAAGGAAGCGGCGGATCTGCTGAATGCTTCCGGAAAGCCGGCTGGACTCCTTCACTTTACGAACATCTGGCCTCTGCCGGAAATAAAACTTAAGTTCAATGAATCAGCAGTAAAAAGATTCATTTGCGCAGAGAATAATTATTCGGGGCAGTTCGCTGACCTGCTGGAAAAAAACACGAAACTGCGTTTCAGCAGACGGATATTGAGGTATGACGGACATCCATTGACAGCCGAATACATTGTTGGAGGGTTGGAAGGTTAGAGGGTTGGAGGGTTGGAAGGTTAGAGGGTTGGAAGGTTAGAGGGTTGGAGGGTTGGAAGGTTGGAAGGTTAGAGGGTTGGAAGGTTGGAAGGTTGGAAGGTTGGAAGGTTAGAGGGTTGGAGGGTTAGATGCTTAAAAGCAAGGTCAAAACCTCTACCTCATAGGTTCAGGGATGGGAAGATGTTTAATCCCATCGTCTGAGCATCTGAGCCTCTGCGCATCCGCGCATCATGTTTAGGAAACTTTTGAGCATCCAAGCATCCGACCATCTGAGCATCATGTTTTAAGGGGGGGGTATGGTTTTAGCAAGCGCATACAACAGCACTGACGATAACGCCTGGTGTCCGGGTTGCGGAAACTTCGGCGTGCTTCAGGCGCTCAAACAGGCTCTTGTCAGTCTAAATCTTGAACCCTGGCAGGTTATAATGGTTTCAGGCATAGGGCAAGCGGCAAAAATTCCGCATTATCTGAAAGTCAACTGTTTCAACGGCCTTCACGGTCGCACGATGCCTGCGGCGTTCGGTGTTAAGATGGCCAATCATAAAATGACGGTCATTGCGGCAGGCGGCGACGGAGACGCATACGCAGAGGGCGGCAACCATTTTGTGCACGCCATGAGACGGAATCCCGATATAACCTACCTTGTACACGACAACCAAATCTACGGGCTTACCAAAGGACAGGCGTCCCCTACCACCGGGCTTGGCGCAATAACCGGAACCACGCCCTTCGGGAGCGTGGATATACCGGAGAGCCCGCTCGCGGTGGCGGTTGCCATGGATTGCAGTTTCGTGGCCCGCGGTTTTGCGGGGGACATAGAACATCTCTCAAAGATAATCTCAGCCGCGGTCAAGCATCGCGGGTTCTCGCTTGTTGACATACTGCAGCCCTGCGTTACTTTTAATAAGATCAACACGCGCGAATGGTACAAGGAGAGGGTTTATAATCTTGATGAGGAGGCCGACTTTGATCCCTCTGACAGGGTGAAGGCTTTCTCTAAGGCTCTGGAATGGGGGGACAGGATTCCCACGGGAATTATATATAGACACGAACGGCAGGTGTTTGAAGATTCCGTTTTTGAAAGCGGAGCGGGTTCCCTTTCGCGCCAGCCGCTTGTCCCTCCTAACTGTCTTGACTTAATGAGAAAATATGCCTGAGGACCGGAAATGAAGATGAAACTGAGTTTAATAGAGAAGGCCGGGATAAAAAGGGAAGCCGGCAATTTTAAGGAAGCGCTGACCCTTTATAAAAAAGCCGTAAAAAGGAACAGCTCTTTTGAGGCTCTCTCCGGGCTCGGAGGGTGTCTCAGGCTTACGGGGAATTTCCGCGGCGCAATAAGCGCCTACAAAAAAGCTCTCAAATTGAATGTTTGCGATGAGGCGCACAAGGCGGATTGCTTCATGGGCCTTGGCATGTCTCACCGCGCGCTCTCCGACTATAGAGGCGCAGCAGAGCATTTCTTTGCGGCAGGAAAGAGCTATAAGAAGTCCGCTGATTGGGCCGGTTACGCGTATTTCTGCTGGTGCCTCGGAGGCCTGCGCAGAATAACGGGCGACCTCAAGGCAAGCCATCAATATTTCCTGCTCTCTGTAAAGTTCTATGGACTTTTGAAAGATGAGAGCGGAACGGCTTATGCTTTGGCAGGGCTTGGCGGAATACTCAGGATGCTCGGGAGTTTTAAAGAATCTTTTACCTCTTATCAAAGAGCTTCTGTTCTGTTCAAAAAACACGGAGACCGGTTTGGGTTTGCCTACTGTAACTGCGGCATGGGAAGCGCTTCAAGAATGCTCTTTAGGCCTTCTCTTTCCGAAAAGTGCTACAAAATAGCCCTGAAAAATTACCGGCGGATACAAGACGAAGTAAATATTTCTTTTGTCCTGTGGGGTTACGCCAATACGCTAATGCTTTCCGGCAAAATTGGCGAAGCTGCGCTCCTTCTAAAGGAGTCAGGAACCCTTTTTTTAAAGCACAAAGACAAGAGGGGGTTGGTATATTCTAAACTCCAGGAGGGGGAACTTTTGCGGCTTTCCGGAAATATAGCTGCAGCCGTAAGTTCTTTCAAATCAGCCGGAGGAATGGCGGAAAAGCTTGGTCTGAAATTCGAAGCTATCCATGCGCTTACGGGCCTTTTTGCCTGCGGGAAAGCGAAAAGCCCTTATAAACAATATGATAAGCTGGGAAGCAAGTGGTACCGCGTTTTAAAAAGAAACACCCCCGTTTTCCTTGATTTCCCTTGATTTTCCCCCTCTTTTTTTATAAAATACACATCTATTATGCGTGCTATTATCCTTGCCGGCGGGAAAGGGACACGTATGAAGTCCCCGCTCCCGAAGGTACTACATAAGATATCAGGCAGGCCGATGATTAGTTATATCATCGGCAGCCTTCTTTCTCTGAAAGAGATGGAGAAGATTGTTGCAATAGTCGGATACAAGCGCGCCCTGGTGAAGAGAGTTCTTCCTGCAGGGGTTAAGGCTGCTGTTCAGAAGAAAATGCTCGGAACGGCTGATGCCGTAAAAGCCGCTATCCCGGCGATGAAAGGCTACGGCGGCGACACGCTTATTGTTTGCGGCGACACGCCACTTATTACAAGAACGACGCTTTCCGCGCTAATGGGCGCTCATATCGGCGGTATGAATGATGTTACTATAGTCACGACAGTCCTGCAGGACCCGACCGGCTACGGCCGTATAATCAGGAACAAAGGCGGCACGGTAACAGGCATTGTCGAAGAGAAAAGCGCGACACCGGCCCAAAAGAAGGTTAAAGAGATAAACTCAGGCATCTACTGCTATGACTGGCCGAAACTTGCTTACGCGCTGCTAAGAATAAAGAAGAACAAACTGAAAGGCGAATTTTATCTGACTGACGCAATAGAGATTTTCAGGAAGAAGGGCTTCAGGATCGGCACCTACACTGCGGTGAACCCGTTCGAAGTGATGGGAGTTGATGACCTGAAACGTCTGCAGCAGGCGCAGGAATACTTTAAGCGGAGGAAAAATGTTTGACGCCAAAATAAAGGTGTTCGGCGGCACTGCAAATCCTGACCTTACAAAGAAGATTTGCCGGCATCTCCGCGTAAAAGAAAGCCGGATCAGCATAAAGAAGTTTCCGGACGGCGAGATTTGGGCAAAGATTGATGAGAACGTCCGCGGGGCCGACTGCTATCTGATACAGCCGACCAGCGCTCCGGTTAATGAAACACTCATGGAACTGCTGCTGATGATAGACGCTTTCAAGAGGTCTTCCGCAAAAAGAATCACGGCCGTAATTCCTTACTATGGTTATGCAAGGCAAGACAGGAAGGATCAGCCAAGGGTAGCCATCAGCGCCAAACTGGTGGCCAATCTTCTGACCTCGGCCGGAGCGAGCCGTGTAGTCGCTATGGACCTGCATGCGGCCCAGCTTCAGGGTTTCTTTGACATACCGTGCGACCATTTGCAGGCCGAGCCGGTGTTGACAAGGTACTTCGCCGGAAAAAAAATAGCTAACCTCGCTATTTGCGCTTCAGATATGGGCGGGGTTAAGATGGCCCGGAGTTTCGCCGAGAGATTGGGCTGTCCGGTTGCAATAGTTGACAAAAGGCGCTACGGTTCTACGCACGTAGAAGCTCTAAACCTTATCGGCGAAGTTACCGGAAAGAATGTGCTTATTCCGGATGATATGATCTCTACGGCGGGCACGATGTGCGAAGCCGCTCTCTTTCTCAAGAAGAAAGGCGCGAAAGATGTTTACGCCTGCTGCACGCACCCGGTGCTTTCCGGCACCGCTGTTGAAAAACTCAATGCTTCTGTAATAAGTGAAGTGGTCGTAACGGATACCATTCCTCTCAGCGAAGCGGCGAAGCAAACTCAAAAAATAAAGGTTGTTTCGGTGGCAGAAGTGCTTGGTGAGGCCATCAGAAGCATTCATAATGAAACATCGGTCAGCAGGTTGTTCAGGTGATTGAAACCGGTCATTTGTTATAATCAGTGCGATCAGATGAAATTGGAGGAAGTAAATGGAAAAAGTTGATTTGGCAGCTAAGATAAGGGAGAGCAAAGGGAAAGGAGCGGCCCACAAGTCGCGCGCTGAAGCATTTGTTCCTGCGGTTCTTTACGGGAAGAAAAGGGAACCGGAGATGCTCACGCTGGTAGCGAAGGACATTCAGAAGATTATGCATTCCAAAGCCGGAATGAATATGCTGCTGAACGTCAAGCTTGAGGGCAAAAACGAAGAGATGGCCATGCTCAAGGAAGTTCAGGTGCATCCGGTAAGCGGAAACCTTATACACGTCGACCTGTATTCTGTAAATATGAACGAGCCGATTGACGTCAAGGTCCCGGTAATCATAAAGGGCGAAGCGCCCGGCGTGAAACTCGGCGGTATTCTCGAGTTCCATCTGCGTGAAATAGACATCAAATGTCTTCCCGCGAAACTGCCGGATTCCATCGAAGTTGACATTTCCGCGTTAAACCTCGGCGACACAGTCCATGTTAAGGACCTCAAGGTCGCGGAAGGCATAACCATCAAGGACGATCTTAATGAGACAGTCCTTCTGGTTTCAATACCCCAGGTTGAAGAAGAAGTTGCCGCTCCCGCCGAAGGCGCTCCGACAGGCCCTGAAGTTATCGGCGAGAAGGAAAGGGAAGAGAAGAAAGCTGCGGCAGAAGCTGAAAAAGGCGGGGCAGCTAAACCTGACGCCAAAGCCGAAGGCAAGGGCGAGGGAAAGAAGGAAGATTCCAAGAAGTAATATAAATAAATCGGAATGGCAGGCTAATGAAACTTATTATCGGCCTCGGGAATCCCGGGAAAGAGTATATCGGGACGCGGCATAACGCCGGTTTCGACGCAATTGACTCGCTGGCGGGTATCCTGAATATCAAGGCAACAAGAGAAGAATGTTTCGCGGTTCTTGGCGGGAACGGCTCAGTCGTTCTCGCCAAGCCGCAAACTTTTATGAATTTAAGCGGCGAAGCTGCCGTCTGTCTTTCAAAGAAATTCTCCGCAACTGCGAAAGAAATAATCCTTCTTCATGACGAGCTGGACCTGCCTCTAGGCACCATACGCGTAAAACAGGGCGGCGGCAGCGCCGGGCACAAGGGCATTCAATCCTGCATAGAAAAACTTGGTACAAACGAATTTACCAGGATTCGCATAGGCATCTCCGCAATCGACAAAAAAGCTGATACGGTGAGTTTTGTCCTTTCCAGGTTCACAAAGGAAGAGAAAGAGGATTATTTGAAATCCATTGAACAAGCAGCCATGGCGGCGAAACTCTTGCTCACGGCTACGGTTGAAGAAGCCATGAACAGGTTCAACAGATGAAAAAGAGAGCCAAGACAGCAGTAATTGCTCTTGGAATACTTCTTGCAGTCCTGACGGCTCTGCTCCTGGCGCCGGTAAGTTGTTATAGGATAAGCTCGCCACGTTCCTTGCCCGCCTTTTCTAAGAGCTACGCGTTGACAAATATTAATACCGCAACTTTCAAAGAACTAGAAGCGGCCGCGGGGATTGGCCCGGTAACAGCGGCAAGAATAATACGCTACCGCGAGAAACACGGGCCTTTTGAGAAGATGGAAGATCTGGGCGCGGTCGAGGGGCTGACTCCAGCCCTGCTGGAAAAACTTAAAGCCGGTTTCAAAACGGAATAAAAATGACAATAAACGAACAAATAGTAGGAAAAAGTCAGGTGATAAAGAAAGTGTTTAATGCCGCGGCAAGAGTGGCGCCGACCGACAGCACAGTCCTTATCACCGGCGAGACCGGCTCCGGAAAAGAAGTCATGGCTAACGCCATCCACAGGTTGAGCAAGCGGGCGGACGCTCCGTTTGTTGCTCTAAATTCTTCGGCTATCCCTGAAACCCTTCTGGAAAGCGAACTCTTCGGTTATAAAAAAGGCGCGTTCACCGGCGCGAACACCGACAAAAGGGGGTTGCTTGAAAAGGCAAACCTGGGAACGCTTTTCTTTGATGAGATAGGTGATATGAACCTTTCCCTTCAGGCAAAGCTCCTGCGTGTCCTTGATGACGGACAGGTAAGGCGCGTCGGTGACACGGAGAACAAGAAAGTAAATGTAAGAATAATTGCGGCAACAAACAAGGATCTAAGAAAAGAGATAGAGGCCGGCAGATTCCGCGAGGACCTGTTTTTCAGACTGAACGTTGTAATGCTTAATATCCCGCCCCTGCGCGAAAGGAAAGAAGACATTCCTGCGCTTATCAGATCTTTCCTCGAGAAATATAATGAAGAAAGCGGAAAAGACGTGCTCCGCATATCCGATGAAGCGCTCGCCGTTCTGATGAACTACGATTACCCGGGCAATGTGCGCGAGCTGCAGAATACCATTAAGCACGCGGTAGTCTTTTCTGACAACAATATGATTACAAAAGCCGCTCTGCCGCCGTCCATTCCGGGGCAGCCGCTGCTTTCTTCAGGCGGGGGCTCTTCGGACGACTCTGTCATCAAAGGAGGTAAGTTTATTAAAATATCGGAAATTGAAAAGAAACTCATTTCCGAGACGCTTTCCCTTACCGGCAACAACCATACCGTGGCGGCAAGGTATCTCGGAATCTCGCGTTCAACCTTGTGGCGGAAAATGAAAGAGTATGGCATAGAATAAACTGCGCTGATTGCGCAGATTCAATAAGCAGATTACGCAGATTAGGAATTGATTGAACATTGCCGGTGGGCAAAGCCGGAGGGAAGAGTATGAAAGCGAAAAAACTAAACAAGGAAACAGTAACCTTGAAAGACGGGAGGTACCTGATATATTACTCCTGGGCAAATGGGAGTGAAGATAGAGGGCAGAAGACGGAGGACAGAGGAGAGAGGACGGAAGCAGAGGACGGAAGACAGAGGACGGAAGACAGTAGACTGAAGACTGAAGACAGAGGGCAGAAGACCGTAAAGCTTTACCGGAATAATTGAAGACAGGATTACAAGAATTAAAACAGGGGGCGGCAATGGCGGCTAAAGAGCGCGTGGTTGTCACAGGCGGGGCGGGATTTATAGGGTCTCATATAACGGATATGCTTGTGGAGAAGGGTTATGAGGTCTTGGTGATAGATGATCTAAGCAGCGGGAAGAAAGAGAACATTAACCCGAAAGCCAAGTTCACGCAGGTTGATATCGCTTCTCCCGCAATGCTTCCGGTTTTGAAGAAATTCTCGCCGCAATACATAATTCACGAAGCCGCCCAGATCAGCGTTTCCAGGTCAGTCAGGCTCCCTTTGGAGGACGCCCGCATTAACATCACCGGCGCGCTGAACCTGCTGGATTACGCCGCCAGAAACAAGGTGAAGAAATTCATTTTTGCTTCTTCCGGCGGTACTGTCTATGGCGGCCGCGCGAAATGCCCCGCCGATGAATCTTATCCGCTTGACCCGGATTCGCCCTACGGTATTTCAAAAGCTGTTATGGAATGGTACCTCAGATTTTATATGAAAGAGTACGGCCTGAAGTATACAGCGCTGCGTTATTCCAACGTTTACGGCCCGAGGCAGGATCCTCACGGAGAAGCCGGAGTGGTCGCTATCTTTTGCAGGAAGCTCCTTCGCGGGGAGACTTGTGTGATTAACGGCGACGGAAAGTACATAAGGGACTATGTTTATTGCAAAGATGTCGCGAGGGCAAACCTCTTGGCGCTTAAGTCTGCGGCGACAGGCGGGTTCAATATCGGCACAGGTATTGCCACCGATGTTAACCAACTT
>CAITPB010000179.1 GCA_903894145.1 Candidatus Firestoneibacteriota bacterium | reverse complement strand
GACCCTGGCCGCTCCCACGCCTACGAATAATTCAACGAAATCCGAACCGGAAATAGTAAAGAACGGAACCCCGGCCTCGCCGGCAACCGCCCTGGCAAGCAGGGTCTTGCCGGTCCCGGGCGCGCCGAGCAACAGCACTCCTTTAGGGATCTTCGCGCCCATTTTCTGGTACTTCCCGGGTTCCTTAAGAAACCCTATTACCTCTTTTAATTCTCCCTTGGCTTCATCTACTCCGGCGACATCCTGAAAAGTAACTTTGCTCTGGTTTGAAGAGAAGAGTTTTGCCCGGCTTTTGGAAAAAGAGAACGCCGAATTTCCGGCCCCCTGCATCTGTTTTATAAACATGTAGCCGAGAACGAAAAGGAGCAGAAACGGAAGCACGTTTATCAGAATAACCGTCCAGGACAGTGTCTCCGGAGGCTTTACGTCCACTTTTGTTTTGGCAGCCTTAAGGCTCTTGTACATTTCAGGATCGCTGCCGATGAAAACATAATAAGAATCGCTCTCGCTGCCCTTAATCTTTATTTTGTGAGAAAGTTTGCCATCGGCTCTAGAAGCCGCTTCGTTAAGGGTGACATTTATCACTTCCCCCTTATCAACCAGTTCAAGGAATTCCGTATAACTGAGTTCCACGGACTTGCCTTTCCCGTTGCTGAAAGTGCTAAAGAGCAGCAATGCCGCCACGATTATTACGACCCAGATAAGAACTGACCTGAAAATACTTCCCACAAGAGCCTCCTTGTAAAATTCAAAACGCAACGATTAGTATAACTAAAAGCCTGCGTCTTTGTCAATCTAATGGCTTTAACCCCTTAATGCTATGATAACCGCTTCAATAACAGTATGACGAGGAACAGGTAGAGTCTTCCCCGGGTTTGATTTATTACAGGTAGGAAATCTTCGGCTTTTTCTTATCTTTTGGCGCCGGCGGAACTGCCGCCGCCTGCGGAGGCGGCGCCTCAGGCGCTTTCGCGGATTCGCGGATATTCCCTGAATCTATTACAGACGCTTTTGCGTAAGACTGTTTTGCCTCTTCTATCTGATTCAGGCTGGTATAAAGATCGCCCGCGCGCACGTATGCGGAAGCCGCCTCTTTCGCAGCTCCCTGCTTTTCCAGAATGAACGCGTATTTTTCCGTTATCGCGGGCTCATCCGGCAGATGTTTTAGCGCTTCTTTTACAAACGTTATTGCTTCTCCGTACTGGCCTTTGGCAATTAAACCGTCTATGGCGGCGCAAAAACCCGCGGCTGCTTCCCTTGAAGAAACCCTGCCTGCGGGCTCACCTGAGGAGGACTCCAGCTTCAGCGCTTTCTGCAGCACCGCAAAAGCATCCTTATTCTTTCCGGAGGCAAGATAAACTGACAGGAGGCACTGGAGCGCCTTCTGGTGGTTCGGCTTAATCTTTACGAGCAGTTCAAGTTCGTTTGCCGCTTCGGAAAAGTTATTTTTCCTGAAGTAGATTTCTCCGAGTATGTACCTGGCCTCGATGCTCTTCTGCGCTATGGCCTTTCTCGCGTACGCCTCCGCGTTTGCAAGATCCCCTATGTTCAGATAACTCTCCGCGATGTTAAAACATTCCAGCTTTGCCTCTCTGTCCATTCCCAGCGCCAGGTAGATTTCCGAGATCTTAACCCTGATCCCGACAAGTTTCGGATTAAGCTCGACAGACCTTGAATAATATTTGAGCGCGTTTTTCAGATAGCGCCCCTCGTAATAGGCGTCCCCGAGGAAGGCGAGTTTGCCGGCGGCTTTCTCGTTATACCCCCTGGAAGCGTAGAGCTCGCTGAGCCTCTCGTGATACTCCGCGTTGCCTTCATCGCCGGAAAGGAGGGATTCAAAGTTTTCAATGTCCCTGTCAAGTTCGGAGTTCCTGGCAGCTTCATCCTGTTTTTTCTGCTCCTCTTCCAGCCGCTTCTGTCTTGTTTCCGGGTCAAGAGATTCAAGCTCTTTTCTTAAACGTTCCTCCGCGGAAGACCGCAGGCGCTCTGCAGCCGCCGCTCTTTCAGCTTCTTCCAGCAGGCACTTTTCTTCTTCGCGCTTTCTCTTCTCCGTTTCCAGGGCCAAAAGCTCCGCCTCAGCCGCTTTGGCCTGTTTTTCCGCTTCCTCGGCTGCGGTTTTCGCCAGGAGCTCTGCCGCTTCCTTATCGCGCTTTGCCTGGTCCGCTTCCCCGCGCGCTTTCTCAGCATCTTCAAACTGTTTCTTTAAGCTTTCTTGCGCCTGTTGATTGGCGGCGGCATTCTCCGGGGCATCTTTTCCGGCCTCAAGCTTTTCGGCCTGAAGGACGGCTTCCTTTTCAAGCCTTTCCGCAGCCTGCCTGGCCCTTTCCTCCAGCTCCGACTCGAGCTCAACCTGCTCTTCTGCCTCCTGCCTCGCCTTTTCCTTCTCTTCCGTCAGCTTAAGAACCGCTTCAACCTGCCCTGCGCCGTCAGGCAAAGACCGGGTGGAGTCATTTTTTATGATCTGCCCGGAAACAGCGTACACGCTTCCGCTCATTTTCTTGGCGTCATTTAGAAGTTTTCCGGCCTCAAACATTACCCGTGAAATATCCTTCGCGCCGGAAACTGAAGTATCAACGACTGCGGCAGTTACCTCAAGGGCATACCTGTAGGCTTCTTCGCAGAAAAACCGCGCCTGCGCGTCCATTTCCGCGTTCACCCTCTTCAGTATCTCTTCCGCGCAGCCTGAAGAGACAAGGACAAACTTGTCTTCTCCGTAAAAAAAAGCTTCATCCCCGCCGCACCCGGAATCAGCGACCGCGGCTCTGATAATTCCTGCAAGCACTCTTACGGACTTCTCTCCTTTTGAGAAACCGAATGTGCTGTTATAAACCTGAAAATCACGAAACTCGATAAAAGCAGCCGACAAACCTTCTCCCAGCGAAAGCACTTCGCGGATTCTTTTGTCGCCGTTCATCCTGGTTCGCATCCGGGTCTGCTTGTCGAGGCCGGCAGACAGAAGCCTGTGGCTAAAGAGCTTCAGGCAGAGCAGGAAAAAAAGAAACGCCAGAAAAGCAAGACAGAAATACTCGGCAGGCATGAGCCTTTCCATTCCGGCGGTGAAGCCTATACCGGCACTGGCCGCTTTGCCCGAGAAAACTTTTATCACGTTATCCCCGTTCCCAGGAATGAAACCTATTGCCGCTTTGCCGTCCTCTCCCGTGACCGCCCAACCGCGTTCCAGGCTTCCACTGCCCTCTGACACACGGAAAACAAGATAAGCGTTGCTCACAGGTCTTTCCTTATCATCCGTCAATTTTGCCGTGATAATAGTTGTTTCGTTTGCATAAGGATTCTGTTTCTCGGGCCAGCCGACTAAAATATTGCCGCCGTCAGAGGAGGCGCTCCAGGAGTAAAGCAGGATGCCCAGGAAAATCGCGCCCGAGCTGAACCAGCCTATCCTGTACCTTTTTTTGTCTTTGCCGGCCTCAGGACTCACTTCTTCCGCCTCATGCGGAAAAGGCGCGAGCTTGGCGCTCTTCTCCAGGCGCCCGGCTATTTCAAGCAGTTCATTGAGCGAGCGCGCCCGGAATTTCTCGCTGTTATAGATAGCCACGGAGGGCTCCGCAAGTTCAACTTCAACCTGCCCGCCAGAGTCGTCAACCAGGCATACAGCGCCCCGCTTCAATTCCTGCTCGGGATAAAAGGTCAGGATCGCTTCCCTTATTTTAATAATAATAGCCGAGGCCAGTTCCCTGTAATCTTTTCTGGCGGTTATCACCATGAAATCATCGCCGCCGAGATGCCCGTAGATCTCCTTCTTTGAACATTCGTTTTTTATGACGCCGCCCATAATCTTAAGCAGGGTTTCCGCTTTTTCGCCGCCAAAAAACACGCTGAACGCGCCAAAATTCTTCAAATCAAAGAAGAGCACCTTGAACTTTTTCCTGTTAGTTATAAGGCTTTTCAGTCTTACCCAGAGAAAGAGATCGGAATGCATGCGGTTCAGGTTGTCCAGGTCGGCGATCCGGATCTTTTTTTTCCTGTAAAGATAGACCATGAACAAAAAAAGCACAAGGAGGCATAGCGGAATAATAACGTAGAGCCTGGGAAGATAGGCGTGAAGGCCTATCTCTGCCGGACTCAAAAACCCGGCACAAACAGCCTTAACCCTTATCTGCCCTATCATATAGGAGCCGAGCTCACAGGTATATTCGCCGTCCGCGCCGGTTATGCCGCGGGGGTTGTTAAGCCATCCTTCCCCGGAGATTATTTCGAAGTTTACGGCTGATCCTTCCACGGGATTATTCTCCGCGTCTGTAACCAGAGCGCGAAGCTTTATCGTCCCGCCAAGAGGCAGTGCTCCCGGGAAAGCCAGAAGCTTGACGCTCGCCGGAAGAGTTCCGGCTGTCCTTTGCGCCCTTATATTGCCGGCTGTATCTATTAAAACCTCGACCGGGGACAAATCCCCGGACTTAACAAGGATAATATTCCTTCCAGGCTTCCTGCCGGCCTTGAAAACACAAGAGGCCCTCCCGTCCCTGGCGACTGGCGTCACGCTGCTGATTGTTCCCTCACCGTCTTTAAGCAAGAAATAAACCGGAGCCCCGCTTACCGGACGGTTGTCCTTGTCCAGCACTTCCGCGGTTATTTCCGTTGTTTCATCCGCCGGAGAAGACGGACGCGCTGCCGAAGCCTTTAGCAAAGCCGGTTCGGGAGGCTTAACTCTGGCGACCGCTATTTTTACCGTTTCAGACCGGAAGCGGTCCGCCGCGCAATTTACGAGAATTTCACTCTCCCCCGCTCCGCATGTCAGGACAGAAAAAACCATTCCGTCCCTGCCGGTCTCCGCCTGCGAGGGGAAGAAACTGCCGGAGCCGCCCAGTAGATTGAAATCAACTTTAGCGCCGCCGACAGGCTTTCCGAAATCATCGAAGACCACGGCCTTCAAAGTAGTTTTTGTTCCGGCAGCAACGCTTGGCGGATTTGCAGAAATAGAAATAGAACCGACCCGCGGGGAAAGGATTTCAATTTTTTCCGCCTTCTCCAGAGCTTGTCCGGCTCTTATTCTGATCTCTTCGGCGGCTGAAGGCGTTTTTCCGGCAGTCACTGTAAAACCCAGCTTACCGTCAGCGGAGGTTTTGCCGGAGGAGGGGAACACGCTTAGCCCGTCTGAGGACAATATTGCCACAGTGACATCCGCGGCAGCCTTTCCTAGCGTATTTCGCACCGAAACAGAACCCGCAAAACTCCTGCCGGGAAATACCCTGGTTTTTGCCAGGCCCAGGACCAGTTCCGCCGGCGGCGAAAGCTTGCCCTCCACGGACACCACTTTAGGCGTGACTCCGGCCATATATATTTTCACTTCATTTTTCCCGGGCTTTTCTCCCGTAAGAAATAGCGCCTTGCCGGCTGATCTGGAATTCAGACTGAGTTTGTTGTCGGAAAGTGATCCGCCTCCCGAGAGCACGACGAGGCTAACTTGATAGGAATCCGCGGGGAAGTCATTCTTATCGGCGACGCTGACGCTTATTTCCACGGCTTCTCCCGCAATAACCGTGACGGAAGCAGTCTTTGCGCTGAGCGCGACCTGAGCATTTAAGGAAAGCGCTGCCGCGCCTGCAAGAAACGAAGTCAGAAGGTATTTCTTCAAAAATCCCTCCGGGGAAAGTCAGGCTGTCTTTATCAATATTACCCGCAACTTTTGATGTTTTCAATCAGAAACTCGGCGGGAAAACGCAAACTAGGACTTAAGCAAGGTCAGATGTATTGCTTTTTCTGTGCGCTTTGATATTTTCACGGTGTCATCAATCCGGTATCCCGCCACCCATACTACCTTCCCGGAACTGTCTATAACAACCGGAATAGAATCCCGCTCGAACTCCGGCAGTTTAAGGTCTACAAAAAAGTCCTGAAGTTTCTTTTTCCCTTTCATTCCAAGCGGCGTAAAACGATCCGCGGGCCTGCGGCTCCTTACACAAAGAGGCAGGCTGACCTTATTCAAGTCGAGATAAGCGTGGGAAGGGCCTTTAAACGCCGATGGCGTTTTACCGGAAACGGCTTGAATTTTATATTTCCCGGCCTTCGTTATCCCCGGCAAAACCAGCGGGACAAGGCTCTGCTTTACTCCGGTTTTCAGGCGAAGATACAGCCTGCCGGAGTGCACCTGCGCCGCAACATTTCCGGGAAGATCAGTCTTGCCGCGGACCAAGAAGAGCATTTCCGCAAGTTTCTCAAAATGCCTGAACTCCAAGCCCGTAAGGTCTCCCTTCACCTGTTCTATCCCGGCACGCAGCACTCTTTTAAGCAAAGCAGGATGCAAGGCGTGGAGTTTAGCGCAGGGAAAAGAACAGCTGCCTTCAGCAAGACTTTTCAGCCTGTTAAACGCTTTTCCCGCAGCTTCGGACAGATAAGAGTTTTCTTCATTCAGTATGTGAAGCAGCCTGGTTGCGGCTTCGTCGAACCCGCGGTTGTATTCACGTTTAACCAAAGGCACCAGTCTAAGCCTGATTTTATTCCGCAGATATAGCTCTTTCTTGTTTGAACTGTCCTGCCTTGCCCTGATCTTATTTTCCGCCAGGAATTTCTCTATCTCCTTTCTCGGAACCTCTATAAGGGGCCTAATCAGTCTCATTCCGCGGGAAAGTTCCCTGGCCGGCGGTATCCCGGCAAGCCCTTCAGTCCCTGAGCCCCGAAGAAATCTCATAAGCATAGTCTCAACCTGGTCGTCACGGTTATGGGCAACAGCGACACACGCCGCCTTTGCTTCCGAAGCCTTTACCGAAAAGGCCATGTAACGGAAGTTTCTGGCGGCGTCCTGGATGGAGCCTGTTTTCTTTCCGCGGGAGAAGTCGGCTTGAACAGCTTCAAAAGGCACCCTGAAGCGCCTGCAGAGATTTTCCACAAACTTCTGGTCGCCGTCAGACTCGGCGCCGCGGAGATGATAGTTGATATGCACAACTCTAAGTTTAAGCCCGAATTCTTTCGAGAGCATTGAAAGCGCCGCGAGCAGAGCCGCGGAGTCAGGCCCGCCGGAAACGCCGGCCAGAACCGTTGCGCCGTGAGGCAGCATTGAATATTTTTTAATTGTTTTTTTTACCGCTTCAAGCATAATTCCTCCAGCATTTTCCTGCCGGTAACGATGCTGCCGGCCGGGGACTTATGGTGAATCTCGAAAACCTTCAAAACGGAACTCCTTTTGAAATACTTTATGAATTTCGAATAATCTATCTCTCCGGCTCCCGGAGAATTATGGTCTTCAGTGTTTTTCACGTCATGCACATGCATTCCAAGCAGCCTGTCCCCAAATCTTTCAAGGTATTCCATTTCAGCTACAAAACCCAGCTGTTCCTGACAGAAAGCGTGCCCCATATCATGCCAGTAACGGAAACTTCCGCCCTCAAACCTCCTGAAAATGTCTTCCATTTCATCCGGGCAGGCGAGCTCTTCAAAACGAAGCCTGGTTTCCAGCCCCAGCAGTATTTTCTGCCTTGCAGCCCTCTCATTGAGCTCATCCAGGCTTCTTAAACCCTGAGAATAGCATGCTGGCATTCTCTCCGTTCTGTTTTTTATTATATTATCAAATACTTCGGCATATGCGGTTGTGCCTCTCAGGCCCTTTCTGAAAAGAGCCGTAAGATATTCCGACATCGGGCCGGAATATTCAGGTTCCCCAGCGTGCAGGACTACAGCCTTGGCCCCGAGTTCGGATGCGTTATTTATGGTATCAATGCTGTACCTCACCGCGAGCTTGCGCTCTTCCTCGTCAAGGGCAGTGAGCATAAAGGCGTTGCCTTTCCATCTTCCTTTTGGCAGAACTGGCGTGTCCGGGACAAAATTGTGCAGGCTGTCAACCTTCCCTGCGGTAAAACGGCGCGCGGCAGGGTCTTTTAGTTTTTTGAATTTTTCCGGAGAGAGCCATGCGAGTTCAAACCTTTCAAAACCAAGCCCGGCAAGTTCTTCAAAAACACGGGCAGGTTCCGTATGACGGTCAATATTCCAGACTGTTGAAACATTAAATATCGACACTGAATACCTTTGCCTTTCCTTTTTCGCCTTTAAGAAGGAGAACCCTTGATTTGCTTACTTTGAAATATTCCGACAGGGCCGAAGCAACTGCCTTATTGGCTTTGCCCTCAACGGGCGGCTGGGTAACACGGACCGTGTATCTGTTTGCTCCTTCGTGCGAGACTTCGGTTCTTCTTGATCCCGGCTTTGCCGAAACCTCAATTATCATTTATTCTTTTTTTGCGCGTGCCACTGCCCGCCGGATTTTTTTTCCTGTTTCTCTGGCGTCACTTCCACGGCAGGGGTTGTTTCAGGAAGCTCAGGTTCAGCAGGCTTAAAAGTTGCGAGTAAAAAAGCCGTGCCGAAAGCAAGCAGCATCCCGGGAACAAAAACCCACATCCTGTTCGCAAAAGCGACGGGGGGGACAGTTCCAACAGGGTAGAACGGATAAGGGGAAGCAATAAAAGCCGCGGCGAAAAAACCTATCAAGACCGACAGTATGAGATGAGTTTCAGTCTTAAAAAACGAAACACAGAGCCCGATCAGGGCCCCTGCAACAAGTCCAATGACCGCTCCTCCGGCAACCGTGTTGGTATGAGGGTATTCAGCTTTAAAATTCTCATCAAGATCCTTGTTTATTTTGGAATCATCCGCGCCGGGGAAGTTATAGTCGGCATTATAGTCAAGCGCCTTCCTTCCGGCAAAATTGCCGGCGACGCCAAGGAGCAGGCCTATGGCGGCTCCGATAAGGATTATTTTCAGCACATTATTCATATTATTACCCCCGTTTGAATGTTCCGTATTATACAACAACAGGACAGGTATTTCAAATTACAATTGATTTTTTAGCGCTTTAAGAAGCTTTACGGCCAGCACCGTCATTCTATCCCCGTTTTTAAACTCATAATTCCAAGGCTTTGCCCCCGCATCCCATTTGTATTTGTTGAAATCTTTCACTATGACAAAATAGGTCTTAAAATCGTCGGTATTGGCGATAACCGCAGTATTTGAGAAGGGGGAAAAAGCTTTTACCTTCTTAGTAACCATGCCAAACGGCTCTCCCGGCCAGAAAGAGAGAGCCTGCCCGTTTATTGCCATTGCCGACATGACGGTCCTAGTGTAAATCTCTCCGCATTTTCCGGCCTTTCTGTCGGGAAGCATTTTGTAGGCGGACTGGCGCGCCGACACGGAAAGTTTATCAGAATACTTCATCTTCCTAACAGCCTTCAAGATTTCTGCGGCAAGCTGCTCCCCCATTATTTTCGCCGCCCTATGCCCGCAGTCAAAATCCCTGGGGTGCTGATCCCCTATGGTTCCCGGGGCGAACATGCAAAGCCCGCCCAAAGTTTTCTCAACAGTTGCCGCCGTGTATGACGGATAATCCGCGGTAATAAGGTCAGACTTGAGACAGACACAGATGCAGTGCGCGCTATTGGTGTAAAAGACGGCAAGAGTCTTACCGGTAATTTGTTCGCGCACGGCCATAATAAACATCTCGTTGAGCGGCTTTTGGTTGGGACGCATTCCGGCGTGGTCAGGGATATATCGCATTAACCTTCCTGCTTTATTCCACCTTACGATATTATATTTTGAACGCCCCTTGCCAAACCCGATCTCCGCTTCAACAAGTGATTTGTCCGCCTCATAAACGGCCCGCGCTATCTTCCGGCACGAAGCCTTCACATGCAGGACAAGCTCGCGCCGTATCTCTTCCATACCCTTACAGTTTTCATAAAAGCCCAGATCCGCAGTTTTACGGAGAACAAACAAGCCCGGGGTTGAATGGGAATGCGACGAGATAATCCTGATATTTTTGCCTTTGATCACGGTGCGTTTCTCAACCAGCGCCTTCAGTTCCTTCACGCTGTCAAAATCCATATAATTCATATCAACCGTGACCAGAACGTATTTTTCCCGGCCGTCATAGAGAACAAGCGCCTTCGCATAAAGCCGGTCATGCACTCCGCAAGGCCTTGGCCGGTCCGGTCCCATCCCCGTCATCCAGGTATAAGCCGGCGGAGTAATGTCAACAAAAGCTGTGCCCGCTTTCAAGTTGCCTCCACGAACTCTACAGATTCCACTTCGACGCCTTTTTCCCTTCCTTTCTCAGTTCTTTCTCATGACGTTTAAGTATGGCGGCTTTATCGGTGTCTGAATCCGCCAGCACTATCAAACCTCCGGCGAGCATCATAGGGCCCATAAGCGTCATCACGCTGATGTACTCAAAGAGGGGGACTCCGCGGACAAGATCAACCGCAAAGATAACCAGCGTGCCGAGAGAAACAAGGGCCCCCGCCAGCGTCATAAGGAGTCCAAGGACTTCTTCAAAAGAATTTTGATAGTAGTTCTGGGAAGCATCCCTCTTCAGCACGGTCTTGAGCGTCTCTATCACGAGGTGGACTCCGCCTGCTATCAATATTACTCCGACAAAACCTACAAGCGAAAACCAGCCCTCCCGTATCACCACATAAAGGAACATGCATATCAGCAAAAACAACAGAATAACAAGGATGTTCCTCAGCGCCAGTGAGATAGCCCTCCGGTCAAGGATGATAAGCAGCCCGATCAGGATTACCAGGATACTTACATAGGCCAGGCCGTAATAACCTGCTTTCTCAAAAATCAGATAGATAGAAGGGAGGCCGGCAAGAAGCATAGCCGAACCGAGCACAACCTGCGCAACAGCCATAAGTTTTTTATTGGTCATTAAGTTTTCCCTAACCGACAACAACCTTATTCCTTCCGCCTTTCTTCGCCTCATACATCAGGCTGTCAGCGCGCTTCATTATAGAAGCCGCTGTATCATGCGGAACCGAAAGGGTGGCGCCTACGGAAACCGTTACATTGATTTTTTTTCCATCCGCGAATATCTCGGATTTCTCCACGAGCAGGCGCAGCTTATCGGCCCTCTCCAGAAGGTGGCCGGGCTCTATCTTGTCCATTAGCACCGTGAATTCTTCTCCGCCAAGCCTTGATACCAGATCGAACGGCCTGACATTGTTCTGCAGGGTGCGGGCAATCATCACCAGCACCCTGTCGCCGACAGGGTGGCCGTAAGTATCGTTTACCGACTTAAATTTATCAATATCAAGGAAAAGCATCCCGAAAGGAATTTTGTATCGTTCCTGCTGTTTCAGACGGCCAAAAAGGTTTGCTTCAAAGTAACGCCTGTTGCCAAGTTCAGTCAGAGAATCAAGCAGCGCTTCTTTCTGGAGCTGCAGCAGCCGTTCCGCCATATCCGACTGCGGCAGGCTCTCGGTGAACAGCTCAAAAGCCCCGAAGACCTCGCCCTTTTCATTCTTCACGGGCAGCACATGCACCCGAATCGGAACCCTTGAACCGTTTCTGTGGTGCATGTAAACCCTTGCCTCGCATTCCTTTCCGTCCTTCATTGCTCCCAGCAGAGGACACCCGTCGTAACAAAGATTCTTGCCGGCATTATCCGTATGCATCAGGATATTGTCAAAACAGTGGAAACCCTTTACTTCCCCGGAGGAATAGCCTGAAATGCGTTCCGCGCCCTTGCTCCAGAAAAGTATTTTCCTGTTTGTATCAACGAAATAGACGCCTTCGTACATGTTGTCAAAAAGCGCGCTTAACTGGGATATGTTAGGCAGCATTGCTTCAAAAGTGGTTTCCATTTTTCCCCTTCGAGCAGGCGCGCAATCTCCCCTCTTTCAAATCATAGCAAACAAAGGAGGCGTTGTCCACCTTGTCAGCCGGAAACGGCAAACTTCCCGGGTTTGAACTTAAAATAGACGACAGTATACATTAATAACGTCAGGCAGAGAATGACCAAGAATAGCAGTTTCGGCGCTGTAGTGTAAAGCTTGCCGGCTATCATACCCGCGGGAGCCACCAGCGCGAGCTGGATGGTAATGTAAACGGAGAGAATCCTCGCTCTGGCCTTCTCGCTCATAATGCTGAGAGAATAGCTCTCTGCAATCGGCCCCCAGAAGGATCCCCAGATGTTGTTTATTACAAAACTCACAAGCACAAACACAATGGTTCCGGATGGCGTCAGCACAAAGAGCGCGGCGCCGAAAACCGGAAGGGCAGAGAGCATCAGCAGGGATTTTCTGTAATGCTTCGGCTTAAGAGCCGAGATGGAAATCATTGTTGACGAAAGAAACACTATAGAGGTGATAAACGGAATAATAGAAATATCCGATTTATTCAATCCCAGACCGCGATGCTTGTCGGCAAGGAAGACTGGATAGAAAGTGTTCCACATGGTAAAGGTAAAGGTTGTCAGCACCTGCAGAATCATAAACCACCTGAAATTCGCGTTATTCCATATGGTCTTCAAAATATCCAGGTAATATTTCTTGAAATCTATGCCTTTCGCCCGTTTGGCCTCTTGGGCAAGCCGGCTGCTCACAGGTGAATCTTTAAGCGTCAGCCAGCGAACATAGATTCCCGCGCAGACCGTAAAGAAGAGTATTGAATACATTATCCTGCAGGCCGTGATAAGCCCGAACCATTTTACAAAAAAACCGCCAAGCGGAGCGCTAAGCCCCGAGATAGATCCTGTTATCGCCATTAGAGAGAATACCCGTCCCCTCTGCTCCGGTTTTGTATCCTCAATACAGAGGCATTTCCAGGCGGGATTCGCGAGCATTCCAAAGCTGCGAATGATAACGGATGCCACAAAATACCAAACATTTTGCGCGAATATCAACAGCGCCATCGAAGGTATCCAGGTTACGATATCGGAGATAATCAGGAGTTTCTTTCTGCCGACGCGATCCGACAGATAGCCGCCCCAGATTATTGTTAAAAGCTGCATTAAGAGCGATAGAGAACCTATATTCCCGATATCCTGTGGCGAAACACCGAGGTCATTCATATATATAGTAGCGTAGACCCCTATCCAGGCGCTAGGGATGGTCCAGAAGAAAGTAGTCCATATCATGACCCAGGCATTGCCTTTCATTTCTTTGACGGCCTTTACTGTTTTTAAAACGTGCCGGCTAATAAACCGTACCGGCTCGTCAAAGACATTTGAGACTAAACTGCTCAATTCGTCTGCGAAATACATTCATACCCGCCCTGTAGAATTAAATTGATATTGCAATTTTGTCATTAGGCCTTTACTATATCTCCCATTGGATGCCAGCCGTCTGCCTCGGCTCCTTCGGAAGCAAACTTCACGCTTGGTTTGTCTGTTTCCTCATGCACCAGCGCGACAGCTATCAATATTTTCCCGCGCTTAAACTCTTTAGGCACCCGTGCCTGCTCCTTAACCCAGATGTCGCCCGGGAGCCAGCCGCGCATATCATGATTCAGGCGAAGTATCTCTGTTCTTTTTCCCTGCCGAAATCTCAAGGCAGGCGTGTACAGGTCACGGTAAATCGGGGCTACCCCGACATTTTCTATCCACATATCAAAAAGGAATTTTCCGTTCTTGTCAATATTGCGGTTATATTTAAAGGTCCTAAGCACATATCTGTACCCGAGTTGATTGATGAACTTCATCAGCCTCGCCTTATAGGCCACGGGGATTAAGGAATACTTAGGCATAAAGAGAGAACAATGGAACTTCAACCCCTGTTGTAATATAAAATCCAGATACTCCAACGGCATACCGTCTTTGTGCCATCGCAGAGGGTTGTAGCACGTCTCAAAAACAACCGGCGCGCGTTTCCAGCTGTCACAAGCTCCTGCCTCTATCACCCTTTCCGGATAGCTGTCAAATTGATGATTCCAGCCGAGCCCGTCCGGCACAATTCCGTGGCCGTAATTTCTCATATCCCCAAAACAATTCATCCGCCAGCCGGTGCCTCTTTTTGCGCCGGCAACCATTTCATGCCCGCTGTCCACTACAAGCCTTTCTGCGGAAACGTGTTTAAGATAGAGTCCGGTAAATTCCCTGCACCTTGAAAAACTCATATCTCCCGCGCCTTCCCCCCACTGCCCGTTAAAAGCGGTGTCTATTATGTCTATATCCGGATGCCTCCCGTAAAGTTTAAGCGCTCTCTCGATTAGGCCGCCCCAAAGATTGAAATAATCCCTGCTGTTGTGGTCCGGCTCCCAGTGAGCGCCGACTCTTCTTACTTTGTATTTCTTTCTGTACCATTCCGGCAGTTCCGGGCTTCCGCCGCTTCCTCCGGAATAGGGCATCAGTCTAATATGAAGCGATTGCCCGCGCAGTTTGGCGACTTTCAGGGAATTCTCTATTACAGAAAAATCAAATTTGCCTTCTTCCGGCTCAAAAGTAGCCCAGTTCCAGCGGCAATAAGCGACAGTGGACGGAAGGTGCCCCTTCACCACGGCAGGTATTTTTCTTTTATATTCGAATTCGTGAGGCCCCTCCTCCTTCCAGGTTATCCCAGGGAAGAGCGGATCTCCGTTAAAATGCTGAAAAGTCTCCAGGCCTTTATGCGGATTCCCGAGGTATTCAAATGATTCTTTTGGCCTGAATTTACGAAAAGGTTCCCCATTTGCGTAAGAACCCGTAATTTCCTTAAAATAGTATTTCTTAGTTACATCCATAAATAGCTCCCAGCTCTATTGCGGTTACTCCGGGTAAACCGCCTGCTTGCCGGTAAAAGCAGGTATCATCATTTCGGCTATGGCAATATGCCCCACATAATCCGGATGAAACTGATTCGCGTTCAGGGAATAGGCGAACTTAACGCCGCGGTACAGGGAGAGTTTTGTGTCGTCAAACGCCGCGACCCTCTCTTCGGAAACGATTTCTTTCAGAGTCTTCGTAATCTCGTCAGAATATCTTTCTATGCCCGCTCCATAGGTTATACCCATAACAAGGATGTTCTTTGTTTTGGCTTTCACTTTCGCGATAAGTTTTTTTTCGTCGGCCTTCCAGGCGGCAATACTTGTCCTGCCCATAAGGTCATTCCCGCCAAACTGAATTATCACAAGGTCGTCCGGCCCGGCTTCCTTGATAACTTCCTTGTCGGCGATGCCGATACCCTGAGCCGTGGTCCACCCGCCGTGGCCAAACTGAACCGCCTTTATCTCTTTGTAACCGAACTCATCCCGCATAAGCCTTGCGAGGTGCGAGAAATACAGGAAATCAGAAACCTTCTTGTTTTTATTCAAGGCCCACGTGCTTCTGAAACTCTGCGCCCCGGCCGTAACCGAATCGCCAAAGGCTATCACTTTAAAACTTTTTTTGGCCTTAAGATTATTTATGACAGCGGAAAGATTTTCCGCTCCATAGATTAGTTCTTTGCTTGAGATAACAGTGTCGGGCCCTGCCTGAATATCCAGTCTTGGTGAATTATCGAATGCCGGGGATTCAAAACCTATTCTGTCAAGCCACAGGACTATCTTGCTTTCAACAGGATATTTTATCCCGAATTTCAATTGCCAGGGAAGTTTTGGATTGTCCCGGGTCGCCCCGAATTTTTCCCAGGGGATGTCAAATTTCTTCCATTCTGTGGTTACCGCGCAATCGGCTGTCTCGCACACCTTCAG
>CAITPB010000178.1 GCA_903894145.1 Candidatus Firestoneibacteriota bacterium | reverse complement strand
AGTGCCGGCTTCCAAAATGTATTCGGTCTCGGTTATGCCCTGCACGGCCAAGAAATTTGAGTGCAGCAGGGATGAGATGGATTCCAGCGGTTTCAGGGATGTAGATGTCGTGTTAACTACGCGGGAATTGATACGGATGATAAAACAGGCCGGGATAAAATTCAGCGAGTTGAAGAAAGGTAAGTTTGACGACCCGCTCGGGGAATCCACCGGAGCCGCGCCGATATTCGGGGTTACGGGAGGCGTCATGGAAGCGGCGCTTCGCACGGCTTACGAGGTTATTACAAAAAAACCGCTCCCGGCCATAGAGCTTAAGGCAGTCAGAGGCCTTGACGGAATAAGGGAGGCGAGTGTGGACGTTGACGGGCTTCAAGTCAACGTAGCCGTGGTTTTCTCTCTCAGCAACGTGCACAAACTGCTTACGGAGATAAAAGAGGGCAAGCGGCATTATCATTTCATCGAAGTGATGACCTGTCCCGGCGGCTGTATTGGCGGAGGCGGCCAGCCCTATCCGCAGGGGATAACCGATCCACTGGACCACACGCTCTATAACCTGAGGGGCGAAGGCCTATATTCAATAGACGAGAAGAAGTCGCTCAGGAAATCCCACGAGAACCCGCTTATCGCTAAGATTTACAAAGAGTTCCTTAAGGAACCTCTCGGACATATGTCCCACAAACTGCTGCATACTCATTACCATGCGAGATGCCCTGAAGGGATCCCGACGGAAGTCAGAGAAAAAAACATAAACGTCTGAAACATCAAGTCTTCAAGGAGGAAACATGGCAGTCAAGTGCCTTGAGATAAAGGACAGAGAAGTCAGGGAAAAATTCAAAAAAATAGAGAGTTTCATAAATTCGGAACATAAACTAAACGATAACCAGGGTATGCTGATGGGCGTGCTTCACAAAACCCAGGAAGTTTTCGGCTATCTTCCGCCGGAAGCGATGAGTCTGGTCTCCGACAGGCTCGGCATCCCTACAGCCCATATCTACGGGATGGCCACTTTCTACAATTATTTCACGCTAAAGCCAAGGGCAAAGTACCAGATATTTATGTGCAAAGGAACGGCCTGTTATGTCGCCGGCGGCGGCAGAGTGCTGGAAAAGCTCCAGGAAACCCTTGGCATCGGACTCGGCGACATGACGCCCGACCATATGTTTGGCCTAAATATAACGCGCTGCCTCGGCTGCTGCGGTCTCTCTCCTGTAATGCAGATAAACGACGATATCTATGTTCGCATGGGGCCTGAAAAGGTTAACGCCATACTGGACAAGTACAGAAAGAAAGAGACAAAAAAGAAAAAAGCTTCCAGGTAATCAGCCGCGGGATTAAATTGATGTAATTTCCGGCGTTCGTTGCCGGTGTAAATGTCCCTGTAAAGCAAAGAGTTGGAAAGCCTCTTCCATGACAAAAGTCATTGAATCCTGACGGGATAACCTCTAAAATCAAATAACTAAATATTGTTTTAAAAGGTTGATAATGGAAAACGATACGCTTGAGATAGTTAATGAAAGTAAAATATCAGGCATTCTTGACGGGACAAAAGATCCGTCTTTTGAAGAGGTCAAACGCGTGCTGAAGAAAGCGCGCGAAAAGAAAGGACTTTCCGTTGAAGAAGTCGGCGTGCTCGTCAATATGAAGGGCGAAGAGAATATGAAAGAGCTCTTCCGCGTCGCGTCGCTCATTAAGAATGAAATTTACGGCGAGAGGCTGGTCTTTTTTGCCCCGCTTTATGCCTCGGATTATTGCGTGAACGACTGCGAATACTGCAACTTCCATGCAAGCAACAAAAACGCCAAAAGATCCCGGCTTAGCATGGAAGAGGTAAGAGCACAGACCGAGATTCTTATAAACATGGGGCACAAGAGGGTCCTGCTGGAGTTTGGAGAGGACCCCGTGCAGGCTGACATAGATTATGTGGTCAGCGTCATTGACGCTATATATTCCGTAAAAACACCCAAAGGCAATATACGGCGGATAAACGTGAATATTGCCGCGACAACCACAGAGGACTACCGTAAGCTCAAGGCCGCGCATATCGGCACTTACCAGCTTTTCCAGGAAACCTACCACCGGGAGACTTACAGAAAACTGCATAAAGGACCGAAGGCGGATTACGACAGGCAGATAACTGCGCAGGACAGGGCGCTCGAAGCGGGTATTGACGACAGGGGGCTTGGAGTTCTCTTTGGCCTCTACGATTGGAGATTTGAAATCCTTTCTCTGATCTCGCACGCCGAATATCTGGAGAAAAGCGGAGGAGTCGGCCCCCACACCATCTCTGTCCCGAGGCTCTGCGAAGCTCCGACCGTGAATTACAGGCCGGAGTATCCCATTTCTGACGATGATTTTCTGAAAGCAATCGCCATTATCAGGCTCGCGGTTCCGTACACCGGAATGATAATCAGTACGCGCGAGACAGCAGAACTTCGGCGCAAAGCGTTTAAAATAGGGATATCACAGACTTCGGCGGCCTCAGTTACGACGACAGGCGGGTACGGCAAAAAATCAGCGATGTCCCAGTTCGAAAGCCATGACAAGCGGAACGTGGAAGAAGTCATAGAAGACGCGGTTGAACAGAACCTGCTCCCGTCATTCTGTACGGCATGCTACAGGATGGGGCGTACGGGAGAGAACTTCATGGGGATTGCCAAGCCGGGAGAGATTCACGAATTCTGCCGTCCTAACGGAATAATTACTTTTGCGGAATACCTTGAAGATTTCGCGCCCCGGGAGCTGAAGGATAAAGGCTATAGGTTAATTAATCATTTCCTTGGTCTGATAGATGACGAAAGGCTCAAAAAGAAGACGGCAGAACACCTTGAACTGGTGAAAAAAGGGAAAAGAGACCTTTTCTTTTAAGAGGCGTCTCTGGCTTTTAACCCGCGTCTGTTGTATAATCTCTCATGCCCGAAAAGTCATATAATAGCGACATATTTGACACAAAAATGAATATTGTCGTTGCCGCGCCTGCCGGGTCAGGAAAGACCGAAAAGCTGGCCAGAAGATATATCTCGCTTCTGAAAGCCGGCAACCAGCCGGAACGCATCCTCGCTATAACCTTCACGGAAAAAGCCGCCGCTGAAATGAAGGAGCGGATCCTGAAAATCCTGCGAAATGAATACCCGGAACTTTACCTGTCCATTTCAGAAAAGATCTTCCTGATGCGCATACAGACAATTCATAGTTTTTGCCTTACCCTGCTTCGCAGGTTCTCTTTTGAGATGGGGCTTGACCCCAATTTTGAGATTATGGATCCAGCTGATCTGGAACTTGCCGGAGAGTCAATAGCTTCGGCGCTGGACGCCATAACGCTAAACGAAAAGGACGCGCTGAGGGAAGATCTACTTAGCCTTTCTGCAAAACTCGGCTGGAACAGATTAAAAAATTCAGTAAGAGCGCTCTTCGACCTGCGGCCAGCTTCCCTTAGGGTGGTCTTTTCCGCTCCGGACGTTTCCATTTTGGAACAGAACAGAAAGGAAGCGCTCACAGCATGCCTTTCTTCCGGAGATTTGGGGAAGGTGTTCAATCAGGCATTTGCCGCGCCCGCCCTGGAAGGGATCCTTGCGGCTCTGGAAGGCAACAAAGAGCTCTTCCTTACCGAGAAAATGGCTGCAAGGAAGAAGTTGCCGGTCGGAAGCGGGTTCAAAATAGACAAAGAAACCTATAACGCCCTGACTGCTAAGCTGCGCGCCTGGTACGTAAGTTTGAGAAAGTTGGCCTATGTTTCAGAGATGATGAGCCTTTACGGAGTTTTCGCAAGATGCCGGGAAGAATATGACAGACGAAAGAAGGAGCTGGATCTTTTGGATTTCAACGATCTGGAATACCTGACGCACCGTCTTATCACGGAGCACAAAGACCTTAATAATGTGCTTCTGGCTTTTGACGAGCAGACTGACCACATCCTTGTCGATGAATTCCAGGATACAAATTATATGCAGTGGAATATGCTTGACCGCCTCACTGAAGAGTGGCACTCCGGGTTGGGCCAGAAGAGGGATGCAGGCGTCGAACCTACGCTTTTTATAGTGGGTGATATGAAACAGTCTATTTACGGCTTCAGGAACGCAAGCGTGGAAATCTTCGATATCGCGGCCATGAAAATGCAAGGATGGTATGGCAAGGCGTTTAGGCGGGTGAATGTAACCGAAAATTACAGATGCGGTGATGCGATAGTAGATTTTGTGAATTCGGTATTCAAGGATGTGATGAAGGGAGACAGAAAGCGTTTGTGGATGACCGCGTATGAGGAGTTCGCCGCGAAGAGAGGCAAGGCCGGGAAAGTAAAAAAAATATTTATTCGTGAAGCGGAAGATGAATTGACAGCGTCTGCCAAGGCAAGGGAAGCAGAGAATGTGGCAAAAGAGATACTTGCTGCAGTCGGCAAAGAGACAATCTTTGAAAAAGGCCCTGAAGGCGAGCGCGAAAAGCTCTGCGCTTACAGCGATATTACAATCCTCATGAGAAAGCGGACCTACCTTCCGGCTTATGAAAAAGCGCTTTCCGCGGCAGGAATTCCTTTTGTTGTTGTCGGAGGGCTGGGTTTTCACCAGGAGCCGGAAGTAATCGCGTTAAGGTCTCTTCTGTTTTTTCTTGCCGAACCGTCGGACGATTTCAGCCTCTATCTGCTTTTGACAGGCGGTTTTTTTAGAATGAACGGGAATGAGCTTGCGGAAGCAGTTGGGAAAGAAGGGTTGACGCTCTTTGAGAAACTTGGCGCAAATCCCGTAAAACTTCCTTTGTCGGAGGCGCTCTCAGCCGTAGGGTTTGAACCGCTTAATGTGATCATAGAGCGGTTCTTGAAAGCTGTGAACGGCGCGGAAAAGTTCCCGTCGGGACAGGCCGCGGCAAATATCAGCAAGTTCGTCCAGCTTGTGCAGGAGTTTGAAAAAGAGGGACGTCCCTGCCAGGTCATCCGCGCCTATTTTGAGAAAAAGGAAAATTCTGCGGACGAGCCTAAAGCCAGTCTGAATACCGAGCAGATGGACGCCGTAAAGCTGATGACTGTCCATAAGGCGAAAGGCTTGGAATTCCCCGTGGTCTTTGCCGTCGGGCTTGAGGAAGAATCAAAAGACAAAGGCGAGGCTATCAGGATAAGGGAGTACGATGACGGGGCGGAGATGCTTTACCTGCCTGACCCGGAACTTCGAAGAGAGGATGCGGGATTTGCGGAAATAAAGCAAAAGCAGGAGGAAGAAGAGAAACGGGTCCTTTATGTCTCGCTGACCCGCGCCCGCGATATACTCTTCCTCTCGGGAGTTACGGGAGAAAAAAGCACGGGATTACTGAAATATATTCCTCATTGAAGAGCCGGCGTCACTTCTTGAATACAAGCCAGCCGAAAGCGGGCAGTATATGAAAGTCAGGTTTTTTCTTTCCGTTGGGAGTCCACAGCGTGAATTCTCCGCGCCTTCCTTTGTTGTAATCGCACCTGCAAAGGCACATACGCCACTTTGATCCGTTCTTCGGGTACACTCCCAGGTCCTTGAAGGAAATTTTAAATTCAGCCTGGAAGTATTTCCCTTTGGTAATATTCACGGCAGTTTTTGTGTTTGGAGAGCTCCACTTGTTGTCGAATTTTCTGTAATACTCGGCGGAGTAGTCAAGCAGGTTTCCTTTTGCGTTCAATTCGAAACCGAAATATTTATTGTCTTTCGGCGTAGGGTCTATGAAGATCTCCACGACATCATCAAGCCAGACGGAACCCTTATAACCGCGGTTCTTGGCGTTGATGCTGATGTCATTGGCATGGTAACCGAGGTAAAGATAATCGTTGTCCCAGCAAAGCTTAGCGACTGTGGATTGCCGGAGGTCTTCCTTTTTTGCCCAGGGGAATTCAAACGGACCCACTGAGCGGAGTTCTTTCCAGATAGGTTCGTTCAATTTTCCGTCGATCGTAATCTTCACGCCTTTCGGAAGTTTTCTGCAAATGTATGATTTTTTAAGTGTTTTTTGCATTTAAGCTCCTTTTCTAGCCTTTTTCGGTGGTTTGAAAAACTCGTCAAAGTTGGAATTGAATATCTTCTGAAGGTAAGGTTTTGAAACCCCGAGCTCGCCATAAATCGAGAAATCCGCCTCTATGTATGCCCTGTAGTCTTTATACCAGGGCCAGAAATCGCTGCCGAACATTATGCAGTCCGGCGTCAGTATGGAAAGGGCTTTCCTAAGAGCGTCTGACTTCCAGATTCTTGGCGCGCCGGAAGTAGTGTCGATTATGCATTGTTTTCTGTTAAAATCTCCTGCCCAGAACCTGTGGGCGACCGCTATGCACTCGTCCGTCCAGGGCCAGCTGATGTGCGCCAGCGCGAATTTTATCTTCGGATAATCATAAAGGGCTTCATAATAAGCCGGCCGGCAATAAGTTGACATTGCCCCCTTCATCCAGAGGATGCCGGAATGGAATAACATCGGAACATTTAGCGTGTTAATAAGCTCGTAGGATTTTCTGGCTTCTTCCCCGTGAGGGTACCATTTCTTTGGGAGCATTTTAACGCCGCGAAGTTTCAGCTTCTTTATGCCGCGCTCTATCTCGGAACAGGCGCCGGGAAGCGTCGGGTTAATTCTCACAAAGCCGTAAAACCTCTTCGGGGCGGACTTCTGTATCTTTGCCGCGAAGTCATCGGCCTCAACGGTCTCCTGCAGCGTGTCTTTTGGGCCAATTGGCGCGAAGACAATGCATTTTTCTACTTTATTTTTATCCATTCTCCGAAGAATTTCAGCCGGCTTTTCCTTCCCCATCAGGTGCACGTGACAATCGTTTATCCAGTCCATATTTTCTCCGTTGTCTCCGGTGAGTGTTGCCGAATTAAAATTGTTATTGTGAAAAATATGTTAAAAGTTTGTAAGGTTAATAAAGTGCAACATTCAATGTGGAAGTGCAACACCCGCATTAAACACCTGTAAAGGTGTTTTGAAACAAAGTTTCTTGCGAGGGGTGTTATTCATGATTCTTTCAACCCTCTTGATTGCTTTGTT
>CAITPB010000177.1 GCA_903894145.1 Candidatus Firestoneibacteriota bacterium | reverse complement strand
AGTCTACCTGAATATCCTCCTCAATGTCAAATACGGCTCCGATGTCCCCGAGACCGCGCTTAAGGTGCAGGAAAAGGTGCGGGAAACCGTGGAAAACATGACAAACCTCGCGGTAAGGGAAATCAATGTAAGCGTGAGAGGAATATCCAATACCTAAGAGCGTAATTCTGATGAATCAATGCAAGGGCGGGTTTTCCCCGCCCTTTTCTTTTAAGGCTTTTCGCGAGCTCCGACAATACTACATGCTTGCGCAAAAAGTCGGGACAATTTTACATGTTTTTTGCTTTCTCAGCCTCAAGTTTTCTTTCGGCATAATGCTGTTTTTGGCATAGACTAAGGCGGTTTTACCGCCTTTTTTATGTTATAATTAAAAGCAGTCATGAAAAAATGTATTTAACGCGCAGGGGGATATAATGAAGCGTGAAAATGCGACAGTTCCCGGCAATTTATCCGGCGGCAAACCGTCAATTTCCCCTGTCAATACGGCGTTCCCTATTGTCTGTGTCGGCGGTTCCGCCGGCGGGCTTGAAGCCTTTCAGGAATTCTTAAGAAACCTTTCCTCTCAGCCGGGCATGGCCTTTGTATTTATTATGCATCTCGCGCCAAAAGTTAAAAGCATCCTCTCGGAATTACTGGCCAAAGAAACAAAGATGGCCGTGCACGAAATAAAGAACGGAATGCGGGTTGAGATCAATAATGTCTATGTAATACCTCCCAATACGAATCTTCATATAAGCAGCGGCAGGCTCATTCTGTCCGCTCAAAAAGACCCAAAGCATATGCCTATAGATTTGTTCCTGGAATCGCTCTCAAAAGAAAGCGCCATTACCGGGATAGGCATAGTTATGTCAGGCGCCGGCGCGGACGGCTCAATCGGTATAGAAGCCCTGAAAACGGAAGGCGGAATAACTTTCGCGCAGGATGCTAAATCCTCCAAATTCGCGGACATGCCTTTAAACGCGGTAAAGACAGGTTTGATTGACTTTGTGCTTTCTCCCCAAAATATCGCGCGTGAATTAGACCGTATGAAGAGCCATCCTTTCCTGTCGCTCGTGAAGGCTCCGCCGCGCGAAGACAATGACATTTTCGGGAGCAAAGGGTTTAAGGCTATTCTTGAGCTTCTGCTTCGGAATAAGAAGATTGATATGACGGGCTATAAATTGCCGACTGTCAGAAGGCGTATCTTACGCCGCATGATCCTTGGAAAAACACGGAATATCAACGACTACGCGGTCTTGCTCGGCAGAAACAGCGTCGAGCTGGAGAATCTCTACCAGGAACTTCTCGTAAATGTCACGGGTTTCTTCCGCGATCCGAAAGTATTCGCGGTGATTAGGAGCAAAATACTTCCCGCTGTTTTAAAGGAAAAGCAAAAAGACGAATCCCTGAGATTATGGGTCGCTGGCTGCTCCAGCGGCGAGGAAGCCTACTCGTACGCTATTTGCGTCCTGGAAGCCCTTTCAAAAAACAAAATTTCAAGGAGCGTTCAGATATTTGCCACCGATATTAATGAGAACAATGTGGAAAAAGCCAGGAGCGGCGTTTACAACAAAAATATTGAGCTTAGCGTTTCGCCCGAGAGGCTGAGGCGGTTTTTTGTAAAAGAAGGAAACACCTACAGGGTCTCCAAGCAGCTTCGGGAAATGTGCGTGTTCTCAGCCCAAAACATTTTCAGGGATCCGCCGTTTTCAAATATTGACCTGGTTAGCTGCCGCAATGTCCTCATCTACCTTGAGAGCGGCCTTCAGAAGCAGATCTTCAGGAATTTCTATTACGCGGTCAGGCCAAACGGGTATCTCGTTCTGGGAATGGCCGAATCAGTGGGCTCCTATTCCGGCGGTTTTGGCGCGGTGGACAAAAGGAGCAGGATATTTGTAAAAAAGTACAGGCCCGCGGCTCCCGAAGATTATTTCGCGCCAAGTTACAGGCTTCCGGAGAGAGCAATGAGCCTTGACGCGGACTCCCGCGAAAAAAGCGTGATGGCTCGCGCGCAAAGGACTGAAAGCCCTGAAGAAACTGTAAGCCGGGTTACCTTGAAGGAGTTCGCTCCGAACGGAGTTCTCATAGACAGCAATTTGGAGATAATATTCTTTAAGGGAGCGACAGGCAAGTACCTTGAAGCGACAACCGGAAAACCCAGCCAGAATGTATTTAAACTTGCCCGCCGCGGCATCTTTCTGCCTCTTCGCTCGGCTATCAGGAAGTCGGAAAAGACAAGGCGCGCGGTAAAAATACTCGCGGATAATCAAAACCCAGGCGGGCGTTCAGCCGTCGTTGAAATAACCGTAATTCCCGTAAGAACCGGCGCCAAAAAGACAGACGGGTTCATGGTGTATTTTTCCGACATTAAAACGGAAAATCCGGTGAAAGCGCTTCCGGGCGGCAGGCGGATAAGCGCCCGTGAAGAAAAGAAGGCGGTATTGCTGGAAAAAGAGCTGTCAGAGACCAGGGAATATCTGCAGGAAATAGTAGCCGAGCAGGAAAAGACAAAAGAAGAAATGACTATCGCGGGCGAAGAAATCCAGTCAAGCAATGAAGAACTTCAAAGCACAAACGAAGAGCTTGAGACTTCAAAAGAAGAACTGCAGTCCTCAAACGAAGAACTGATAACCTCCAACGCCGAATTGCAGAACCGCAGCGCCGAGGTTTCCGTCCTCAACAACGACCTTGCAAACCTGCTCAGCAGCATCAATATGCCGGTTGTCGTTTTGGGCTCTGATTACTGCATCCGCAGGATAACGGCGGAATGCAAATCCGTGCTGAATATCTCCTTCACAGATATCGGAAGAAGCATCGGCGACATAAAACTCACGCTTGATATTCCCGGCCTTGACGCAATTCTCGCGAAGGTGCTGAATACTCTCCATTCCGAAGAACTTGAAATTAAAGGAGCGGGGGACAAGTGGTATTCCGTGTTTTTCCGTCCTTACCGCACCCTTGAAAATGTTATAGACGGGGTGGTCCTGCTTTTTGTGGATATTTCGGCGGCAAAAAAGGCCCAGCTTCAGACGGCGCTCGCCAGAGAATCCTCGGAAAGCATTGTTGAGGCCATACAGGAATCTCTGCTGATATTGGACAAGGATATGAAAGTGGTTTCGGTAAATGATGTCTTTATTGAGACCTTTGAGGTAAACAGAAAGCAAACTGTCGGAAAGCGTGTTTATGACCTGGGCAACGGGCAGTGGGATATCCCCATACTTAGAAAACTGCTGAGCGACCTGATCTCCAAAAAAACGGTCTTTAGCGGCTACGAAATGATACATAAGTTTGAATCTATAGGAACTAAAGCAATGCTTGTCAGCGGCAGGATAACCTCGCAGGGACTAATCTTAATGACCATTATTGATATTACCAAACAAAAGGAACTTGACAGGCGGGGCGAGATAAGCGAAGAAAGGTTCAATGTCTTCACCAGGCATATATCCGATATCATTTGGATGCTGGACGAGAACTTCAGGTTTACGTATATTGGGGCGGGACAAAAAGACGCTTCAGATTTATTCGCGGGTAAGGTGCTGGGCGAAAGCTTCAGGTTCGCTCGCTCAGCCGCGGAAACAAAGTTCATGATTGCCGCGATGCGCAAGAAGTTTACCCTGGCAAAGTCCGGAAAGTTACGCGAGAGCGAATCCATTATATTTGAATACGCTTTGAAGCAGAAGGAAGGCGGCAGCAAGATCATTGAAACAAAAATATCGGTAATTCTGGACGGCCTGAACAAACCGATTGGATACGTGGGGATTTCCAGGAATATTTCAGAAAGGAGAAACCTTGAAGCTCAGCTTATCCAGTCCCAAAAGATGGAGGCGGTCGGCCAGCTTGCCGCGGGCGTTTCGCACGAGTTCAATAACCTGCTGACAATAATGCAGCTGAGTCTTGAAGAAGCTGCTTCCCTTAAAACGGAATCGGCATATGCGGAGATGGAAAAAAACCTTAAAGAATCTATCGCCCAGGCGGCCTTTATCGCGAGGCGGCTAAACGAGTTCGCGAAGCCGCATCCCGGAGCTGAAAACGGCGTTGATGTCTGCGCGTGCGTGGACGGCGCTCTCAAGATGATGGGCAATGATTTCAGAAGCAAGCTTGTGGAAGTCAGGGCCGAATATGGGCAGATTCCTGCGACAAGATTTGACAGGCAAATGTTCACACAGGTTCTTTTAAACCTGTTTAGAAACTCGCAGCAGGCGATGCCTGCCGGCGGCGTTTTAACCGTAAAAGTATCCACGCTGGCAAAAAATGTCTGCATAACCGTCGAAGACACAGGGACGGGAATCGCAAAGGAAAACCTCGGGAAAATCTTCACGCCATTCTACACAACGAAGGGCGCCTTCGGCAGCGGAGAAACTCCGGGGGTTGGCCTCGGCCTCGCGGTAAGTTACTCAATATTGAAGAAAATGGGAGGCAGTATTTCTGTTGAAAGCGCTCCCGGTAAAGGCGCAAAGTTCACAATACTTCTCCCCTTGAAAGAAGCCGCGCGGCCGCAGGCTGCAAAGGCCGCACCAGCCGCGCCTGAAGCGGGGAAAACAAAAGGCAAGAGAATCCTTGTCTGTGACGATGAAGAACCGATACGGGTTTTGCTCTCTGAGATGCTGAGTCAATCCGGCCACGCAGTGGAAACCGCGAAAGACGGGATCTCCTGCCTGAAAGGGCTGGTGTCGTTCAAACCTGACATCCTGCTCCTTGACCTTATAATGCCCCAAACAAATATTGAAGAGCTCCTGAGGCGCATATCCGTGGCATATCCCGCGATGAAAAAGATAATTGTCACAGGAGCCGGGAATGCCGAGTTAAAGCATCTGGAGCCGGTCCTGGCAAGGTACGGAATAACAAAAGTCGTGACAAAACCCTTTGATATGAAAGCGCTTGAGAAGGAGATCTCCTCAGCGCTGCATTCTTAATGGGGACAGCGACTTTTTCACATCTGACAAGAATATTTCGCTGCATTCTTAATGGGGACAGCGACTTTTTCACATCTGACAAGAATATTTCGTTCCGATCTTCTTTGTCTTGAGTACGATTCCTCCCAAATGTATAATTAACTTTAAAATCGTTAGGAATATTAGCGAGGGATTGTGCCGAGGATAAGAAGGACAATAGTGGCTGGTATGCCGCATCATGT
>CAITPB010000176.1 GCA_903894145.1 Candidatus Firestoneibacteriota bacterium | reverse complement strand
AGTCTACCTGAATATCCTCCTCAATGTCAAATACGGCTCCGATGTCCCCGAGACCGCGCTTAAGGTGCAGGAAAAGGTGCGGGAAACCGTGGAAAACATGACAAACCTCGCGGTAAGGGAAATCAATGTAAGCGTGAGAGGGATAGTAAACGGCTGACCCGCAAAATCAACTATTATCAGGGTTTCGCGGCCTACTCGCCGGAAAACAAGAAGTCATAATGGACTTGACGTCAGAATGTTTGCCTGTTAGAATTATAATAAGATAAAACGAAAAGCCGACCCTTGTGCGAAAGCCCTGGGGGGGAAAGTTACAGCCCGCAGAAGTCCGGGCCCCGGATTGCCGAAAGTATCTTTTTTTATTATATGGACCATGGAGGGCCTATGAGTTTGGACGCCGTGAGATGCCTTCAATTAGAGATGCAAACCAGCCTGATGCGCCATATAATAAATACTATCAGTGCTCCGCACGATATTGACGGCTCCCTGAAGACTATCATTCTTGAGCTGAAGAATGCTTTTGAATATGATGCTGTCGGAATCCGCCTGTTAAAAGACGATGATTTCCCGTATTTCGCTTCGGACGGATTTTCCATGCAATTTCTTGCCACTGAGAACTCGCTCGTTGCCTTGAACAGTCTCGGTTGCCCCGCCAGGGACGATAATGGCCAAATATTGCTTGAATGCTCCTGCGGGCTGGTTCTTTCCGGAAAGATAGACCCGGCCGACCCTCTTGCTTCCCAGGGCGGCAGTATTTGGACAAATAATTCCGCGGATATTCTAAAGGGCAGGAATTCCAAAAGTCCCGGTCTAAATCCCAGAAATGTTTGTGTTCACGAGGGGTATAACTCATTGGCGCTTGTTCCTGTTTGCGACGGGCTGCGCGTAGTCGGAGTGCTTCAATTGAACGACAAAAAAATTGACAGGTTTACCCCGGAAATTATAAAATTTTTTGAAGATATAGGCAGGCTGCTCGGCATTCTTCTTCACGCAAAATACGAGAATGAACGGTACCGTAATTTGTTCCAGAACACTAAGAGCGCCATTCTGCTCGCTGACGCTCAAACCGGAATAATTGTTGATGCCAACAAGCAGGCGGAGGCGCTTTTCGGGCTCACCAGGACAGAGCTTATAGGAATGAACCGGATAAATCTTCATCCTCAGGAAAAGAGGCAGTTCTACATGGAACAATTTGCCGAGCACGCGGATGAAAAGGGAGCGCGGTTTGTCGAGGGCGTGATAATAAAGAAGGACGGGACCAAAGTGCCTGTGTCCATAGCCGCTTCAGTATTTGTTATAAACGGAAAGAGAAAAATACAGGGGATTTTTCAGGATCTGACGGAAATTATGAAATTAGAAAAAGAAAAAGAAAGGAAGAAAGGAGATCTGTCAGTGCCTCAATTTGTAAAATAGAACGGGAAACGGGCGCTTCTCTTGCCTTACGGAAAACACCGCGGGATTCAGCACGCGGTGTTTTTTGTTTAAGAACAACTCTCCCGGTTTACAAACCTGCAGTTATTTATTGAAAAAACCTTATGGATATGAAATAATATCAGTCGTAAATGTGCTTTGCCGCACGGGGGACAGTGAAATGGATCTTGAGACAAGCAGAAGCGGGGAATTTATTCCTATCCTTTCAGATGTTACTTCAAGGCTTTCAGAAGGCAGGGAATTTCGTTTCCGGATTAAAACAGCGCTTGGCATAATTGGGGATAGAACTCAGGCCCGCAGGGTGTATGTCGCGCTCGATGAACCGCTTGGGCATAAAGCTGAAGTTGCTTTTGAATGGCTTAAACCGGGAATTTCCCTGCAAAACACATTGCAAAAAGTCGTTTACGCGCAAGCGCCGTCATTTAAGACTCTTCTGCTGAAAGACGGATACATTGCAGCTGAGGATGCCGGAAAAATCCCCGAAGACCTGGCTGACACGCTTAAGCAGGGGGAAATTCAGTCCTGGATAGCCCTCCCGCTCCTCGTCAATGGGAAGCATTCTGGCTTCCTCGGGCTTGAAGATTGCAGGAATGAGAAAGTTTTCGAAAAAAGCTCGTCTGAGTTCTTCAGAGTTCTTGCGCGGATTATTTCAGGGGCTCTTCAACAAAATAATTACTTCGCTGAGCTTGAGTCCTTCCGTCTGAATTTCCAGTCGTATTCCGACGCTCTGGATGACATTGTAATAATCACAGACCTGAAAGGCGTCATACTTTACGCGAATGACGCCGTAACGAGAAAACTTAAATACAGTCCGGGAGAAATAAGATTCATGCAAATAGCCGGACTGTTCCCTGAAGCCGGGCAGGAAGAAGCGCTCCGCGCGATAAGCGGGATTTCAGGCTACAAAAAAGAATTTAGCGTATTTGAATTACAGGGAAAGTTCGGCGCTTTATTTCCTTATGAAGCAAAATTCTGGAGGGGTATCTGGAACGGCCAGCAATGTGTTTTTGGAAGGCTGCGGGATTTAACCGGCGAGCAACAGGATAACATAAAGTTTAAGCACGTGTTTGAGTTCAATCCTGAACCCATGTCTCTCAATGATCTGGAAAAAAACACCTTCCTGGATGTGAACGAAGCTTTTCTGAAAAAAACCAAATATTCAAGAGAAGAAGTAATAGGAAAAACTCCTGTTGAGCTTGGCCTTTTTCCCGAATGGCACAAGTCTTTAGACGCAGCGAAAACGCTGGCTGCAAAAGGGGCTTTCTCGGGTTTTACCATGGATGTCTGCGACAAGAACGGAGATTATATTCATGGATTGTTTTCAGGCACCATCATTGAAATGGCAGGGAAAAAAGCGGCAGTCATCCTGATGGTTGATATTACCGAGAGGGACGCTCTACACAAGAGAATGCAAGAACAAAACCAGAAGCTGCAGGCGGTATTGGAAAGTTCTAAAATTGGTACCTGGACCTGGGATATACAGACTGGGGAAACAACCATAGACAAACGGATAGCGGAGATGCTAGGTTATGAAATGAGCGAGTTGTCGCCGGAGTTTCCGCTTCCTGAGTGGGAAACAATAATGGTTACAGACCTTACCAGGTTTCTTCATCCCGAGGATGCTCCTTTGTCCAGGGAAGTTCTTCAGCGCCATTTCAGAAAGGAAGCAGAATTTTACAGCTGCGATTTCAGGATGAAACATAAAAACGGGAGCTGGATCTGGGTTCAAAACCGCGGGAAAGTCAGCGATTGGACGGCGGACGGAAAGCCGCATATTATGCATGGAACCTATGCCGACATTACTGAGAGAAAAGAAGCTGCATTATCGTCGGAATATAATGAAAAGCGGTTGGCCGCAATGCTTTCGTGCATACCCGATGTTATGTCTATTGTTGACGGAACCGGGAAGCTTAAATATGTGAGCTCAAACTATAAACAGCTTTTTGGCTGGGAACAGAAGGACCTGACCGGCAGGATGGCCTGGGAGCTTGTCCATCAGGATGACCTCGAAAGGATACAAACTGAATTCAAGAACCATTTAAAAACGCCGGGCTCAGTAAACGTGACAACCTTCAGGTTTAAGCGCGGCGACGGTTCCTACAGACATGTTGAGTTGACCACAAAAAATCTTCTTCATGATCCTGCTGTCGCGGGAATGGTCTTGAGCGGCCACGAAATTAAGGATAAATTTACCAAATAACAAACCGGCCGCAGGCAGGGTTGCATCCCGGAGGCTAAAGCCAATGATTAAAACTTGGAAATTATTGGTTGCGGCGATTTTGATGGCTTTTTTCTTTCAATCTCCTTCCGCCGCAAATGACTCCGCAGGTTTCAGCCGCCTGCCAAGATGGCGCGGTTTTAACCTGCTTGAAAAGTTTTCAAAGGACTGGTCCAACAAGCCGTTTGTCGAGGAAGACTTTAGGCTGATTTCTTCCCTGGGTTTCAATTTCGTACGTCTTCCCATGGATTACCGTGTCTGGATAAAGAACAACGACATTAACCAATTTGATGAAGCGGTCTTGCGGGATGTTGACCGCGCGGTGGAATGGGGCGGGAAGTATGGCGTGCATGTATGCATCAATTTCCACCGGGCGCCGGGTTATTGCGTGAATGCTTCAAAGAACGAAGCGAACAATCTCTGGACAGACGCCCTGGCGCAGGCTGCCTGCGCGAGGCACTGGGCTTTTTTCGCGGATAGATATAAGGCCATCCCTTCCGAGCGCCTGAGTTTCAACCTTTTCAACGAGCCCCCCGGAATTGACGATGAAACTTATTATAATACGGTCAAAATTGTGGTGGAAGCAATCAGAGCGAAGGATCCGGACCGCCTGATAATCTGCGACGGCACCGAGTGGGGAAGGAAACCGGTCAGCAAGCTTGTATATCTGAAAGTTGCCCAGGCAACACGCGGGTATTTTCCGATGAACCTAAGCCATTACAAGGCTTCCTGGATTCAGGGAGCAGACAGGTGCTCTGTGCCCGTCTGGCCAATGGCTCAGGTAAACAGTTACCTTTACGGGCCTTGGAAAATGGAGCTTCAGACGCCTCTTGTCATTGAAGGAGATTTTAAGAAAGACACGCTGCTTAGAATAAGGGTTGATACTGTTTCGACTCTTTCCCGGCTTCTAATAAAAGAGGGGTCACGGGTTTTTCTGGACAAGACTTTTAAATGCGGCAGCGGAGACGGCGAGTGGAAAAAATCAGTTTATTGCCCGGGGTTGAAATCTTACCAGAATATTTATGACAAGGATTATTATGCAAGAATCCCTGCCGGGACCGGCCGCGTTGAAATAGAGAACGTTGAAGGGGATTGGCTGACCTTCTCTGAAATAGGGTTGAAGAACCGGGACGGGAGCGGAACGGAAAAACTGCTGGAACCGCTCGCCCGCTGGGGTGATAAACAGGTCACGGCGCAATTTGATCCGCGAAATTCCGCGGCGCCGTTTCAAACCACGGTGATGATTGACCGGGAGTACATGTGGAATGAAAGTATTCTTCCCTGGAAGAATCTTGAACTCCTGGGTTCAGGGATAATCGTAGGTGAATGGGGCGCGTATAACCGCGCGCCTCACACGGTGACATTGGCGTGGATGAAGGATTGCCTGGCGAATTGGAAGAAAGCCGGCTGGGGGTGGGCGCTGTGGAACTTCCGGGGCGCTTTCGGAGTTCTTGACAGCGACAGGAAAGACGTGAATTACGAGGATTTCGAAGGTCATAAGCTCGACAGGAAGATGCTGGATCTCCTAAAAGCTTATTAAATCGTCTTTTTGTCTTTCAGTTTTCGCTCCCTATCCCATTGATTTATTGCCTAAATCTCTGTATAATCGGTATGTTTTAGATTATCAGTTATAGCAATTAGCAATAAGTAATTAGTAATCAGTAATTGTTCTTTTGGGGGTGTAGCTCAGTTGGGAGAGCGCTACCTTCGCAAGGTAGAGGCCGTCGGTTCGATCCCGATCACCTCCACCAAAAAATTTGCAAAGCAAATTTTTT
>CAITPB010000175.1 GCA_903894145.1 Candidatus Firestoneibacteriota bacterium | reverse complement strand
TTCTTTGAAGAAAAGCGCTTCTTGTTTGGTGGTAAACGGATTCTTGACTTTGAAATACGCAGTCAGGTCCGCATTATTACCAGCCATGACCTTTTGATAAAGTTCGCCGTGATCGACCGCACGGGTCTTCGGCGCGATCTCCGCGTAGCCGATCCCCTTCTCCCTCAGGATCTCTTCCATACCGCTTGAGTGGAAACCGCCGGTGTAAAGGATAAGAACTCGGGAAACGTTACTCGGGGAACGATTAACGAAAAGGCTTTTGCTTAGGAGGGACTTTGTTTCGCGAAAAAATAAAACTGCTTGACGCAACTATCCGCGACGGCGGGCTGATGAACGCCCATAAATTTGACGACAGGTTTGTGCGCGAGGTGTACAGAGCCGTATCCGACGCCGGAATAGATTACATAGAGCTTGGCTACAAGAATTCAAAAAAGCTCTTCTCTCCCGAGAAATTCGGGAAGTGGAAGTTTTGTGATGACGAAGATATTCTAAAGGTCATTGACGGAATACCCTCAAAGACAAAGATATCAGTCATGGTGGATGTCGACAGGGTTGATCCCGCTGATCTCAAACCCAAGAAGAACAGTCCTGTAACTATGATTCGCGTTGCTTCCTATATAAAGGATATTGACAAGGCTATAGCTCTCTGCAACCAGATGGCGGACAAGGGATACGAGACCGCAGTCAACATCATGGCCATTTCCAAAGCGCTTGACAACGAGATAAACGAGGCGTTTGAACAGCTTGAGAAAGAATGCAAGGCCCAGGTAATCAATATTGTGGATTCAAACGGGGCTCTCTACCAGGAAACAGTGGAGTTCCTTGTCAAGAAGGCAAGGGCTATAATTAAGACCAAGGAGATAGGTTTTCACGCGCACAACAATCAGCAGCTGGCTTTCTCAAATTCTATAGAAGCCATCATTCACAACGCCAACTATATTGACTGCACCATTTACGGCCTGGGAAGAGCCGCCGGCAACTGCCCGACTGAGCTCATGCTCGGTTTTCTCAAGAACCCGAAATATGATATCAGGCCTATATTGGATGTCATTTCCAAGGAATTTATCGCGCTCCGCCAGCAGATTGAATGGGGCTATGTTATCCCTTACGCGATTGCAGGGATACTTGACGAGCATCCCAAGGCTGCGCTTGCTCTGCGCGAAAGCGCCCAGAAAGAAAATTACCGCGAATTCTGGGAAAGTCTGGTGTTAAGCCCTGACGAAGCCTAGAAGCCTTGATTGATAAACGCCGCCGGCTCGAAGCCGGCGGCGTTTTTATTTCGTTATGCCGAAGAATACCCCGCCATTAATGGCGGGGATGAATTCGGCATGAATTATATCTTTACCAACCGAAACAAAAACTCCGGCCTTCAGGCCGCAGTATTTTATTTCCCTGCCGCAAGCAGCTTTTCGCATAAGGCATGGCCCCGGCCCTCGCCAAAGCCTGATAATTATGATAGAATTAACTGATAACTTACACGGAGGCAGCATGAAAACCGATATTTTCAAGAAGATCTTTCAGAGCATGCCGATGAGCGCGTTTGTTGTGGATAAGGACGCCAGGATTTTCGCCTACAACAAGCACGCCGAAAGGAATCTTCTGGGTAAATCAGCTTACAAAATAATTAGAAAAAGGTGCGGCGATGTGCTCCTTTGTGTTAACTCCTTTAATACTAAGCGCGGGTGCGGCGGCAGCGAGGAATGCAAGAGCTGTGTGCTGAGGAATTCCGTGAAAAAAACATTCTCTGCCGGATCGGTTTTTCGCAAGGCAACAGCGCTGGAGCTCAAGCATGGCAGAAAGAAAGTCAATGTAAGCATAGTCCTGTCGGCGGTTAAACTAAACAGGTCAAGGGCGCTGGTTATGATTGAAGATATTACGGAACTGCTCCAGCTGCGCGAGCTGATACCCATTTGCGCGAACTGCAAAAAAATAAGAAATGACAGCGAAGTTTGGGAGCGCATAGAAACCTATATAGGCGAGAGAACCGGGGTGGATTTTACGCATTCCATTTGCCCGGATTGCCAGAAAAAGCTGTATCAGGAAGAGAAGTAGCCCGGAGGTTAAGTGGAAACAGGAATAAGCTACTTCGGCAACAGAATGCCGAAGCACATCGCAAAAGACCTCGTGGATATAAAAAAGCATAACTGCACTTATGTACTGCACACCTGCTCGGAGATTGACCAGGCCTATTACCCGGGCACGATGAAAGAAATAGTGAAAATATCGCACGACAGCGGCTTGAAAGTTCAGATGAATTCCTGGGCGGTTGGCGGGGTTTTTGGCGGGGAGGCTTACTCTCTTTTTGTAATGCAAAACAGCAATGAAGTCCAGGAGCTTTCAAACGGCAAGAAACTTCCAGCAGCCTGTCTAAACAGTAAAAAATTCAGGATTTTCCTTAAGCAGTTTATAGGAAATTGCGTAAGTTACGGTATTGACACGTTTTTCTGGGATGAACCGCACTTTTACCTCCCCTGGCATTTTGGCGATGCCCCCGGTGATTACGGCTGTTTCTGTCCGAACTGTAAGAAGCTGTACAGAGAACAGTACGGAAAGGCGATGCCAAAAAAACAGGACAGAACGGTAGATGAGTTCCGCGAAAAATGTGTCGCTTCGCTGCTAAATGAGATAAACCCTGTGTTGAAGCGCGGGCGAGTTGAAGGCGCGATCTGTGTTCTGCCTAAACTGATTGAAGGGGAAAATTCCGGAACCGGAGATTGGGACCGGGTGGCGTCATTGAAAGGGATAGATTTATTTGCAACGGATCCTTACTGGACGATGCATTTGAAGCGGCCTGGCTTCAATGTGGAGGAATTCGTAAGAAGAAATACTGTTAACGCTCTGGCGGCCGCCAAGAAATACCGTAAAAAGGCGGGTGTCTGGGTCCAGTGTTACTCCATAAAAAAGGGTGAGGAATACAATTTGGAAACTGCGGTAAGAACGGCTTTTGACTGCGGCGCGAGGGATATTGCTGCCTGGGGTTACGGCGGGGCTTCGTATATGAGCCAGCTTGCTTGCGGAAGGCCGCAGTACTGCTGGGATATGTTGGGGGAGCTTTATAAAGAATGTAGAAGTAAGAGCAAAAGTTTGTAAGGTTGATAAGGTTTATAAGGTAAAGGCAAAGGTTCGTAACGTTCTTAACGTTTGTAACGTTCGTAACGTAAACATAAGCGATAAAAGTTTGTAAAGTTAATAAGGTTTGTAAGGTAAAAGACTAAAAGTTTATAAGCCGCACTCCGTGCGTCTTGTTCTGTAAGGAAGGATATTTATCATGCCGGACTACGTCCGGCATAGCAGAATAACGTTCTTAACGTTTGTAACGTTTGTAATGTAAGGCAGGAAAAGTTAATAAAGTAAAACGACAGAGGAAGAGTGTATGAGAAAAATTGTGGTGGGGATAATGGTTCTGTTTGTGCTTTGCGCCGGAGCGGGTGCGAGGATGGCGGAAGTTTGGACGAAAACATTCCCTCTTGAAACTGAGAACGCGGAGCTTGCCGGCGATATTGGGGTGGAATGGAAAGGCAACGGGTTCTATCTTACAGGGCTCAAGTGCGTGCCGGAAGGCACCAATACGCGCGGCACGGTTGCAGTCAGGAAACTTGACGCTGACGGCAAAGTTATCTGGAAACAGATCTGCGAAATAGGGGTTGGAGGCGTGGACAGCAAGAACACTCTGGCGGTGGACGCTTCAAATAACGTTTTTGTGGGCGGGTTCAAATATGCCGGCAGAAACAGCAGGAACGCATGGATAAGGAAGTATGATCAAAACGGGAACGTCCTCTGGGACAGGATCTGGGAGAATCTCTACGGCAGCAGGGACGCTAAGATAATGGATCTGGGGACGTCACCCGACGGAAGCTTATACGCGGTTGGATACAAAAATACGGATAAGCTGGTCCGCGAACTTTGGATCAGAAGGTATGACCTTGACGGCAACGAATTATGGAGCAACGCGTACGGTTCCTCGGTCTCTCCCAGCGAGCAGGAGCAGGGGTTGACTGTCGATTTTTCAGGCAACGCCTATGTTGCCGCCTATCAGGACGGAGACAATCAGGAAGTATACCTTGCCGTAAAGCGCTACGGCCCGGACGGAAACCTTCAAAAAGCAATGCGATTCCCAGATAACAGAGTCAGGGCCAGAGTGGTAAGCGAGATGGCTGTTGACTCGGCAGGAAATATTTACATATTGGGTTCGGAGTCAGTTTTTTATCAGGGACGGAATATATTTGTCAGGAAAATATCCCCGGCAGGCGTGAATCTATGGTCTATCTCTTACCCCAATACCGGTTATCAGGTTTTTGGCGGCAACGGAATTAAATTCGACAAAGACATGAATATCTATGTGTCAGCTACCGGCAGCGGCGAGAAGAACGAGAAGAAGTACAGCTGGATCTCAAAACTTGACAGCGACGGAAATGAACTGGCCACCATGGACTATTTTGGCTATGCTTACGGAGTTGATTTTTCGGTCGGCAGGAACAGCGATATTTATGTCATGGGAAACAGTACGGATGCGTGCGGCTTCGCGGAAATATGGGTCAAAAAATACGCGCAAATACCTTAAAGGCGGTTTGTAACGTTCTTAACGTTCTTAACGTTCGTAACGTAAGACGGTAAAAAGTTAGTAAGGTTTATAAGCCACAGCTCCGCTGTGTCTTGTTCTGATAGGTAGGATATTATTCATGCCGGAC
>CAITPB010000174.1 GCA_903894145.1 Candidatus Firestoneibacteriota bacterium | reverse complement strand
TAATGATGTAATCTCGCTGGCAAGCAAGATAACGGTAGCGAGCCTCCTCGAGCACGACTATTTCCAGAACAGGTACAAAAACGGCATTCCCATCAGCCTGCACGAATTTATTTACCCCTTGATGCAGGGCTGGGATTCTGTCGAGGTCAAAGCCGATATAGAAATGGGAGGCACCGACCAGAGGTTCAACATCATTGTCGGCAGGGCGCTTCAAAAGGAGAACGGGCAGGAGGCGCAGGTTGCCCTGTTCATGCCGATCCTTGCCGGGCTTGACGGCAAGGCAAAGATGAGCAAAAGCCTTGGCAATTATATAGGCATTTCTGAAACCTCGAAGGATATGTTCGGCAAAGCAATGTCAATACCGGATGTCCTTATGGAAAGTTACTTTGAACTGCTCACGGAAATTCCCCTTCAGGAAATTGCGCGCTTAAAGAAAGGCATTTCCGACGGCAGCCTGCACCCGCGCGCCGTCAAGGTAACGCTTGCAAAAGAACTTGTAAAAATGTATCACGGCGCAGAGGCGGCAGAGAAGGAAGCGCTCGAGTTCGACAGGGTTTTCTCTGACAAGCAGCTGCCTTCAGACATCCCCGATGTTTCTGTCGCTGAAGAAGAACTCACAGAAGGGAAGATCTGGATAATAAAGCTTATCACGCTTGCCGGTCTTGCCTCCGGAAGAAACGAGGCAGGAAGGCTTGTCGACCAGGGCGCGGTCTCGCTCGATGAGATAAAAGTAGATTCCTCCAAAGACGCGGTTTCGGTAAAAGACGGGAGCATTCTTAAGGTGGGCAAGAGAAAATTCGCAAGAATAAAGCTAAAGTAATCCATTCAGCGCGAAGCAGCGCCCGGTCCGGTAATCAGAAGGCAAAGGAGAAGTGATGGGTAAATACGGCTATCTTAGTTCTGACGGAAGGGAATATATAATAACCAGGCCTGACACTCCCAAGCCCTGGTTGAACTATCTTTCCAACGAGAAATACGGCTGCTGCGTCACGCAGGTCATGAACGGCTATTCGGTCTCCGCTTTGCCGAGCGGTTGGAGAGTTACCGAACGGGGGCGCGATTTAAGGCCCGGCAAATATGTTTATGTGCGGGATAATGACACCGGCGAATTCTGGACTGTAAATTGGGACCCGATACAGAAGAAAGGCCAGTCCTTCAGATGCAGGGCAGGGATAGGTTACCAGATAGTTGAGACAAAATACAAAGGGCTGGAAATGTCCCTGCGTGTTTTTGTGCCGCTCAACGAAGAAGCCGAAATTTGGACCGTTAAATTTAAAAACACCGGAAAGAAAAAACTCAATTTGAGCGTCTTTCCCGTCGTGGAATGGCTGCTTTTTGACGACCTGGTCAGCTGGGATGTTTACGGCTGGTACCAGTCCGGCTTTTACGAGAAGGAGACGCGCGCGGTGGTAGGCCAGTTAACACATCCGGCGAAGTTTGGCCTTAAGCTCTTCGGTTACATGAAAAGTATTGTGAAAGAAAACGGGTTTGATCTTAGACGGAAGGCCTTCCTCGGCCCCATCGGGAGCTTCAACGCGCCGGAAGCAGTTAAGACCGGGAAATGCACTAACAGCGTCTGCTCCGCGGAAGAAGTGGTAAGTTCGGTGCAAAACAACCTGGCGCTTTCTCCGGGACAGGAGAAAGGCTTTGATTACCTGGTAGGCTTCGGCGGGAAGAAAGAACGCGTCTCTGCCTGCCGTAAGTACAGTTCGGCAAAGACGGTGGAGGCCGAATTCTCCAAGATGCAGGCCTACTGGGAAGAAAGGATACAGAAAGTCATGATCCGCACTCCGGACGCGGAATTCAATAATATCGTGAATTATTGGCTTAAGTACCAGCTGCTTCAGGTTATCAGGTGGCAGAGGGGTTTCTATGTCGGCTACAGAGATGTCCTTCAGGACGCCAGGGGAATAGTTCCTCTTGACGCTGAAACTTCCGTCAAGCGCATCCTTGAGGCCCTAAGGTTTCAGAGGAATAACGGCACCGCCCTCAGGCAGTACACCGACGACGGTTCCGGCAGGGCGGATTCCCGGGATTACAAAGATTCCCCGGTCTGGATGGTTTACGCCGCCGCGAAGTATCTTAAGGAAACGGCTGATCTTAAAATTTTCTCAAAGAAAGAAAAATATTACGATAAAGGTTCGGACACGGTCTATGGCCACTGCAAAAAGACTATTGATTGCCTGCACCGCCAGAGAGGAGCCCGCGGACTGACTCTAATCGGGCAGGGCGATTGGAACGACGGCCTTTCCCATGTAGGAGTAAAGGGCAAAGGCGAGAGCGTCATGCTCTCCGAGCAGTTTATAGTTGCCTGCAGAGATATGGTTTTTATCGCGGAACTCCTCGGAAAAAAGAGGGACGCGGAAATCTTTAAGAACCGGGCGAAGGAAATGGCGGCGAATGTCCAGAAGCACGCCTGGAACGGAAGCTGGTTCACCAGGTGTTTCTCGGATAACGGGAGGCCTGTCGGCACGCCGAAAGATGACGAGGGCAAAATCTACATAAATTCCCAGTCGTGGGCTATACACTCCGGCATTGCAACTCCGGAGCAGAAGAAAAAGATTTTTGCAACTTTCGAGACGCTGCTTTCGACAAAGTTCGGCCCGCGCGCGGTGTATCCTCCTTCAACATATTTCAAACCCTGGATCGGCAGGACCACCATTAACCAGCCCGGGTTTGCGGAGAACGGCGGGGTTTACTGCCACGCCGCGGCTTTTAAGATACGCGCGGATCTTCTGGAAGGCAGGGGAGACATTGCTTACGCTGCGTGGAAGAAGCTCCACCCGCTCTGGCTTGATCCCGATGAAACCAAGGCTGATCCGTATGTTTTTGCCAATTGTTTTCACGGGCCGGAGAGCCCGCTGGCCGGAGAAACTATGTACTCCTGGCTGACCGGGACTGCCACCTGGATGTTTGAGAACGCCACGGATTTCATGCTTGGAGCCCGCGGGGGGTTTGACAGCCTGATTCTTGATCCGGTGGTGCCGGCGGGGTGGAAGACCTTTGGCATAGACCGTGTTTTCCGCGGCGTAAAATTCAAGATAAACTATCAAAATCCTTCAGGAAAGCAGAGAGGAGTAAGGTACTGTTTAACAGACGGAATCAGGACAGAAGGAAGTTCTATTCCTTTTAAGTCTATTGAGGGCAAAAAAGAGGTAACCGTAAATGCGTACATGTGATCTAAATGAACTTCGGGCGCGGGGCGTCTATTTTATAGACAGCTGGCAGTCAAACCGGGCGGTTTTAACGCCGGGAGGTTTTGTTGACGAAGCGCTGAAGCTTCCGCTCTTTTCCAAAAAACTCCTGCCCTGTGTTATAGACCTGGCGAAACTGCAGCGCAGCCTGCAGGCCGTGAAGGACAGAGATCTTGCCGTGCTTTCAGCGAGGGTCAAGATATTCGGCACCGACGGTGTCAGGGGAGTAGTGTCTCTTGAAAGGCCTTCGTCCGGAAAAAATTTCCTGCAGATGTTCTCTTCGGGAAATAGGCTCACCCCTGACCTGGTAAGGAATACGGCGCTGGCTTTTGCGGCAGCGCTGCTCGCTTCCGGCAGGGCAAAGAAAGGAGATACGGTGCTGGCCGGAGAGGACGGCAGGGATTACTTCAACGGCAAGCCTTTTAAGTCCGCGCTTATTGACGGTCTGCGTCTCGGCGGGTTTAAGGTTGCGGAGGCCGGAGTCATAGTTACACCCGGTCTTCCAATTATTATGGCTGTCAAAAAATACAAGGCCGCGGCAATGCTCACGGCATCGCACAACCCGAGCAACCAGAACGGGGTAAAATTCTTTGTTGACGGGTTCAAAGTCCTGCCTGAAGGCGTTTGCGGCGATTACGCGATCACGGCAGGCGTTTACGCCCAGCTATTCGGGATTGAAAGACCGGCTCCGGCGCATTCTTCAGGCAGGGGTCTTTATGAATCAGGATCCATATTTACGGAAGTCACTGCGGGCGCTGTCCCTTTTAAAGAAGACCTCAAAGACCTGGAGCTGGTTTTTGATCCGGCGAACGGGGCGGGCACTGTTTTCGGAAAACGCGTTTTTAAAGCGCTTCACATAAAGGCGAGGTGCGTAAATGACGATCCGAGAGGCGAGAACATCAACCAGGGCGGCGGCGTTGCCCTGCTGGAAGGAGTGGAGAAGTTCGAGCACTCGGAAAATCCGAAACATCTTCCTTCCTCGGTACGCGAGATGATAGAGAAAGATATTGCCTTCGGGATTGTTCTTGACGGGGACGGAGACAGGTGCTACCTCCTTGCGAACAACAGTTTGAGGAAGGCAGTGTACGTGATAAACGGCGACAAACTTAGTTTTATCATAGCAAAGCACCTCAGGGCCTCCGTGCCCGGCGGTATTTTCATAAATACCGTTGAGAGCGATATTTTGGCGGCGCTATCCGCGGAGAAAGAACTCGGGCTAAAGACCAGAATCGCCTGCGTGGGCGACAAATGGGTTGTGCAAGCCCTGCGCGCGGGAGAGAAGATGCTGGTGGGCGCCGAAGAATCCGGGCATATAGTGGTCCCGATCAGGGCCGGCGGAAAAACAGTCTTTTGCGGGAACGGGATCTACACGGGAATCCTGGCGCTCTCCCTTATCAAGCATTACGGCAGCACGATGAAGGAGATCTGCTCTCCTTATGACGAGGGTTTCCAGAAAACATTTTACACTTACATTGTTGAAAAAACGCTCTTCCAGCGCGGGAGCGCTGTTTTTGACGCCGACAGGGAAATCGCCGCCGCGGAATTTAAGAAGTCAAAAAAAGAGCTGAACCTTGACGGGGAGCTTGAAGAAAAGTATTTTGAGGATGATCCCGACATGCTGTATCTCCTGGCAAAGACCGGGAAGAACGGGGACTCCGCGGGAGCAATTTTTGCCAGGAATTCCGGCACGGAAAATAAGACAGGCGTTTACATCAGGTGCATCCCGGCCTTTTCAGGTATTATGCTGAGAGTGGCGCTGAAACTGGTGGAGAATCACAGAAAATCGCTTAAGGACCGCGGCAACCCGGATGTCGCGCTGGAGAAAGAAGCGCTCAGGTTGCTATCTTCCGGACACGGACTGAAGATGTCAGACCTGAAAAGCGTTCATAGCCGCCGCGAGGCGCACCTTACGGCTTTACTTTACGGGATGGCCAAGGAATACCCTGAGCATAAAAATGAACTAATGAAGCTCCTTTCCTGAGATGAACGATAAAAAGTCAAATATCAGAAAGATTCTGCCTGCGGTGGTCCTTATATTGCTGGTCCTGTTTGCCGTGGCCGGGAGCGACTGGTTTTGGAACGCCCTAAGCCCGATTACATATAAGAGCCTGCTTTACAGGAACGCCGGGATCTATAAAGTTGACCCGCTTCTGGTGGCCGCCATCATAAAATGCGAGAGTACTTTCAATCCTATGGCCGTTTCCAGCGCCGGGGCAGTGGGCCTGATGCAATTGATGCCGGAGACTGCCGAAGAGCTGGCATTGGAGAAAAAGATAGATTATGTCAACTCCGAGGAGCTTTATAAGCCGGAGATAAACATTGAGATAGGGTTTTACTATATTCAAAAACTCAGAAAGCGGTACAAAGGAAACCTCGTTTTGTCCCTCGCGGCTTATAACGCGGGGCTTAGAAAAGGCGACGAATGGGCTTCAGGCGGGGCCGGGAAGGATGAGAACGAGGAGCTAAACAGGATTACCTATCGGGAGACCCGGCAGTTCGTTTCCGATGTTTTGACGACTTACTCGCAATTTAAGATGGCGCGAAAAATTAAGAGATTGCTGCAGTTCAAATGAATACGGAAATCTGCGGGAGGGGAGCATGAAATATCCGGCGGTCATATTGTTTTCATTTTTGCTGGCGCTTCCTTTATTTTGCGAGACCAAAAGCGCCGTTCTTCCGGCGGGCAGTATAGGCGCAGGGCCTGTCAGGGCAAAAAACGGTGGCAGGCTTTTTGCCGGAGAGACCGCCATTCTGACGGCAACGGTGTATGACATTAAAGGCGTTGCCCAGCAGAACCGCAGGATAGATTTCTTTGTGGAAAACGAGGCTAAAGAGAATGGCCCGAAACTTAATAAGGCAACAGGGATAACGGACAAGTATGGAAATGTTTCGGTGGAGTTTGAGGCCGGGAGCGATCCTTCTGAAACGAATCTAATAAGTGCGAAGGCAGCGGGCGTAAAGAACCCGGACAGCAGCACGGTATTCTACAAAGTACGCGCCTGGCCGAAGCCGCTTGACAGGCTCGCCGGCAATTTTGCGCTCGCGGACGATATCTCCGGCGTCAGAATTGATACGGGGATCTCGGGAGGAAAAGATCTTCCGGAAACCCGTACGCTTTACATGGCAAAAAAACCGGATATGACTAAGATGGTCAATCTTTCAGACAGTTCAAAATACTCGGTTTTCAAGGGCGGGAAATCTCTCTCTGTTTCCGGCGACGGAAAGACTCATAATTCTGACATCTCGGAAATAATAGGGGTTCCTTTTGAGCAGGTGAATTATGCCTATGCGCCGGAAGCCTTTCTTTCTGCGCATACCGTTTTGGTAAAACGCGGCGAGAAACCCGGATTGAGCGAAGTTTACTCCTTGGACGCTGAGCCAAAGAATGACAATAAAGCTTATTCACGGCTTGTTATCTGTATCGACTATTTCACCGGGCTTGATTTTGAGGTTGAGAAGTACGGCCCCGATAAAATGCTGGCTTCAAGGACCATAATAAAGAAAGCTGCGGAATATGATGTTTTACAAAAGAAGTGGACCGGTAAGGTTTGTGAACGCGGTAAGCCCTATGAGCCGGATCCGGCATATCTTGATTCTGCGAAGCAAAGTCCCGACAAATCCAGGTGCTGGATACCCATCGAGACGGAAACCACGGCTTTTTTCGGAAGCGCGAATACGTCTATCCGGACAAGGTTTGAAGATATTAAGGTTAATACGGGGATTAGCGAGTCGGAGTTTACTATTCCATAAACGCTTTTCCGGCGAAGTACGCATTAAGGTTTATAACGTTATTAACGTTCTTAACGTTTGTAACGTAATGCGCATAAAGGGAAAAAGGTTTACTTTATTAACGTTCGTAACGTTTACAAC
>CAITPB010000173.1 GCA_903894145.1 Candidatus Firestoneibacteriota bacterium | reverse complement strand
GTCGAGCAGCCCGCTCGACCAGGCCTCTTTCACCGCGATACCGCCGCCGTCGGCGGAAAGCTCAAGGCATTTTGTCCCGCATTTATAGGAACTGGAGACATAGACGCGGTTGTCCGCCATTACCGGCGTGGCAACATTCATTCCGAGAGATTCCTGTTTTGCCGACCAGAGCATTTTCCCGCTTTCGATGTCAAACGAAACAACATATCTGGCGCTCATCGTAACGAGTTGTCTTATTCCGTTGAATTCTATTATCGAGGGCGAGCAATAAGCGAGAGCGTCCGTAAATCCGCTTGTGTTCCAGATTTTCTTTCCGGTATCCTTGTCATAAGCGTAGATGAAATCCTTCTTGGCGATGGTCACGAAAATCCTGTTGCCGTCTATCAGAAAGGATTCAGAGAACCGCCAGCCTGGGGTTCTTGCGCCTACTTTGGAATCAGCAAGATCCTTCTCCCAGAGTTTCGCGCCGTCGTTTGCGCTGAAACATCCCAGCACGCCGAGCGGGCTGAGCATGTAAACTTTCCCGTCTTTTACCGTTGGAGTTCCGCGGGTACCCGGGATAAGCTTTGGTTCTGTGAGCGGGTCTCCGAGTTCGGACTGCCAGAGGAGTTTGCCTGAAGAATCAAGAGCGTAAACCATCGAGTTCTTATCGGTGCAGCCGGCGGTGTAGATAACACCGTCAACCACGGAGACCGTGGAGAAACCGCTTCCGATGCCTTCATATTTCCAGAGCAGCTCCGGGCCCTTCTCAGGCCAGCTTTTCAGCAATCCTTTATCCGGGGAGATGTTATCGCCCTTTGGCCCGTGAAAGTTAGGCCAGTTTTCCGCGGACGCCTGCAAGGAAAATATCAGCGCGAAAAGGCCGAGAATAATCTTTTTTGCGGAAGGTATAATCATAGTTTCTCCCTGAACAGCCCCCGGCGCTCAATAGGAGGCGTATTCTTTACCGGCCAGGTCTTTCCCTTTTACATTAAGTCCGATCACCCCGGTTTTGGAGTCATAAAACCATCCGCCGGCGCCGTCAAAAACCGGGGAGACTTTATTGCCTCCTGTTATCAATTCAACCGGCAGCGGAGACAGGTATTCCTTAAAATCAGAATCCAGATTTTTGGGATACTCCCCTTCGCTTTTTGAATAGAAGAAGGAAAGCGAAGAACGGATGCGCAAAAGCGACGCGCTTGTCCTCATCTCTTTGAGTTTTATTAATTCTTTCCCTATCGCCGAGTTCGGATCGGCCTTCATTTTAGAAACCGGCGTGTTTTCTTCGTCTTTAATAAGTCCTGAGGTTTTTTCGGCGAGCGCCTTCGAAGCCGACATCAACTCCTTCGTGATCAGCGGCTGAACTCTTTTGAATTTCTTCCAGGCGGGGCCATCGAAAAGAGCAATCAACTCCCTGATATCGGCATCGGTGAGGTATTTGTCATAGGCCGAGATCATCAGCTCGTGAGTCTTGTCCATCTGCTCTTTCTGCAGGTCCTTAAGCAGGGGGTCAGAACCATTGGCATCAGGAGCATAACCCATCATTCCCTGGAGCTTCATCAGCCTCATGATGTTCGCTCTTTTTTCCTTGTCAACAGGCTTTTGGTCTTCCGCATTGAGGATAAAGGAAAGGAATACCGCAGAAAAACAAAGCAAGCATAGTTTACGCACAACACCTCCCCTCGCAGAGCCCGGGCCTAAACTACCTTGGACTCGTCCCCTTGGGAGCGTCTTCCGGCGGCTCGTAGTATTTCTTCCATCCCTCGCCAAGCAAAGGATTTGGAATGTTCTTTTGGGAAACTTTTGTAAATTTTCCGCCTTCGTATTTTATCGTATCAAGCCTCATCTCCGCCGGAGCGCTCTCTTCACCTTTCCCGGGGGGAATCCCGGCTCCGACCTCGAACACTTTCCCTTTGACTCTTCGCGCTATCCCTTCGCGCCCTCCTTCCAGCCTCCCGACAAATTTCAGGGTTTCACCGGAAGGTTTGTAGATAAAGAGGAACTGCGAAAACCCGTTATGAGCAGCCGCGTTGCATCGAATCAGGATCTCTTTTACGCCGTCACCGTCCAGGTCGAAGAAATCAACCGGCCAGAGGTGCATTAAGGCCATGCCCTTAAGGTCCAGCGCCTGTCTGTTTCCTTTTCCTGACGGCTTGCCGTTCTCCAGTTTTGTGTAAGCGATAAAGGGAGGCTCCTCCGTGGAGCATTCCGGCAGGTCGGCAAAAAACTTTATTCCGGTGCTGCCAAAGACGCCCCAGCGTTCAAGCATGGGAGAAGCGACGATATTCAGCGCGGAATTGCCGTCGCTGACAAGTGTTATGCACATGCGGCGCCCCTCTTTGTCGACTCCGTCCGGCGGGCATCCCCAGAGCGTCGCGGGCGTTTCCAGCAGGTGTTCTGTGAAACTTTTTGAGAAAGCGTACGGGGCCTGAACGCTCATTCCCAGCCCGGCTTTCTTGAGCAGGCCGTTAGTTTCTTTCCAGTATTCGCCCAGATCAGAACTGTTTGAAATAAGCCCCATGGCCCGCGACAGGTAAAAATCTATATCTCGCTCGTTCCTTTTCTCTATGGCTTTTCCGGCTTTTGAGAGAGAATCTTTGAGTTCTTCGGCTACGGCAGGAGCTGATTTTTTCGCGGACACAAAGGCAGGAACCAGCAACAGAAACACTATCAGTATCTGCAGGCAGTTTTTTTTGTGTTTTCCTGAAAATGGGGCGGGGGTAAACATTATTTCTTTATGAGATCGACATCGTCGGCATACGTGACTGCTCCGCCGGCCGTGCTGCAGTAATTTTCTATGACAAACCTGTCTATGTAAGCCACGCTGCTGTTTGGAAACTGCGTCATACTGGCTAATTGAACAGGCGTGGCGCTATTGTCGTAAATAACATAAGAAAGGTTGCTGGTATCAATCTCGTAGGTTAAATCGAACCTATACCAGGTATTTACAACAGGAGTTACTCCTCCTATTGTATTCTGACTGCCTGTGACATTCTTGTAATAAAAGGATCCGTTTTTTATGCCTATTTCCGGGCCGTTGCTGTAAGTGTCCTGAAACTTAAGCGAGCTGACAGCCATGTTAAGGCTTGAGGTATACATCCAGGCGGTTGCCTTGGCGCCTTTGAGCGCGTTAAGCCCGACGTATTTTATCTGAGCGTCATCATTTATGGCGGACGTTGACAGCTTACAGCTCTGGCTGCCTGTATGCGGATAGGTTGATACAATAGACTGGGTTCCGCCTCCGGAGATATTAGATATCCAGGGAGAACTCAAAGCGCCGTTCTCAAAACCATATGGAAATATCCCTGATGGACGCCCTGACTGAAGCGTGAAATTGACATTCCGGTTGCTGCCGCCAACATTCAAGAGAACACTCTGGGTGGCACCGGCATACCAGGCGCAGGAAGCCGTCAAGGTCTGGTTACCGGCAGGAGCGTTACTGAATGAAAAATGGCCGTCCGAGCCTGCGGTAGCAGTAGTTCCGTTGTTATACGAAAGCGTGGCCGTGAGACCGGTGCTGGAAGAATTCTTAACATACCCTTCGACAAAACCTGTCCCTCCACCGTCATAGTTCGGGTCGAGGACATTGCTTCTTGACAGAGTTTTGTTGCAGCCGCAGAGAAAAAGCGCGGCCGCAAGGAAACCGGCAAGCAGTATTTTTTTCATTTACAAATCCGCCTTTTCATACACCGAGAACTGATTTCGTTATATTTTAACACAGCCTTCTCGGGCTGTAAATGCTATTTTTCCCGCGGAGGCCAAATCTCTTTCGCGCCAATCTTCAATTTCCCTTCAAAATAAAAGGCTTCGTTAATGCCCGCGCCCACGGCGCTGCCGCCGTAATTCTGATTGTGCGTGTAGGAGCCTTTGAACCCCGCGGAATAATCCGGAAACTCCCAGTTGCAGTCATAATTCCTGTAAGCATTGCTCATTCCGCCGAGTTTCCCTGAAACATTTTCGGAAGTTTCCCTGAGATAGGGAGCCCGGGGCTCGCCAAAACAAAGCTTCAAAGCGTCAAGCACGGGCAGGTCAGAGTCCCTGTCTTTGAGCTCTAGCTTTAAGACAAAAGAGGACAACCTTCCGCCGGCGCCGGCCTTTACGGAAAAATCGGAGGGGGAGCCGAGGAAAATGACTCTGCCGCTTCCCATTCTGAGCCCTCCGGAAAACTCCGTAATCTCCGAAGAATTGATAGCCCTGTCGAATATTTCCTGCATGCCTGAACCAGGTCTAAAAATAGAAAGGAATTTTGGGATAGAATCCCGCCAAGAAACTCCCGTCAGCGTCCCCTGCGCGGAAAACTTCTGAGCGGAGACTACAAACAACCCCATCCTGCGGAGATCCCCTCCAAAATAGTCCATAATTACTTTCCCGCCGGAAACTCTTCGCCTAAAATATGGAGAGAGTTTTCTATAATCATCGCGCGAAGCCGCGTCTATCAGGGTTGCCGCATCAGTATCATCAGACAGGCAATATGGGTTTGGAGAAAAAGCCTCTATGCCCCGGGAAGACGGCCTTTCCGCAAGAAAGGAGACAATGCCTGTTACCGCGAAAAACAGCAGGGCTAAACAGGCGGGAACAAGAAAAATGTTTCTGACTGAAGAGACAAGTTTTCTCATAGTTACCAAACGATCTCTCCTCTCTGCTATTGAACGGCGGGCGTATCTTTCTTTGGCGCGCGCTTTTTTAAAATATCCATAAATGTCCCTATCTCCCTGACACCCAAAAGATGAGCGGAAACAAAGAATACGCCTATCCCCGCAGGCACGCAGACCAGAACCTGCAGCAGTCTAAGCCATAATTTGTGCGGCTCGCCGAAAAGCGCCGAGAGCCAATAGCAGGCCAGGCCCATGAGCACGGAGGCCGCACCGATCCTCACAAAAGAAGAAAATATCTGTTTTTCTTCAAGGGGCCCGAGCTTTCTCCGGAGCATAATGAAAAGCAGGCCAAAATTGCAAACAGAGGCTACCGTGTTCGCCGCAGCCAGGCCGATAAAACCGTACGGCCCCATAAGAATCATCGAGAGCAGTACATTCATTATTATTGAAGTGATGCTGATGATAACGGGCGTTCTCGAATCCTTAAGCGCAAAAAAAGTCGGGGTAAGCAGTTTTATCAGCGACGCGAAGAGCAGTCCCGCCGTGTACCAGGAGGCGGCCCGGGCGGCCATCAGAGTGTCATGGGTTCCGAACATTCCGTGCCGGAAAAGGAGCGCGTTTATAGGATAAGAAAGGACAATGAGCCCGGCGGTCGCAGGCAGGGCAATCAGCATGTTAAGCCTGATTCCCATGGAAACAGTATGTTTCAATTCGGCGGATTCATTTTTCGCGGCATGGGCTGCGATAAGCGGAAAAACCGCGGTGGCTATCGAAACTCCGAATATTCCCATCGGCAGCTGCATAAGCCGGTAGCCGTAGTAGAGATAGGTGACCGCGGCCGCTCCAAGGATGGAAGCCATTATGGTATTGGCAAGCACCTGCACCTGCCCGACGGAATTGGAGAGCACCGCCGGAGCCATGAGCTTCGCCATCTGCATTATACCCGGCTCCTTCCACTTTAGGGACGGTTTGAAACGGAACCCCTGTTTTAGAGCTTCAGGCACCTGCACCGAAAGCTGAACCAGTCCTGAAATGACGGCGCCGGCCGACCACAATACTATCCACTTGTCATAGTTGCCGCCCTGCCTGCCGAGGGCCATTATAAGCCCGCCCGTTCCTATCATGACCAAATTTCCGACAGCCGGGGCCAGCGCCGACATTGTAAACTTCTTCATGGAATTCAGCATGCCCATGAAAACTGCGGCAAGCCCCATGAAGGCGATAAAAGGGAAGAGTATCCTTGTGAGCTTGACGGTAAGCTCCTGGGCGGCCGGCGAGAACCCCGGGGCCATAAAAGAGACAATAGGGCCGGCAAAAGCCCAGCCTAGCAGCACTACGGCCGAGAAGATTACGGTAAGGAGCGTCAGGACTATGGATGCGAGGCGGAACGCCTCTTCCCTGCCTTTCTTTTCAAAATATTCGACGAAGGACGGAATGAAGGCGGAACTTAAGGCGCCTTCCGCGAGCAGGTCCCTGAGCATATTCGGAATTCTGTACGCAACAAAGAAGGCGTCAGAGATCATACCCGCCCCGAAAAGAGCGGCGTTAATAGCGTCTCTGATATAGCCGAGCACGCGGCTAAGCGCCGTCAGGGAGCTTAAAACCCCTACAGAACGGGTTATGTGTCTCGTTTTTTGGTCCATTTTCCCCTTAAACAGCCTGAAAATACCGTATTGCCCGTGGATTAAGGGCTGCTTTCTTGACTTTGACCGGCTCTTTTGCTATACTACATCTGCTATTTTTAAAAATCTCAGGAGGTGTAATTTGCCGGTAACAAAATCAGCGACAAAAGAAGCAAGAAAAACAAAGAAAAAACACTTGAGGATGGTCTCATTCAAGACCCGTTTGAAAACCCTCAATAAAAAAATCCTTTCCTCAAAGAAAGCCGATGAAGCCAAAAAGCTTCTCGACACTTTCCTTCCGGAGATTCAGAGATGCGCCCTGAAGAACGTGCTCCATAAGAACAAGGCCAGCAGGATGATCTCAAAACTCCAGAAACACGTGAACTCCCTCTCTAAAAAGCAGTAAGATTATAAATAAGACGTTCTATGGCAGGCTGCGCAGGCATCCTGCCTGTTTTATAAGAAATATCGGCCTTCGCGAGAATCGTGAAGGCCTTTTTTATGTCGTTTTCCGTAAGATTCCTTCCGTCTTCGCATATCCGTTTTCCGACAAAAGGATTTACTCCAAGCTTTCCGCAGGCCGCGTCCCTGCTCATGCCTGATTTTTCCAGCCTTCTGATATTCCAGAGATTCAGATAATTGTGATTTAGCGCCCCCATGACTACCAGGCAGGCGGTCTCAGGCCGGTTGTGGTCGAAAATATTATAAAATATCTTCATGGCGGCTGCGAAATTTTTTGAGATGATGGCCGTTGAAAGATCCCAAAACTCGTTTACATCCGTGTCGCTCACCAGGTATTTGACGTCCTGAATCTCTATCCTTTGCTTTTTTCCGGCAAAAGTTATAAGCTTCTCGGCTTCCGATTCAAGTTCCCTTACATCGCCGTTAGCGCGGTCCATGACAACGGCGGCGGCCTCATCGGAAATGGTCTTTTCAGAAGCGCTCAGCCTGGCCGAAAGCCTCGCCCTCAGGCTTGCCTCGTCCGACGGATTAAAACACAGTATTATCTCGCAGAACCGGCTGAACTCGGAGTACTGCTTTTTGCTCAGGTCCTTTCCGCCCGAAACCGTATCCTTGGTAACGAGTATGAGGCAGGCGTCATATTTGGCGGGGTCTTTATGAACCTCCTGCAGGTACTCTGTAAGCCTTCTGCTGTTTTCTATGTACAATTCCTCGTAATTCTTCAGCACGAGGACCCTTTTTTCCGCGAGGAACGGAGCGGTCTTCAGTTTTTCGTCAAGGTTTAAGAAATAATCAGCCGTCAGGTCCGCGCAGTTAATGGATTCAAAGTTGAGGTCTCTCGAACTTTTATCGGGAAAGATTTTGTCTATAATCTCGGCGGCCTTTTTTTCTTTCGAAAAGCTGTCGTCGCCGGCTATGAAATAAGCGGATTTGTTTTTAATAATTTTCCCAGCCATATATAACCCTGTTAAGGCACGCCACCGCCATGTTGTTGAAGATCCTCTGCCTGGCTTCGTTCTCGGTTTCTATGCGCGCAGTCGCGATGTTAGCGCTTCCTCCGGAAACATTATACGTGGTGGTTCCCCCGGTTATGCCTCCGAGTTCCTTCTGTTCCCAGCTGATCTTGCCGGTAGCAAGGTCGGTGAATTTCAGATCCAGCACAATCTTGAGTTTATACTGGACAATAACGTTGTTAACGTCATAAAGCATCGGCTGGAGCAGGTATTGCCTGATGGTCCCTTCAAGAAGCACATCGGCTTTATCCCGGGAAACCACTTCCAGCCTGCCGTCCACCATAAACTGCTTGATAACCGAATTTGTAAAACCCGTTTCCAGGTCATACTGCGAGGTCCTGTTGGCAAATGTCGGTATGGCTATCTTTCTGACTTTTTCGGGAAGCACGGGCTTCATTGAGGCGCAGCCGCAAAGCAACGAAGCCAGAACCGCGATTATTGCAAGTTTTTTCATAATTCCTCCGTTATTTGTATAGGCGCTATATTTATGAAGCGGCAACTATGTTGACCAGTTTATTTTTCACGACTATCACGTTCTTCGGCGCTTTTCCCGCCAGAGCTTCTATTATTTTAGAGTCCTTCAGGGCAAGTTCCCTTACTTCGGCATCAGCCATTCCGGCCTGAATAGTGATCTTGCTCTTAACCTTGCCGTTCACTTGAAGGACGATGACCGCGCTGTCATCCGTTATAAAAGCCGGATCATGGGCCGGAAACTTCTGCAGAAAGATACTGCCCTTGCCGCCGGCCTTTTCCCAGTACTCCTCCGCGTTGTGCGGCATAAAAGGGGCCAGGCAGAGCAGTATATCCTTCATAGCAAGGCCGAGGACCGCATCGAAGTCCTGCTTCGCCTTTCCTACGGCCGGCTCCTTAAGCGTGTAAAGGTGGTTAACAAATTCCATAAGCGCCGCAATGGCCGTGTTGAAGTGGAAACTGTTCTCAATGTCATCCCTGACCTTCTTCACCGTCTTGTTAAGCGCGGTATAAAGATCGCGCGCTTCTTTTTCAAGTTTACCGCCTTCGATTTTCCAGGCGGCGTTCTTTAGAAGCTCCATCCTCGGGTCAATAAACCTCTGAACCCGCCCGAGGAATCTGTGAATCCCTTCTATCCCCTGATCGCTCCACTCAAGTTCCTTCTCCGGCGGCGCGGCGAAGAGAATAAGCCCGCGCACCGTGTCCGCTCCGTATTTTTCTATGAGCGGATCGGCGAGCACAACATTGCCTTTTGATTTCGACATAACGGCGCCGTCTTTCAGCACCATGCCCTGGGTGAAAAGATTGGTAAAGGGCTCGCTGAACCCGATATAACCGAGGTCAAAAAGCACCTTCGTGAAGAACCTGGCGTAAAGCAGGTGCAGAATCGCGTGCTCGACCCCGCCGACGTACTGGTCTACCGGCAGCCAGTAGTTTGCCTTCGCTTTTGAAAAAGCCTCTTTATCGTTTTTTGCGTCCGCGTAACGAAGAAAGTACCACGAAGAGCAGATAAAGGTGTTCATCGTATCCGTTTCTCTTCTCGCCGGGCCGCCGCACTTCGGACAGGTTGTTTCCACGAACTCTTTTATCGCGGCCAGCGGGGAAGCCGCGCCCGTTGGCTTGAAATTAACCGTGTGAGGAAGTTTAACAGGAAGCTCATTTTCCGGAACCGGGACTATCCCGCATTTATCGCAATAAATAACCGGTATCGGAGCGCCCCAATAACGCTGGCGGGAAATCAGCCAGTCGCGAAGTTTAAATTTTACCGTCTTGGTCCCGAAGCCATTTTGCGCAATCCAGTCAGCTATGGATACTATGCCTTTGGCGCTCGGAAGACCGTCGAACTGCGCTGAATTTACCTGCACGCCCGCGTCAACAAAGGCTTCCGTCATTGAAACAGGGTCAAGTTTTTTTCCTTCAGGGCTTATCACCACCCTTACCGGCAGCCCGTACTCTTTCGCGAAAAGAAAATCCCTCTGGTCGTGCGCCGGAACGGCCATGACCGCGCCCGTGCCGTACTCCAGCAGGACATAATTGGCGACAAATATCGGGACCGCTTCGCCGTTAACCGGGTTTACCGCGTGCCTGCCTATGAAAAAACCTTCCTTCTTGGAAGCGTCGGAGGTCCGTTCCATTTCCGGGGTCATCTTCAGCTTTTCAGAGAAAGCGTTAACCTTTGCCTCGTACTCCGTGCCCTTAACAAGTTTTTTTACCAGCGGGTGCTCCGGGGCTATTACAAGATAGGTCACTCCGAAGATGGTGTCAATCCTTGTGGTATATACCGGAAGTTCATCTCCGGTTTCTTTGACCATAAATTTTATTTCAACGCCGAAGGACTTGCCTATCCAGTTCTCCTGCATGATCTTCACTTTCTCGGGCCAGCCGGTAAGCCCCTTCAAGTCTTCCAGCAGCCTGTCGGCGTAATCGGTAATCTTAAAGAACCACTGGTCAAGCTCCTTCTTGGTCACAGGAGTCTTGCACCTCCAGCACGCCCCGTCAATGACTTCTTCATTGGCGGTCACGGTCATGCATTTCGGACACCAGTTGGCCTCTTTCTTTTTTTTATACGCCAACCCTTTCTCAAGAAACTTAAGAAAAAGCCACTGGGTCCAGCGGTAATAATCAGGCTCGCAGGTGGTAACCTCGCGGGACCAATCATAGCAGATGCCGATGTTCTTCAGCTGCTGCGTCATTACCTGAATATTGTTTTTGGTCCAGTCAGAGGGGTGCACGTTGAATTTTATGGCCGCGTTCTCGGCGGGAAGCCCGAAAGCGTCCCAGCCCATCGGATGCATGACATTGAAACCCTGCATTTTCTTGTAGCGGGCGATGACATCCCCGATCACGTAATTCTTGCAGTGCCCCATATGGAGTTTGCTGCCAGAAGGATACGGAAACATCATCAGTACATAATATTTTTTAGCGGCTGAAACATCTTCGGCATTAAAAAGCCGCGTCTCTTCCCAGTATTTTTGCCATTTATGGTCTAAGCTCATTTTTACCCTCTAAAGGCCGTTCAAATTGACAGGCTTTGCTGCTCGTTACTTCTTTGCGGCAGGATCCTTCTTTGCCTTCAAAACCGGTTTGCTTTCGGCTTTCTTTTCAGTTTTGCTCTCGGCGGGTTTTGCGTCCTTTTCCGTAGCCGTCTTGCTTTCAGGTTTCGGGTTTGAAGAACTCTCCGAGGATTTATTCTTATAATCGTTCACATAAAAGCCGGAACCTTTAAAGACAAAGCCGGCGGCGCTCATTTTTTTGCCTGCCGTGCCCCCGCACTTGGGGCACTTCATGGTTCTCACATTGCTGTTCTGAAGTTCTTCAAATTCATGAGAGCATTTTCTGCAGCGGTACTCGTAGATCGGCATAATATTCTTCCTTCTGTTATGATAACAGCGAAACTATTTCCTCTTCCCCGGCCGAAGCCTTGACAACTTTCTTGTCCTTAAAGAACGGGTCGTCAGCGGCGTTGCCCTGCCCGCAGAATATAAGGCGTTTTTCAAAACTCTTGTCCGTCTTAACTAAATCATTATAGAGATCGCGCGGGTTCATATCCGGCAGGGAGCAGCCGAGAAAGACATAGTTATAATTCCCGAGCGACAGTTTCTGCGCCGCTGACTTGCCGGTCCTCGCGATATAAAGCGTGAACCCCATCCCGTAAAGCATGTCGCCGAAGGCCTTAATCACGCTGCCCTCGTCGTCAACAATCAGGATGTTGCTCTCTTTGGGCCCCGCCTTAAAGGTCTTCTTCGCGGGTTCCTCAAGCGGCCTAAAAGCCTGCGCGGGTCCGGGTTTGTCAAAATTCTTTATTGTTTCGCAATTCCCGCCGCGAGTCATGGTTTCCAGCGCTATGTTTTTCTGCAGCGCGCTCTCCAGGTCTCTGTTCAGCGCTCCGTTGAGCGCTTTCAGTTCATCTTTCTCTTTTTCCGAGGAAACAAGCTTTTCGCGAAGCCCTGCCGCTTCAGCAGAGGCTTTTTTCGCTTCTTCCAATTCCTTCACGCCGGAACTGTTCGAAGCCGCGGCCGCTTCGGCTTTCCGGAGAGCATCTTTTAAACCGCGTGCTTCCTCCACCCTAGCCTCAAGGTTCTTTATCTTCTCTTCATACGCTGCCTTTGAAGCCTCGAACGCGGAGGAGTCCCGCTGTCCCTTCTTTGCCTTTTCCTGAAGGTCCAGGAGCGAATTCTTTAAGGAGGCGTTCGTTTCCGAGAGAGCCTCGGCTTCGCTTGTCTTCTCCTCAAGTTCTCTTATTTTATTTTCCAGGGTTTTACGCGCTTCTTCTGATCCGGCGGCCGACGCGCGGTCGCGCCTCACAGATTCCTGCAGATCGCTGAGCGACTTTCTCAGAGAAAGATTGGTCTCCGAAAGCGCCTGAGCCTCTTTCGCTTTCACTTCAAGCATGCTTATTTTTGCTTCAAGCGTCTTCCTCCCCTCTTCCGAACCTGTTGCCGCGGCGCGGTCGCGTTTCACAGCCGCCTGCAGCTCCTCCAGCGACTTTCTCAGAGAAGCGTTGGTTTCCGAAAGCAACCTTGCCTCCGCCGCTTTGGATTGAAGCTCATTCACGCTTGATTCCAGAGCCTTCTTTGCTTCCTCGGCTCCGTTTACGGAAGCGCGATCCTGTCTCATAAGGTCCTGCAGCTCAAAGAGCGACTTCCTGAGCGATGTGTTTGTGACAGAAAGAGAGCGAGCCTCATCCGCTTTTGCTTCCAGGGCTCTTATTTTCTCTTCATAGGCGCGTTTTGTGAGCTCAAACTCCGACGAAGAAGAAAGCCCCTGCTTCACGCGCGCCTGCAGCTCGGTTAACGCTTTCTTGAGCGAAAAATTCGTTTCTTCCAGCTCCCGCACCCTGTCCTGCAGCTGTCTCTTTTCGCCTTCAAGGCCTGAAGCCCCGGGGTCCTGCTGAGAGAGCCTGATCCTAAGCTCGTCCGCGGTCCTTGAGAGTTCCCTGTTCTTCGACTCCAGGTCGTTCATTGTTTTTCTGAAATAGTCTTTTTCTTTATCCGCATTTTTTGAATTTCCCTCGAGCATATTAAGCCTGTAGGAAAGGTCCCTCTTCTCTTCCCTGAGCCTGAAAAGCTCTTCGAGGTTCACATCCTGACCGGGACTCTGGGCCGCTTTGCGGCTCAGCTCCATTATCTCAAGCTTCAGCTTTGACTTCTCCGACTCGAACCTGTCCATAAGCTTGAAGGTAAGATCCTTCGCCTCGTTCTCCAGCGTCGCTATCTTGTTAAGGAGCTGCGCTTTCTCCCGCGAGGCCGCCCTTACCTCTTCCGCCATCTTGAGTTTGGCATCCTCTATTTCCTTGACCTTTGAGAGCATGCCCTGCTTTTCAAAATTCATCCTGGAGTTAAGAGTCCGCTCCAGTTCGCCGCGCTTTTCTTCAAGGTCGCGCATCTTTTCCGCGAGCAGCCAGCTTTCGTCAAGCGCGACTTTAAGCCTGGCCTCCGCCTCCGCCCTGGCTTCCCTTTCCTGCTCAAGTTTTGCCGCGTAGGTTTTGTAATCTTTCTCCGCCTCTTCCCTGGTCAGGACGCTCGCCGTGAAAGACAACGGGCGTTTTCTGTTCGCGTCCATCTCCGCCTGCAGTTTCCGGAGCGTGCTCTGGAGGTTGGCATTAGTATTCTCAAGCGAGAAAATTTTGTCCATAAGGTCCTTGCGGTCCTTGTCGAAAAGCGGAGCATGGACAGGACCTGAAGCCGGAGGTTCCGGCTTCTCCTCGGGAGTGAACATAAGCAGCATCAGCGAGAGCACCGCGATTACACACGCGGTAAAAATCGCCGGCTGGACCCAGGCCGCCTGCTGTGAGCCGCCGGAAGCATCAAGCGTGAGATTCCCGGCTGCCTGGCTTTCAAACTCGGCCGAATTCACAAAAAGACAGAAGGACATGTTCGCGGTCTCAACCGGGAAAGTAAATGCCCGGTAAGGCACGCTCTCTATATCTACCCTGGAGAGGCCGGCTTCTTTTGAAAGGTAAGTTGATTTTACAAGCCCTGCCAGGGTTCCGGACGCGAGCAGGGAAAGATCCAACTTTCTCTCGCTTTTTTCCTCGGGCGAGCACTTGAGCACTTTATAGCCGAAAGGAGACGTCGAAAGAAGTTTCCCATCAAGGCTCATAAATACCGGGAACGCGTTTGTGTACTTGAATTTTTTGTAGAGTATGCTCTCAAAGAGGTCGTTTAAAGAAACCTCGGAACCTATCACGCCCCTGTAAACACCCCTCGCGTAAACAGGCACATAAAACGTGAGCGCCCAGGACCTGGCTGAACTGCTCCAGTAGGGAGCGCTCCAGGATTCAAGTTTCTTCTGGTTATACTTAGGGCCAAGCAGGTTGTAAGCGGAATTCTCGTCATTCTTGAAGACCTGATTCGGCTTAAAAAGTCCGGCCTTCGAGAGGTCGTCAAGGTTGGCCCACGGGTATTCCCGCAGCGAATCTCCCGTCATCAGGTAGAGCTGCTGTATCTCGGGGCAGTTCTTCCGGGCTCTCTTCATCACAAAATCAAGGTGCTCGCTTACCGTGAACTCCTTCCTGTTTATTGAAGTCACCGGTATTCTCGAAGGGACGAAAAGTACCGAATCCCCCTCATTTTTCTGGTTCCAGTAGAAACCAAACTGGGGATTAACGGAATACTTCCTGTAATTGGGTTCCGCAAAAAGCCCGGGGTTGCCGTAGAGGTTCTCGGCGAACTCGCTGACGCTCCGCGTCTCGGTTTCTATTTTGCGCAGCAGCACCGTGACATACCTGGCGTTCTTAATGGCCTCTTCAGCGCCTAACCGCTCCTCGCTCTTCAAAAGAACCTTGGCGATATCCGCTGCCTTGCTGTCCTTTGCCGGAGTGGAATTCAAGTAGGCAAAATAGAAGAGTATGAACGCAGGCACAATACCGGCGACCAGCAAGAACAGCAGTAGTTTTCCTTTAGTCATATAAAGCCCCGTCAACTCCTTTCAATTTTTAACGCGTAATACCGGCTTATAGTCTCGTCAGTAATTTCTTTATTATGTTGGTTGTAGACCGGCCTTTAACATAGGGAAGCGATTTCACCTTCCCGCCGTTCCCCATCACCACATCGCTTCCGATGATATTTTCAGGCGCCCAGTCTCCGCCTTTAGCCAGCACATCCGGCAGGATTGCTTTTATGACCCGGTACGGCGTGTCTTCCCCGAAGACAACTATATAATCTATGAAAGGGAATTCGGCAAGCAATTCAGCCCGCTCCGACTGCGGAACCACCGGACGGCCTTTGCCCTTAAGTTTTCTCACCGAGGAATCGCTGTTTAAACCGAGCACCAGTTTGTCCCCGAGTTTCCCCGCAGATTTCAGATACCTTATATGCCCGACATGCAGGATATCAAAACAGCCGTTCGTGAAAACAATTTTGCGCCCGGATTTCTTTTCTTTTTTAACGGCCGATACCAGAGCTTTAAGGCCGAGTATTTTTTTGCTTACCATTCAAGCGTCCTTGGACGAAAATTCGAAAAATCAAGTTCGAAATTCGAAACAATAACTAAACCAAAACCCATACTTCTTGCTTTTTATAATTCAGCGCTTAGTGCTTGCCTTAAGCATTTTTTTTATTTCTTCTATGCTCACGGACGCCGCTCCAAGTTTACCCACAACCACTCCGGCCGCTACATTAGCCAGATAAGAAGCTTCCGCAAGGTTAGCCCCGGCGGCAAGTGAAAGCGCCAAAACGCTTATAACAGTGTCTCCGGCGCCGGTAACATCAAAAACCTCCTGCGCGAAAGTGGGTATATGCAGCGGGGCTTTGCCGCGCGTAAAAAGCGACATGCCGTGCTCGCCGCGCGTAATAAGTACGGATTCACAACCCACCCGGCGGAGAAGTTCCTTGCCCGCCTTAAGCAGGGTCTCTTCGTCTTTAATCTCTATATGAACCGACTCCGAAGCCTCTTTGGTGTTCGGAGTTATTACGGTAACCCCTTTATACATAAGACAGTGCGTCGGCTTTGGATCAACCGCCACGGCGATTTTTTTCTTCCGTGCCAGCTTAATAACTTCCCTGAAAATGGAAGGGATTACAACGCCTTTCCCGTAATCGGAAATTATCAGCGAATCGATTCCGTCTATTTCACTCTCCACGAAAGAGATAATGGAGCGCGCAGTTTCAGCGTCTACATGCGTTTTCTTCTCGCTGTCTATCCTTACCATCTGCTGTCTCTGGGCTATTATCCTGGTCTTAAGTATCGTAGGCCGGTCGCCCGCCTCTACGATGCCGCGGAGTTCCACCCCTTTGTCGGCAAGCTTTCTTTTCAGTATCTTTCCGTGCTCGTCACGGCCGATGACCCCCGAGAGCAGAGCCTTTCCTCCAAGATTTGCTATGTGCGACGAAACATACGCGGCGCCTCCGGGAATGCTCTCCCTGGATTCAACCTCAACTATCGGAACCGGGGCTTCGGGAGAAAGCCTTGACACCTTCCCGAAAACATATTCGTCAAGAATTATGTCGCCGAGAACCAGAACTCTCTTGCCCTTAAAATTATCAAGAATCTTCTTCAGCCTATTTTTGTTCATTGAGGATGCCTTCGGTCAGTTTACAGATAGCATGAAGTATCACGATATGCGCTTCCTGCACATGCCACGTATCCGAACTGTTGACATTGATCAGGATGTCGGAGGCCTTTGCCATTTTGCCCCCGCTTTTCCCCGTAAAACTTATAACCTTGGCTCCGCGTTTTTTCGCTTCTTCAATGCCCTTAAGAACATTCGGCGAGTTGCCGCTGGTACTGATTGCAATGACAATATCCGTTTCTTTTACCAGAGCCTCAACCTGCCGGGAAAAAACCTGTTCAAAGCCGTAATCATTCGCTATGGAGGTCAGGATGGAGGTGTCAACCGTCAGAGCAATGGCCGCAAATCCTTTCCGTTCCAAATTGAACCTGCCGACAAATTCAGCCGCTACATGCTGGGCGTCCGCCGCGGAACCGCCGTTGCCGAAAAGCACGAGTTTCCCGCCGAGCAGCATCCTTCCCGCAATTAGGTTTACCGCGGAATTTATCTGCTTCTTGAGCTTTACGGCGCTGCTAACCGCTTTGACGGCGTTTTTTATCTCTTTTTCTATATTTTTCAGCATAAGTGTTGTACCCTTAGAAGGAATTAATATTACCATTATTATATCAATTTTTTCGCGATTATTTAAGTGAAATGCTCAAAAAAACTGCAAAAGACATATGATTGCCTGAGTTTCTCATTCCGGAATGACAGCGTCAATAAGCTTTGCGCTTACAGTGGAAACGAAGACCTTGCTTTTCATCATAAGGGGTATATGCCTTTCATCGTCAGAAAGCCAGATGGTAACTTCTCCTTCCTGCTTGAAAATGCTTTCAAAATCAAGGAGCGGCGCGACAACCACGGCATTATAAGTCCCCAGCGGAATCCGAACCTTCTCTTTACGGAGTATCTTGACCTTGAGGTTATTCACTTTCCCTTCCGCGTAAACCGGAAGCACCATCTCTTTGCCCGGCTCAAGCGCCTGCGTCCTGAAGTAGAAGAAAGCCGAGAGTATATCGTGGCAAAAGTCGGGAAGGCCCGTGAAGGATTTAGTTCCGCTCTTTTCTATCTCTTTTACGCTGCGGCCCGCCGGGTCAAATTCCAGGATTACATCCTTCTCGTAATTTCCTTCGCGGAGAGATTTTATCATGCGCCGCGAGTAGATACCCTGCGAGTCAAAAAAAGTTTCCACAAGATCGTCAACGCGCACGAGGGCGGCGACAAGCGGGACAACTTTTGTCTTCGTGGTAATGTGATAACACTTCCTGCCTTTCAGTTTTACAAAATCGCCCACCTCCACCTCGGCTGTCGCCGCGGTAAGCCCGAGATAGGTTATCGCGAAAGTAAGTTTCTCGCCCGGCTTGAAGGCTCTATTCTCAACAATTCTGGTCTTCTCGGCTAAAGCCTCCGCAGCCGCGGGTTTTTGGGGCTGAACCTCCCGCTCTTTTGTGACGGCTTCTGCCGGAGTTTTTGTTTTCGCGGGGCTTGCCGCCGGAACCGGGTTTTCCGGAGCCGCATCCTTCGAAAGCACCGGGGTCCAGTCCCGGACCGTTATCCCGGAACCGTCTTTTATCTCAACTATCTTTTCATCCCTGTTCTCAACCGTCACAACCTTGCCCTTTGAGGCGCAGCCGGATAATACACCGGCGAGAATTAACAGAAAGAGAACGGCAAAAACAACAGGAGATCTTCTCATGAAGCCTTCCGTCCCGAGCCTAGAAGGGAAGTTATTTTTCTCAGAACTTCGTCCACGGAAATCCTGTCCATGCAGTTGTAATCCGGGCATTCCGGCCGGCAGTCGACGCATTCCGCCCGCCCGGGCAATACTGAAACTCCGTTATTCCCCCAGGCTCCCCAGCGCGCCGGGCTGACAGCTTTGGTCGGGTTGAAAAAAGAGAGCGTCCTGGTTCCGACCGCCGCCGCGAGGTGCATGGTGCCTGTATTGCTGCTGATATGAAGGCTGACCCCGGCTAACACGGCCGCGACCTGCCTGATATCCGCGGTTCCGGGAAGCACTGCCGGCTTCACAGCGAGTCCATCCAGAATTTTTCCGGTAAGCCGCTCTTCCCCTTTACCTTCCACAAGCAGGACGGAATATGTCCCGTTCTTAATCAGGCTTTCGGTCAACCCGCGGTATTTTTCTATAGGCCAGTTGAGGACGGAAACTGCGGAGCCGGGATGGATACTGATAATACTCTTTCCCGCAAGCCCGTGTTTCTCAAGAAATTCCCTGCCTTCTTTCTTCTCCGCTTCCGAGAGAAAGAGCCTGATTTCCTTTGAGGAAGTGTCCGCCGAGAGCGGGGCGAGCAGGTCAAGGTTATACTCGAGTTCGTGCTTGAGAGAATTCTTCCTGTGAAGGCTCACTTTCCTGTTGAAAAGAAAGGAATACCAGCGGTAAGCGGTGCCTATCCTTACTTTAATTCCGGCAAGAAAGAGCGCCAGAGCTATACCGGGGCGCGGATAAAGAACGACCGCGGCCTCATAATGCTTCGCCCTTATGAGGCGAGACAGGGCAATAATACCCTGCGGGCCTTTATGGGCCTCCGGATCAAAAACCACAAGTTCATCCAGGCCGGGGGTTCCTTCAAGCACTTTTCTGGTGTATTCCCTGCAGAGATATCCGATATGCGCTCCCGGAAAAGTTTTTCTGAGAGCCGTAATCACCGGAAATGTAAGAATTACGTCACCAATCTTGTCTGTCCTGCAGATGAGTATTTTTTGAGGTTTTATTTCCGACATTTCCAGTATTATAGCAGTATTTACCGCCTTTTGCCCCCTAAAAACGCCCAATTTCATATTGCTTTTTGAGGGCTTATATAGTAAACTTTAACGTCTATCGAGAGTTTTTTTTTGCGCTGAAAGTGCCGGTGTAGCTCAGTCGGTAGAGCACGGGAATCATAATCCCTAGGTCGGGGGTTCGAGTCCCTCCGCCGGCATTCTAAACTTTCGCTTTGCGAAAGTTTAGAGACAATCGAAAATAGAAAATGGAAAATTGAGGGCGATTGCGGCCTGAAACCGGTACTTCTGGATATTCATTAGCACTCCTTTTCGCCCGCCATAATTCTTATCCGAGCTTTTCAGCCCGCTGAAGGAATACGAAAATGATCCTAACGGTAAGCCTAAATAGCGCCTTCCAGAAAGTTCTTGTCTTTGACGAATACACTGAAGGCCGGGTCCTACGCGCGCGCGAATTCCTTCAATGCGCGAGCGGCAAAGGCATAAACGCGGCCAGAGCCGTGAAAAACCTCGGCGGAGAAGCCGTCTGCTGCGGCTTTGCGGGAGGCGTGAACGGAGCGCTGATCAAGAGCCTCCTAAAAGCGGAAAAACTCGCGGAAGAACTTACCTTGACGGAAACAAACACGCGCGTATGCTTGACAGTCGTAAACCTCAAAACAAACCTAAACACCGAATTGATAGAACCAAGCGGCAAAGTAAGTTCCGCGGAAGTCAAAAAGTTCCGCTCCGCGTTCACGAAACAGCTTAAGAAAGCAAAAACTGTCGCGCTCGCCGGCACGCTTCCCCCTGGCTGCACGGAAAGCATCTACGCCGACCTAACCTCGGAAGCCGTAAAAGCCGGCGTTCCCGTCTGCGCCGATATCTGCGGCCCAACCCTCCTAAAAACCTTCAAGGGCAAACAGAAACCCTTTCTGGTAAAGATGAACAACCACGAATTTAAAGAAACTTTCGGAGAGAGAGCCCTCAAGGATGTCATTGCCGAACTTTTGGCCTCCGGTATAGGCATATTCGCGGTCTCTTTCGGAAAGGACGGAATGGTCGCCGCTTCCAAAGAGGGCATCTTCCTCGCTATCCCGCCGAAGATTACTCCCGTAAACACCATAGGGGCCGGAGATTCCATGCTCGGCGGTTTTTGCAGAGCCCTTGAAAGCGGCTGCAATCTTGAGGGAATAATCCGGGCAGGCACGGGAGCGGCCGCTGCAAGCGCTCTGACAATGCTTCCGGCGCACTTCACGCAGGCAAGCGCGTCCGATTGTTCCGAAAAAACAGGAATAAAAAAGGTATGAAAACCATCGCCGCAATAATTGAAAGCCTGCGGCCGAAACAGTGGACCAAGAATCTGCTTCTGCTTGCCGCGCTTATCTTCTCTTCTAACCTTTTCAATCCCGCGCTTTCAGTTCCCGCATTCGAGGCTTTCTTTGTCTTCTGTCTCATTTCCGGAAGCGTTTATCTCTTGAACGACCTCATCGACAAAAAGCAGGACCGCCTCCATCCGACCAAGAAATACCGGCCCATCGCTTCCGGACGGCTTTCGACAGGAACCGCCGCGGCCGCCTGGGTAATTGCAGCCGCCGTCTCCCTCAGCTGGGCTTTCGCCCTGAACGCTTCTTTCGGGATAATAGTGCTCTCGTATTTTTTAGTGCAGGCGCTTTACTCGCTGTTGCTTAAGAACCTGGCAATCGTTGATATCTTTGTCATCGCCCTGGGATTTGTGCTGAGAGTCATCGCGGGCGCCGCCATTATCAAGGTTCCGATGTCCGCCTGGTTCATCGTCTGCACAATGTTCCTCTCTCTCTTTCTTGCCCTGGGCAAAAGAAGATTTGAGCTGGTGACGGTCGAGTCCGGGGCGCGCAGGGCCAGCCTAAAAGGCTACAGCGTCGGGCTGCTCGATCAGATGATGACCATTGTCACGGCCTGCACCGTAATGACTTACGCGCTTTACACCATGGCGCCTGAGACCGTAAACAAGTTTCATACGGCCAACCTGATTTACACTCTTCCCTTCGTGCTCTTCGGGATTTTCAGGTATCTGTACCTTATTTACACCGAGGGCAAGGGCGGCAGCCCCGAGGACATACTGCTCTCCGATAATCCGCTGATAGCCGACATCCTGCTCTACGGAGCCGCTGTCTGGTACATCCTGTATAAACATATTTAGTTCGGGAGGATTCATAGATGCGTTTTAACGATGTGAAGAAGCTATCCGGACTTGCGGCGAAAAAGCTTTCCGTCAGGGAAATTCAAGAACTTTCCATGCAGTTCTTCCTGCACGAAAAAGAATACTCGTTTTCTAAACAGGCGAATTCAGCCCGTCTGGCGCTTGAGCTTTTCAAAGAAGCGGGCGCGGACGCCGAAATGCGAAACATCAAGGCGGACGGAAAGACCGCAAATATGGACTACATAATGCCTCAGGCGTGGGACGCGCTGGACGCCAAGCTTGAGATGCTCTCGCCGCAGGCAGAGATTATCTCCGATTACAAAACAAACCGTTTTATGCTTCCGATGAGATGCATGGCCACGCCCGCCGGCGGAATTACCGGCGAACTCATCCTTGAAAATGATATTGAGAAAAAAGGCGCCAGAGGGAAATATATCCTGAGCTCCACCTACAAGATGTGCGGCTGGGATAAAATGAAATTGCTGAAAACCGGGGCGGCAGGGATAATTTCTTACTGGTCGGAAAGCGGGGACAAGTTCCCGGATTCCGTATTCTGGACGAACGGCTGGACAATGGGCCCCGGCTGGTATCACACAGCCGATGAACCGAGAATCCTGATGATGAATATTTCCGTCAACAAGGGCAAGAGACTTGAAAAACTTTTGAAGAACGGCAAAAAGATTGTGCTGAAGGCTTTTTCCGATACACAAACCTATAACTCAACGCAGCATACCGCGACAGCGCTGATAAAGGGACGGAATAAAAAGGAAATAGCAATTGCCGGCCACCTCTATGAGCCGATGCCTTCGGATAACTGCATCTGCGCCGCCGCTATGACCCGTTTTGTTTCCATAATAAACGGGCTTATCCGGAAAAAAAAGATACCGCAGCCGTATTACTCCCTAAGATTTCTGCTTGGAGCCGAACGCTACGGTATGTCCGAATTCTACAAAAACCCGAAACGCGCGGGCAATATCATCGCAAACATGAACTTTGACGGGCTCTGTGTAGACCACAGGAAAGCCGGATGTCCTTCGGAAGTGCGCTACTCGCCTGTCAGCAACACGAGTTTCATTGATATCCTCCTTGATAATCTCGTGGAAAAGCACAATACCGCGCCTCTAAAACATGTGCGGGGCAATTTCTCAGACGACACCTTTATGTCGGACCCTCTTGTGAGCGCGGCCTGCTGCTGGTTCTGGCAGCCGGAAGGGCCCTATCATCACAACAGCGAGAGCACCTACGAAACCGTTGACTGGAAAAGAGTCCTTGAAAAATCAGCGGTCGCGCTTGAATATATCCTTACGCTCGCTTACATGGATCCTCAGACGGCCGGAGGGTATCTTCCGTCGGTCGAAAAGGGATTGGCCCGCCACATTGACCTTGAGTTCTCGAAACTCCTGAAACGCTCCGGCGGGTTCACCGAAAAAGAACTATTGTCTAATTTGTATTTCGTAATCGGCTGGCAGCTCCGCCGTCTGGAATCCCTGTTAACATTCGGAGTTCCCCGTTCCTCCCTGAAGCAGGCTCAAGCACGGCTCGGCAGGCATGTAGAAAAAGCCCTCGGGGTATTCGGAAAAGCCAAAACACGGGCCGCAAAAAATGAGAACCATATTTCTTCGGAAGAGCGCAAAGCGGCAAACATTATTCCCGTCAGGCTGGCAAAATACCCGCCCTCGGACATGGCAAAGGAAAAAGACCTCCTGAAAAGGCCGCGCAACCCTTTAGGCGCGGAAAACTTTGTTGCCTGGATGGACGGAAACCGGACTCTCTGGGATGTCATCAAACTTCTGGAGATGGACCTTGAAAAAAACTTCACGGCCGCGCAGCAAAACACTTATATCAATTACGCGCGCGACCTGGAGAAACTTGGCTACATAAAGTTCAAATACAGGACTGTTATCGGCAGGAAGGAAATATTAAGCGGCCTGAAAATGCTCGGCATTAAAAAGGGCGGCCGCATCATAGTTCACTCCTCCCTCGCTTCTCTAGGCAAAGTGAAGGGCGGGCCGGAGGCGGTAATCAAGGCGCTTCAGGATTCCGTCGGGAAGAACGGGCTGCTCATGATGCCCTCGTTCAACCACGGTGACGCGGTCAGAACTCCTCCGTATTATTTCGATATGAAAAAGACTCCTTCAAAGAACGGCGTGATCGCGGACACTTTCTGGCGCCTGCCGGGAGTGAAACGCTCCGTTGACCCCTCCCACACTTTTGCCGCCTGGGGAAAGAACGCGGAGCAGTACCTTGCCGGGCACCTCTTCACAAGCACAATGGGGCCGGGATCGCCCCTTGAACTGCTGGAAAGGGCCGGCGGAAAGGTGGTATTGCTCGGCACGGGGTATGACCCCAACACCTTCAGACATGTTGTTGAGATGACAAATAATGTAAAATGCCTCGGGCAGAGAACCGAGGAATATCCTGTTAAACTTCCGTCGGGAAAAATGATTAAGGCCAGGACATGGTCCTGGAGAAACGGCGGCTGCCCTCTCCTTGACGATGTCTCGCATTCGGAACGGCTTATGAAGGAACGCGGGCTAGACAGGCGGGTAAAAATCGGGAACGCGGAAACCATAGTATTTAATCCGGCAGACTTTCGGCGCGTTGCCGAAGAGCTTTTGGCCAAAGGGGTTCCGGGAAAACCAAACTGCAGGAATTGTAAGATGAAGATTGCCTTCACGGGAACGAAGGAAGGAGTATTGCCGCTTAAAAAAGTCTAAAATCCGCAATTCGCGCGTCTTTCTGCTTTTTTTCCCTTAACTTAATTTGAAAAGCGCGCTATTTCACCCGCTTTTCCGCCTCAAGGTAAACCTCATCGTTCCTGCGCGGCCCGACAGCGACAACAAACACAGTAACAAGTCCTTTCTCGACCCGGTATATGACCCTGAAATCCATCACCTTTAGTTTCATAT
>CAITPB010000172.1 GCA_903894145.1 Candidatus Firestoneibacteriota bacterium | reverse complement strand
CCGCCGCTGGAATTCAGCGATACGCCCGTAAGGACGGCGCTGGATACAATCTTCATGAAAGCAGGGAACGTGCCGTATTCGATAGAGATAACGAATCCGGCTGAAGTGCCGCCCGTCACGCTGAAACTGACGGAGAGGCAGGAATTGGAAGCCCTCCTCAAACTGGTGCTGGATACCAGGAATCTTGAGTTCAAGAAGGATTCCGGTGGAGTGTACCACATCTCTAAGGTCGGCGGCGGGGTTAAGCCGGCGACAGTGGCGAAGGTGACCAAACTCTTCGCGCTGACGTACGCGACCGCGGGAGAAATAGTGAGGCAGGTAAAGGGAGTGCTGACGAAGGACGGAGGGATTTCCGTAGACGTGGGCACGAACGCGCTGATAATCAGCGACGACCCGGCGGTGTTTGAAGGAGTCGAGAACCTGCTGAAGGAACTTGACAACCCGGAAAGGAAAGCGAAACTGATATCAATCAAGACCCGGTTGCTCGAAGTTACAAATAACACGGACACGCTGATGGCGATAGACTGGCAGTACAGCAAAGCGGCGAGTCTGTCAGTGCTGGGCGGCACGCTCTCCAACCCGTTCAATCTAGGAACCAGGTTTAACGTAACTGATCCGACGACCGGCTTAGCGACGAAGGGAGCTGGTTTTTATATCGGACCGATAACGTGGACGGCGGGGCTTGATTCCGTGCTAACGGGCTTGTTCGCGAGCGCGAACGCGTCAAAGGTGGAAATGACGGCAGACCCGGACGTTGTGGTTGAAGACGGGACTGAAGCAAAGATACAGATAGGAAGCAAGGAACCGATACTTTCGGCGTCAGCGACGTCGTCAGGGACAACGATAACGTATACATACCAGGATGTAAACATAGTGCTGACGGTAACGCCCCAGTCGCAGAGGGACGGGACAATCAGCATACAGATTAATCCGGTTGTGAACCAGATCTCGGGATATGTAAGTTCGACGGTGCAGGGAACGACGTCGACGGTGCCGAGAATAGACAACAGGGAAGTAAGGACGAAGCTGTTCGTGGCGAACGGAGGAACGATAAGGCTCGGAGGAATGCTGAAGGACAGGACAACGACCTCAGAGTTGAAGGTGCCGATACTTGGAGATATACCGTTAATCGGACTGTTGTTTAAGAAGACAGAGCCGATAGTGGACAAGATAGACCTGCAGATGCTGGTGTCTCCGCATATAGTCGATTACGTGCCGCCGAGGTGTAAAGAAACGCCTTGGATCAGCGCGCTGGAAGCGACGATGTCAGGGGATATGGATGTGAAGGTAGACTGGAGCAAAGACCTGCCGTTCGGAGCGAATAACATATTCTCGTATAACGTGTACAGGGATACAAACCCGATCACGAGTCTAGACGAGAGAAAGCCGTTCGCGTCAGGCGTGTCTGGCGAGTCGACGAACTGGGTGGACAGCACGAAGAAGAGAAGGGGAGGGACGTATTACTATGTAGTGACGGCGATCAACCCGTCAGGCATGGAGCAGTCCATCTCTTCTAATCCCAAATTTAACGCCCAGATTACGATACCTTAAGCAAAACGCATAAAAGAAGCAAACGACCCCGGGAGCGAAAGTTCCCGGGGTTTTTTTTGGTGCGATTAGGCGGATTAGAAATGGCGATTACGCAGATTAGAGAGGATTGGAGAGACAAGCCGGATGGATTGTTGGTTTGAGATTAACTGCGGATTATGATATAATTCATAAGTTAAAAACACAAATTCACGGCCAATAAGTTCGGCCAATTAACGGAGGTATTATGGCGTCTGCAAAGATTTCCAAGGTAATAGGCAGGGAGATAATAGATTCAAGGGGCAACCCGACGGTTGAAGTTGATGTAATCCTTTCAAACGGAATTCTGGGACGTGCCGCGGTTCCGTCAGGCGCATCCACAGGCGAAAATGAAGCGCTGGAACTTCGCGACGGCGACAAAAAAAGGTACGGCGGCAAAGGCACTCTGAAAGCGGTAGCCAACGTAAATGAGAAGCTGGCAAGGGTAGTCAAAGGAATGGACATTTTCAAACAGAAAGAAATAGATTATAAAATGATACAGACCGACGGCACCGAAACCAAAGCAAATATGGGAGCGAATGCCATGCTCGGTGTTTCTCTCGCCGCCGCCAAGGCAGCCGCGGAAACAGCCAAGAAGCCGCTCTTTGAATACCTGGGCGGGAAAGACGCGAGGGTGCTCCCCGCGCCGATGATGAACATCATCAACGGAGGAAAGCACGCCGATAATAACGTTGACATACAGGAATTTATGATCATGCCGGTCGGCAGCAACAAGTTCAGCGAAGCCCTCCGCATGGGAGTGGAGACCTTTCACGCTCTGCGCAAGATTCTGCAGGGCAAAGGGTTGAATACCGGCATAGGCGACGAAGGCGGTTTCGCTCCCAACCTAAAGTCAAATGGGGAGGCTTTTGAAGTAATAATTGAAGCAATTGAGAAAGCCGGCTATAAACCGGGCAAGGACATAGTCCTCTGTGTCGACGCGGCTTCGTCCTCTTTCTACGAGAACGGAAGCTATATAATGAAAGCGGAAAAGAAAAATGTCAACAGCACGGACGACATGATTGACTTCTACGGAAAAGCTTTTGATAAGTATCCCATCAGGTCTCTTGAAGACGGGCTCTATGAGAACGATTGGGCGGGTTGGAAGAAACTGACGGAAGCATTCGGAAAGAAGCTGCAGCTTGTGGGAGATGATTTGTTCGTAACCAACAAGAAGTTCCTGCAGAAAGGAATAGATCTCGGGGTGGCGAATTCCATCCTGGTTAAGGTAAACCAAATCGGCACTCTCACCGAGACGATGGAGACTATAAACCTCGCGAAAGCGGCGGGTTATACCACAGTTATCTCCCACAGGTCAGGCGAGACGGAAGACGCGACAATAGCGGATATCGCGGTTGCGGTTAACGCGGGCCAGATAAAAACCGGTTCAGCGTGCAGGACAGACCGCATCTGCAAGTACAACCAGCTCCTCCGCATTGAGGAAAAACTCGGAAAGAGGGCGGTTTACAAAGGCAGGTCGCTGTTTAAGTAAAATTAGGGGCCGGCGCAAGCCGGCCCTTTTCTTTTTCACGGTTCCCGGCCTAATCTATGCTGATCCAACAGCTCATAAATGGTATTACCCTGGGTTCAGTCTACGCGCTTATAGCGCTCGGGTACACCATGGTCTACGGTATCCTCGAATTGATTAATTTCGCTCACGGGGATATCTATATGACCGGTGCCTACGCGGGGCTTCTGGTTCTTTCGTTCTTTAACCTTCAGGCTTTCCCGGGATTTCTGATAATAATACCTTTCCTTGCGGTCTTTATCGCCGCAATGCCGGCCTGCGGGCTTCTGGGTATGCTTATAGAAAGAGTTGCCTACAGGCCGTTGCGCAATTCCCCAAGGCTTGCCCCGCTTATCACGGCTGTCGGCGTATCCATAATACTCCAGAATCTCGTAATGCTTATCGCAGGTTCGGATAATAAGGCCTTTCCGTTTATATTCCCTAAGGGGGCCTTCATCCTGCCCGGGGCGGAAATTACATATATCCAGGCGTTTATCTGCGTTTTCTCGCTTGGCCTGATGCTGGCATTGAATATTTTCATTCAAAAGACAAAAACTGGAAGGGCAATGCGCGCTGTGGCTATAGACAGGAAGATGGCAGGGCTTGTCGGCATTGACGTCAACCGGATAATTTCACTTACCTTTTTCATCGGTTCGGGACTGGCTTCGGGCGCGGGAATAATGGTTGGGGTTTATTACGGTATTATTAACTTCACTATGGGTTATATGGCGGGTTTAAAAGGGTTCACGGCGGCGGTGCTTGGCGGCATCGGCAATGTTAGGGGCGCGATGTTCGGCGGCCTTCTCATCGGCGTTCTTGAGAGCCTCGGCGCGGGTTATCTCTCCGCGCAATATAAGGATGTTTTTGCTTTCGGCGTGCTCGTTATAGTGCTTCTGATAAAACCCGGGGGGCTTTTCGGGGAAAGGATAGCGGCGAATAAGTAGGGGGCCGGTTTACGGCAAACCGTTTTTGTTGTATAATAAAGAGTAAGATATTCAGCGCGTTCAGGGGGGCTGATGAAAAAAATAATGATGATGCTTTTTCTCTCTGCGGTTCTCGCAATACCCGCTTTCTCTGCGGATCAGAACTCTATGCAAAAAGACGCTCTCACAAGGCTTTACGGTTCGGTTTCCAGAATAACGGTTGCCGACATTAAGACCGTGATGATCACTCCCTTCGAATACTCCAAGGATATCACGCTAAAGACCGCGGAAGACGCCGTCGCTGCAACTCTGGCAAAGACCGGGAAATATAAGGTAATAGACAAAAAAAGCCTGAAGGAACTTGTCGAGCAGCAGAAATATTCCATTTCCGGACTTACGGATGAGACTGAAGCGAGAAAAATAGGAAAACTGCTAAGCGCGGACGCGGTGCTTTTCGGCAGCGTTAGCATTTCCGGAGAAGTAATGGTCATTACCCTCAGTTTGAGGGATGTTGCCACCGGCGCCCTGCTCTGGTCTGACAGGTTTGAGGGCGAGGACCTTACCAGAATATATTTCGGCCCGGGCCTGCGCTCAGGTTTCTTTAGCGCGTCTATGCCCATCACCTTAACGCTTCCGGTAACTCTAACGCAGGTGGTGGCTCAGCCTTTAGATATAAATAACGGTTTCTTCTTTGCGTTTTCCTTCAGCTATGTCCAGAGAATGCCGGACGTGAAAGCGGTCAGTTTCGGCCTCGACGGAATATTTTACAGGGGGTTCGCGCAGTTTGACGACCTTACAAAAACAGGCATTGCCGACGGCGCAAGTTCGTACACTTTCACGGCTAAGGGCAGTTACACCGACTTAAAATTAAATCTTTGCGCGCTCGTGCGCATACACCTCGGACCCCTCCTTGATATGGGCAGTGATTTTCTTATACTCTATGCCGGTCCCGGGCTTGACGGCAACTACATGCTTGCCGATGCAACCTACAATTTAAAACAGACTGCAGGCGGTGTATATGCTTCCGGAGATGTGGGGTACACGAAGCAGATAGGCCAGGCACTGGCTTTTGGAGGGGTTACTTTCAGGATAGGACTTGAAATGCGTTTCACACCGGCGTTCTCGGTTTTTGTTGAAGCCTATTCAATACCGTCTTTTACCTATAATTTTAACGATGTAAACGTTCCGGGCGGCGCGGGGATAGACCCCAAGTTGACAATTGGCGCCGGAAATAATTTCTACGGGCTGGGAATGCGCTATTTGATATTTTAAAAACGATGCTCGGAAGGGCGGATACGCAGATGCGCAACGGCGAATAAAATCAACAGAGAAGAGAAAACCAACTTGTACTTTCAAGGAAGGAAATAAAATCGCTCTTATAAGAAAAATCATAGAGGCGGTAAAGAAGTTCTTGGTTAAGGACAGCGGGGGGTTTCTCTGCGATTCCTGCCGCTATGATTATCCTTCTGCGTGCAGAAATACTCAACGGCCAAACGCCAAAACCTGCGGGGATTACAAAGCACGTTAGTTCATTTTGTCAGGCTGTATGTGTCCAGCAAAGTCCCGTCCGCGCTGAATGCCTTTATGGAAAGAACTGATTTTGAAACATCAATTCTCAAATAGCAGGTTTGGTCTTTCGGGTTAAAGAAGAACTCGTCTCCCTCGCGCATCACTGAATCCGTGTAGAACTTGGCGCCGCTTCTTCCGCAGATATAATAGACAGTTCCTTCGTCAGGTTTCGAAGAGAACTTCCCATCTCTTACCGGAAAGGTTCTTGCAAGACAGTGGTCATGTCCGTTAAAGACAACATCCGCGTGATATTTTTCCGCAACCGGGCAGAATGCCGCCTTGATAAGCTCATTGTTCCTTTTTGCTTTGTTGAAGTATGGGGTCTTGTGGAATAAAACTATTTTAAAGGATTTTGTTGTAGAAGAAAGGTCCTTCTCCAGCCACAATACCTGTTTTCCGAGAATACTGCCGTTCTTAGGGGCTTCTTCATCTTCCTGGCTGTCGAGCACGGAGAAATGAGCGTTCCCGTAATCAAAAGAATAGACCTGTCCCTTCAAGCCTTCCGGGCCGTTTTGAAAAACAGGGAATAGCTCCGTAAGGTAGGATGGTTTTGACGGGGTATCAGAAACGTTATAGGTTTCGTGGTTCCCTTCGACAGGCATTTCCGGAACCGAGGCAATTGCTTCCGCGGCCGCGTCAAGCCAGTTGTTCCAGTGGCGGATATCCTGCCCGGTTTCTACCAGGTCGCCTGCGTTCATAATAAACCTGGCGTCGGGATTCCCCGCCCACGCCGCCGATACTGTCTTTTGCCAGGGTTTGTAATCAGGATTGTCTTTTTTGCCGCTCTGGCTGTCTCCGAAAAGCAGGAAGGAGAATGAAGGTTCGACTGCAGGCTCGGTCATAAAAGAATGGGCTTCCCCCTCAATCTCTCCGGCAACAGGAATGTAATTATAGCGCGCGCCGGGTTTCAACCCGGAAAGGGTGACAGTAAGCAATTTAAAGCTGCCTTGCGCGTCTCCGCGCTCCGCGCGGAAGAGTTTCACTGAAGCGGCGGCGGTGACGGTTGAAGCAGATGTTGCGGCTTCATAAAATCGTATTGAGCCGTTGTCTGTACCCGTGACAGCCCGCCAGGATATTGTCTGGGTTGTCTTTGGGTCATCCGTCCAGGTTAAAATGATATGGTCCGGCCTGGTTGTGGCCCCAAGGTTATTATCGGGAGACGATACCTCGCCCGCGATAGAGCTGTTGCGGGCAAGCAGCAGGCATAGAGAAAAAAGCAAAACAATCTTTAGGCGCATAGAGCCTCCTTAATAAATCTAATCAAGTATAAGAAAGGTTTGTTAGCATACCGTTAAGGAAGGGTTAATAAAAAATGCGTTTTGTGAAGATTTGTTACCTGAAAAGCTCAATTAAAGCAAAGTAAATAAGCATTATTGCGAGCCCGACAGGAACGCCGACGGCAGCCCACTCCCTGCTCTTTATCTTGAGCTTACCGGCGGAAATAATGTTCGGGATATTTCCGGGGATTAGCATTCCGCCGGCGATTATAAGGCCGAGTATGGCTGACTTTATCTGTATCAGAGACATTGAAGGCCCGACTTCGGCGGCGGTCAGCGTAGCATTGTCAAGAATTGCGGAAATCATGTTCAGCCAGTAAAGGGCATGGTAAGAGATCTTCGAAACATATTCGTCGACAATGGGCTTGAATCCTGTTCCGAGAAAGATCAGCGCCATCACGAAAAGATATACTTTTACCGTCCTGATTAGGACATCCTTAGTCGTCTCGCTGTTTTCTTCTTTTAGGCCGTCCTCCGACCTGTTGAGTTTGCCTGCCAAAAAAAGCGTTGAGATGCCGATTCCTATTACGCCAAGGATTATCTGCGGGCCGAGATGCCTTACAAAAAACCAGAAATCCGCGGGAGGGTTGAGGCCTTTCAATTTCGCGATGGCAATCGTAGTGAGCGGCTCGCCGAGAGGAGTGAGCGCCGCGCCCATCCCGATTGAAAAACAGGCCATAACCACAACCTTTATCTCGG
>CAITPB010000171.1 GCA_903894145.1 Candidatus Firestoneibacteriota bacterium | reverse complement strand
TCTGCTGGACCGCTTCGGGCCGGTGCCAAAAGAAGCACGGGAGCTGCTCCGGATAGTTGAATTAAGGGTTGCCGCGCGCCCGCTTGGCATAGTAAACATAGAAGAAGCAGGAAGGAATATTGTGCTGACCAGAGCAGACGGAAAAAAACAGGAAATGTATCTCGCGAAAGGAAGGGATAAGATAGACCAGTTGAAAAGCTACCTCACCGCGTTAAAAACCCTGGAATCCTAATCCTGTTTTGTATTGGTTCTAGTTTTACGTTACAAACGTTATGAACGTTAAGAACGTTATAAACCTTTATAGATTTATCGAAAACCCCGAACTAATATTAAATATCTGGTAACTATATTTCACAAACTGCTCGTAGGCCATATTTGACGAAGTGATAAAATAACTCATTCCCGAAACCCAGCTTACGCTCTTGGAAAGCGGAAGCTTCAGGTTTACCCCAAGCGTAGTTTCAAAGTCCTGTTCCGTTGCCGCGAGAAGATAACTGCCGGCGGAGTTTCTGGCGTTTCTGGAGGCGTAGTTTCTTACAAGGTACTGATAATATGCGTTTACCGTGAAATTCCCAAGCAGAAAATAGGCGTTCGGGCGTACGGAAATGCTCGAGTATGAGTAATAATTGCCTTGATAGACCAGAAGGTTGGAATCAAACTCGTTGCCATTCGAATTGTAGCTCGTGTAACTTGAATCTATGCCGAGCGTTAATGAATCATTCAGATAATCCGTAAGTCCAAAATCAACGAAATGCACGGCGTCAAGCCTTCCCGGGCCTGTTATGACCCCGTTTGTATCAAGTATAAGATTGTCATAATATCCTTTTAGAATAATGTTGTAGGAGGCGTCCGCCGTAAGGCCTAAAATCCTGCCTTTCCATTCCGCGGCAAGGCTTGTGCCCGCGAAATCCTTGGGACGGATGTTTTTGTTTAAGGTTACGGTAGTGCCGGAACTCCCGCTTGCGGCGAGAGACGTATAATTCGGATAGGTTCTGGTAAAGTATTTTGCAGAAAAAGTGACCGGATACTGTTTCTCGCCGGCCGACGGGTAAAGAGACAGGGATACCGTTCCGCCCAGGTCGTAAAGGTCATAGAGCCCCTTCCCGATCAGTTCGTCTTTTGTTTGCATGTTGAAGTTGTATCTGACATCCCCGGAAACCTTCAGGTCCATTGTCTCGCCGTATTTGTGTTTATAGCCGAGGGAGAGGAGGTTGTTCCAGCGGTTAGCAAAGAGAGTTTCTTCTTCTATTACCTTTTCCGAAGTGCTGAAACTCGAGGAAAGAATCGGGAGGAGGTAATCGGACGGGTTAAGCTTTACCGCCGGCATAAGGAAAAACCTGGCATCGCCTGACCAGGCGCCCCCTGTATTCGAGACCGAAGAATAGGCGAGTCGCAGGTCCAGGTCAGCCAGCGTTATTACTTTCGCGTTGTCCGCGGCAAGCAGTCCTGTCAGCGAAAAAAACAAATAAATTACGGCTAATAGTTTCTTCATTCCAGGTTTCTCCTCAGAAGGTAATATCCCCGAATATTTGAGGTATTACAACCATATCTATGGACCTGCCGCTAAAGGCTGTCGCGGTCCACACCAATTCCCAGTTAAAGTTGTAAATGTTTGCCAGGAAATTAGGCTGCAAAAACATTGCCAGCAGGTCTTGCGGCGTCCCGAGATCGTTGATTAAATACATGTCTTTGCTCATTGTTGTAGAGTCTTTGTAGGTGTCTGTGGTTCTCATGCCTATTAAATTGCCTGATGCGTCCAGGATGGAATCAGTTTTAACAGTGTAGGGCATGTCTGTGGCGAGAGTGCTTCCGGTTGCGTCTTGGTATAAGTTTTTGTTGGTCCGCGCCGGATCATAATCCCTCAGCCATTTTTGAGAGTTGTCTATTGAAAATGTTTCGACTAATTGCTGGCTGTAGTTCCCGTTCGAGAGTTGAATAGGAGCTTGATAGGTCAGCAAATCAATAATACTGTCCCCATAGGGATTCCTGAGCGCCGAGGTTTCGCTCTTATAAAAATATTCCGGCATCTGAGTCCACGTCTGCCTGGCAAGAGCTATCTTTACATCTATAAAATTATCGGGCAGATTTTTGTTGAAGACATCCGTTATCTCCAGCGAGGTGATGCCCGCGTTCGGCCCCTCTGAGCGCTTGGTGATATTCAGCATCATCATTGAATCCGGCGTCGGGCGCAAAATATAATTCTCTGAACGCACCTGGTATCCGTGCATATCCACAAGGGTCTTTCCCAGCTGTATGTCCGCTATCTGATCCAGCATGTCGAGTTTGTTCTCCAGGTTTGCCCTGCTCTTTACATCAGCGAGGTCTTTTTTTAAGTCTTTGATCTCCTGAAGTTCCGCCGGGCTGAAGTCTTCCCTGCCGGAGGAGGGAGCGCCGGACGCTCTTCTGTTAAGCATCCCCGTTTCAAACCCGCCCTTCAATCCGCTTACTTCGTCCGGGGACATCTCCCGCGGAGTTTCAAAGACGCCTTCGTGGAAAGCGGAGCGTTCGTTTTCTTTAACGAAAACCTGTTTTTCCCTGAGTATGTCCGAGAGAGCCACCAGGCCTTCAAGGACAGAGAGCACCGAAGCGTCAGCCGTTGTTTCCAGTATAAATTCCGTGCCTTTGACGGCAGCGACAACCTTTGGAGTGTGCGCTTCAAACCTGCTTCCGGGCTGCAGCTTGGTAACTTTTGCCTTTAACATGCCGTACCAGAGTTTCAAAACTGAATCCTGCTTAACTCCGTCGCAATTCGCCTGCACCAGGTCTATCATTGAATTCTCTTTCATATTTATGAGCGTTCCGTCTGCGAACTTTAATTGAGCGGTGCCGTTTCCGGTCCGGATCTTCTGTGGGGAAACGAGAGACTGGCCGCTTTGCGCCGCTTTCCAGGATGTTCCGTCATCGGAGAATTCCACTGTCCCGCTCGTTGAAAACAGGGCCAGAGAGCCTGTTGCTCCGGCAAAGACGGGGAATGCCGCCATAAGGGCAGCAAGCATAAGCGCAATTAGTTTTAGGCCTTTCATGTTATCCTCCCTGGTGACGCCTCTCTTTTAATAGTCTAACACAAGTGCCGGGAATTTTCAGTCGTAAAAATTGTTAGACTTTTCACATGTTTGGCTCCGGCCGAAACCCTGTTTTTTTTAGGCCTTATTTGGTATAATAACCTCTGATGGAACTCGTTGAACTTACAAGGAAATTTTCAAGGCTGCTGCTCATTCTTGGGCTTGTATTTGCCGTTGGCGTTGCCGGCTACATGCTTCTTGAGGGCTGGAATTTCCTGGACGCCCTCTATATGACCGTCATTACCCTTGCCACGGTCGGCTATGGAGAGACACACCCGCTTGGAACTGCAGGCAGGATCTTCACGGTATTCCTTATTTTGGGCGGGATGACAGTCGTTTCATACGGCGTCATAACAATCACAACTTTAATTGCCGAAGGCGAGCTTCAAAGGATTCTACGGAGGGGCAGGATGGACAACGATATCAGCAAGTTAAAGGACCATTTCATTGTCTGCGGCGCCGGAGAACTCGGGCGGCACATTATACTGGAACTTCAGAATACCCGGCGGCCTTTCGTTCTTATAGACAGAAGCTCGGACAATGTAAAGAAGCTATGTCTCGGAGACGTTTTGTTTATTGAAGGAGACGCTTCGGAAGACGCGGTGCTTCAGCAGGCGGGGATAGAGAAAGCTTCGGGGATATTTTGCGCCCTGCCGGAAGATAAGGATAACCTTTTTGTCGTCCTGACCGCGAGGGAACTGAATAAAAATATCAGGATAATAACGAAATGCATAGAGGATGAATCCGAGCAGAAATTCTTCCGCGCCGGCGCTGACAAAACTATTTCCACAAATAAAATCGGCGGGTTGAGGATGACTTCAGAGATGCTCCGCCCGACTACCGCTACCTTTCTCGATTTTATGCTCCGGGACAAGAAGAACATCAGGTTTGAAGATGTCGAGGTCGGAACCGGAGGCGTTGCCGGAAAAACCCTCGCCGAAACAGGCCTGCATGACAAGACCGGCGCCATGGTGGTCGCGATAAAGAGCAGGGCCGGGGAGATTTCCTACAATCCAAAAGGCAATACCAGGATAGAAGCGAACTGCGTGCTTGTGACGCTCGGCGGCGTTGAGCAGATAGAAGCCCTGCGCGCTCTGGTTAAATAGTGAACTTTGACGAAGCGATAAAAGTTCTAAAGAGGGAGATAAAGAAATACAAAGTCCCTATTGTCGGCGTTGTTATGGAGAGGACAGGTGATCCGTTCAAAGTCCTGATTTCCACAATGCTGAGCCTGCGGACGAAAGACACAACCACGGCAGAGGCTTCTGAAAGGCTGTTTTCGCTGGCCGGCACGCCGGAAGAGATGCTGAAACTTTCCGATAAGGCCGTTGAGAAAGCGATATATCCTGTCGGGTTTTATCACACCAAGGCAAAGAGTATCAGGAAGACCTGCGAAATGCTGGTTGCCTCATACGCTTCGAAGGTGCCTGATTCCCTGGAAGAACTCTTGAAACTCGAGGGGGTCGGGAGAAAGACCGCGAACCTGGTGCTCACTATCGGGTTTGACAAATACGGCATCTGTGTCGACACTCACGTGCACCGTATTACGAACCGCTGGGGATATGTAAAGACAAAGAATCCCGAGGAAACGGAGTTCGCCCTCAGGGCAAAACTCCCGAGGAAATACTGGAAGACAATAAATGATCTTTTGGTGACTTACGGGCAAAATCTCTGTTACCCCGTATCGCCGAAATGCTCGGAATGCGAAATACACGCTTATTGCCGCAGGATAGGCGTCCTGAAACACAGATAAGAGAAGACACTGAATAATTTTGATTTTTAGGAGGAGTAGAATGAAAAAAGTTGCTGCTTTGTTGTTGGTGGTTGCGCTCGCGGTGGTTTTTACCGGCTGCGCCAAAAAGCTTTCAAAGGAACAGATGATTGAGAAAGGAAAATACCTGGTGAGCGCGTGCGGCGTTCTGAAAGAGCATACTCCGCTTCGCGAAGGCAAGCCGGATATGAGCAAGTTTATGTCGGGAAGCAATATAGGGTACGCCGGTCCCTGGGGCGTCTATTATCCCAAAAACCTCACTCCCGATTCCGACACGGGAATTGGGCTTCTTACTGACGATGAAATAATCTCGGAGATAAAGGGCGATTCCGGCAACGTGCCGGGCTATTTCTCGGATTACTACAAGAACCTTAACGAGGAAGATCTCCGCTGCATCATGATGTATCTGAAATCGCTTGAGCCGGTAGTAAACAAGGCTCCCGCGGATCTTAAGCCGGGCGAAAAAGTTACAACCCCGGTGATAAACCTGGTGCCCAAAGTCGTTGCGGCAGAGGCTCCGAAGAAAGTTGAAAAACCGGCGGCCAAAAAGGCGGCGGCAAAGGCTTCCGCGGCAAAGACTTCGACGGCGAAGAGCACGGCAAAGAAAGAGACAAAGAAAAAATAAGCCAAAAGAGCCCCGGAAACCCGGGGCTCTTTTTTTGCGCGGTCATCTCTTGACGCGAAAAGGAACCCATGCTTAGAAGCAAGCTGAAGAAATTGCGCGCCATCCTTAAGGAATCGGAATCCGCGCTTGTGGCTTTCTCCGGGGGAGTTGACAGCTCTTACCTTCTTAAAGAGGCGCTGGAAACACTCGGGAAAGAAATGGTGCTTGCCGTTGTGGCAAGTTCGGAAACCTATCCCGAAAACGAAGTAAAAGACGCGGTAAAGCTTGCCAAAAAGATAGGGGCCAGAATTAAAGTTATTAAAACCTTCGAAATAGATGACGCGCGGTTTGTTAAAAATCCGCTTAAGAGATGCTACTACTGCAAGCGCGAACTTTTCTCAAAACTCAAAGCGATAGCAAAGAAAGAAGGTATCCCCGCGCTCTTTGACGGGGCAAATTACGATGACAGGCTGGATTTCCGCCCGGGAAGCGTTGCCGGAAAGGAACTCGGCGTCAGAAGCCCGCTGAAGGAAGCCGGGATTACCAAGGCAGAGATCCGCAAGCTTTCGAAAGCCTACAAGCTCCCGACCTGGAACAAACCGTCCCTCGCCTGCCTCGCGTCCAGAATACCTTTCGGCACAAAGATTGAAAAGAAGACGCTTGGCATGGTGGGTAACGCGGAGGATTTTATCAGGGCGCTCGGGTTCAGGCAGGTAAGAGTGCGCCATCACGGCAATATCGCGCGCATTGAGGTCTTCCCGGAAGATCTGTCGCGTTTGTTGAAACACAGACTGAAGATTGCGGAGAAGCTGAAAACATTGGGCTATCTATATGTAACATTTGATATAGAAGGTTTCAGGAGCGGAAGCATGAATCCGCCTAAGAGCGGCGCCCGATGAATAAAAAGAATCTGGGAGTGATCGGCTTTGGCCTTGCGGTAGGAATTTTCGGCGGAATGTTCGTGCTTGGCGGCGGCGTTATAATGATTCCCGTCCTGCTTTACGTGTTCAAGAAAGATATTCACGCGGCAGCCGCGACCTCGCTTGCCGTGATAGGGCCTATGGCCGTCTCCGGAACGATAGGAAATATATTTTCAGGAACAATAGTCTGGCCCGCTTTTTTTCTCCTGTCCGCGGGTTCAATTGCCGGGGCCTATTTCGGGGCGCATATGTCGAAGAACGTTCCGAGAGATGTCCTGAGAAAAATGCTGGGAGTTTTTGTCCTGCTAATAGCGCTCTCAATGATATTTGTGCCATCACGCGCCCAGGCAGTGAGCGGTTTCTCCGGCAGCATAAGCCTGCTTGCCGGGCTGGTAATGTTTTTTTCCGGCCTTGCGGTCGGAGTTTTTTCCGGGCTCTTCGGGCTGGGGGGCGGGGTCATAATGAATCCGCTGATGCTTTTTGGTTTTGGATTTACCGCGCACCAGACGGTAGCGACTTCGCTCGCGGTGATAGTTCCGACATCGCTTAGCGGGACGGTAAAACAGCTCAGGAACGGGCATATAGACCTGAAACTTGCAGGCTGGCTTTCCGCCGGGGCCTGCGCGGGATCTTTCGCGGGCGCGAAGCTCAAGGACCAAATAAATAACAACGACCTCAAAGTGCTTCTCGGGCTTGCGGTTTCGCTGGTCGCGCTAACGATACTTCTCAAAAGAAGCAAGCACGAATAGAGATTCAAAATGACTTACTAGTTAATGTTTTTCTGGAGGCGGTATGGCCGATAAAGTTGACAAACTTGGCAGTTTGCCGGTATGTGTCGGGGCTCTTGAAGAGCACCCGAATTTCTCAAGGTTCTCTGCCGCGGAACTGAAAGCCCTCTCGGGGCACTGCGTCCTGAAGGCGCTTCCCGGCGGGAAAGTGCTCTTTAATGAAGGCGAGCAGGGGCAGGCGATGTTCATTGTGAAGAAGGGCAGCATAAAAATCTTAAAGATGGGTTACCTCGGCGAAACTGTGATCGGAGAAGTGAATGTAGGCGAATTCTTCGGTGAAATGGCAGTCATTGACGGCAGTCCCAGGATGGCAACCGCCAGGGCCGCGGTCGAAACTGAACTGCTCGAACTCTCCGCGGACGCCTACGCGAAACTGCAGAAAGACAATCCTCAGACGGCTGTCAAGATAATGGACCTGCTATTGCGCCTATTAACCCAGCGGTTGAGATCCGTAACCGTAAAGATGCTCAAGAAAACCACAAAATAATCTACAGGAGAGCCTATGCAAATCAATGAAATCTTGAAAATCATGGTAGAGAAGAACGCTTCGGACCTCCTTTTAAAGCCGGGCATTCCTCCGACCCTCCGCATCGACGGGGTGTATTTGGACCACGGCGCGCCGAAACTGACGGCCGCTTCGGTCAGAGAGCTCATCGGGCAGATGACGGACGACAAGCAGAAACAAACCTTTGACGAAGAACGCGAGCTTGATTTCGCGTATTCCATAGAAGGCCTCGCGAGATTTCGCGTCAATGTTTACCTTCAGGCGGGCAATCTCGCCGCGGCAATCAGGGTCATACCTCTGCGGGTGATGACGCTGGACGAGCTGGGACTGCCGCCGATACTGAAGAAACTCGCGGAAAAGCCGAGAGGCCTGATACTTCTTACCGGCCCGACAGGTTCCGGAAAATCCACAACCATCGCGGCGATGATAGACCATATAAACACCACGCGGCGCTGCCACATAATGACCATTGAGGATCCGATAGAGTTTTTGCATTCCGACAAACAGGCTGTCGTTGACCAGAGGGAAGTGGGAAGAGACACCCTGTCTTTCAATAACGCGCTCAAACGCATTCTCAGGCAGGATCCGAATGTTATTGTTATCGGAGAAATGAGGGACCTTGAGACCATTGCCATAGCCATTACCGCCGCGGAGACGGGACATCTTGTTTTTGCGACGCTTCATACAGGAAGCGCGGCCCAGACAATAGACCGCGTCGTCGATGTGTTCCCGGCCGGCCAGCAGTCGCAGATAAGAAGCCAGCTCGCGCTCGCGCTTGAAGGGATTATCTGCCAGGTGCTCGTTCCGAAGGCGGACGGCAAAGGCAGGGCGGTAGCGATGGAAGTGCTCACGGCCACCAACGCGACAAGGAGCCAGATAAGGGCCAATGACCTGGCAATGATAGGCTCAACCATCATGACCAGCCGGCAGGAAGGGATGCAGACGCTGGACAACGCCTTAAAAGAGCTTGTTGACAAAGGCGTTATTACCTTTGAGGCGGCCTGCGCTAAGGCGGCTAATCCGGAACAATTCGCCAAGGCCAACGCGGCGCTTGGTAAGAAGTAATGATCCGCGAGCTTCAGGTAAAAACATCTTCGCGGGAGGAATTCAAAGACATAACCCGCGAGGTGGCAAAGGCTGTAGAAATATCCAACATAAAAGACGGAATCTGCTACATCTTTATCCCGCATACTACCGCGGGTGTGACGGTTAATGAGAACGCGGATCCTTCGGTCACAAAGGACATCCTGAGGAAACTCAAGGAGATCGTTCCGCGCGAAGACGGTTATGAACACTCGGAAGGCAACTCGGATTCGCATATCAAGGCCTCAATGATGGGCTTTTGCCAGACGGTGCTCGTGGAAAACGGAAAACTGATTCTCGGCGTCTGGCAGGGGATATATTTCTGCGAGTTTGACGGCCCGAGGGATAGAAAAGTTATTATAAAAATTAAGTAAAATTAAAACACCGGGGGTCAAATGCACATGAAATTTAGTATCAGCGGGAATGAAATAAGAAAAGCCGCCGTAATGTTGTTTGCCGTATCGCTCTGCGCTCTTGCCGGCGCTGAAACGGCGGACAAAAAGGTTTATTCCGGCTGGCGGGGGGACGGTACAGGAATCTTCAAGGATGCGACTCCTCCTCTGGAATGGCAGAAAGGCCCCGGACAGAATAAAAACGTTGTTTGGGTCAGCAGGATACCAATTACCGGTTTCTCGTCTCCGGTGGTTGCAGGGCAGAATATTTATTTTTGCGGCGGCAACTTTGATCTTCTCTGCTTTGACAAGAAGAAGGGGAAATTGCTCTGGATAAAACAGTTCTCTCCGTATGAGGCTTTTACCGCGGAAGAGAGGCTGAAGTGGGCTGCTGAGCTGAAAAAACTTGACGGGCTCGCGGAGTCAAGGGACAAAGTTTTGAAAGCCCTGCCCGGATCGCTCTCCGACGAACTGGACAGGAAACTGAAAGAAAAAGACGATATCGAAAAGCAGATGCAGGCCGTTTATGGCGCGATGGATCCGGACAGGTTCCCGGTATCGCAGGAAGACGGGTTTGCCACGGCAACCCCTTGCAGCGACGGAGAGAATGTCTATGTGTGGAACGCGCTCGGCATTACCGCGAGCTTCACTCTTGACGGAAAGCTAAATTGGATCAGGAACTCAAGGGTCGGCAAGGCCGGGCAGGAGCACGGTTATCACAGCAGTCCGCTCGTGTCAGGCGGAAAGGTCATATTGAATATGAAGGATTATTACGCGCTGGACGCGAAGACGGGAGCGCCGGCCTGGACGACAAAGTTTTGGGATTGGGGAACTTTCGCCTCTCCTGTGGCGGTGAAGATCGGGGGCGTTGAGTGCTTTATGTCGGGCGACGGAGGCATTATGAGGTCCTCCGACGGAAAAATTGTCTGCCGCGGAACCGTAAGCCACAGCTCAACTTCTCCGGTACTGGGGAACGGACATGTTTTTCAGCTCTGGTCTTTGTTGTGGGCTGACGCAAAAAAGGCCATTCAATATTATAAAGCCCCGGCATCCGCGGATCCGGGATTTTCGCCGCAGATGAAATATGTGGAACTTCCTGTTATTGAGAAGCCTTTTAAGGAAACGAATGACAGGAATTTTCCTTCGCCCGTGTTTTATGACGGCCTCTTGTATTTTGTCACAGCGCTCGGAGAATTTTACTGTTATGACCCCGCAAAATCGGAGTATGTTTATAAGACCCTGATAGATTCCGAGGATTTTGACAATTCCGGCCCGCGCCCGTATAGCTGCGGCCTCCTGTCCTCGCTCTGTGTTGCCGGCGGTCGCATCTATTTGACAACAAACTCGGGTACGACCCTTGTTATTGAACCCGGGAAAAAGTTTAAAATTCTGTCGAAAAACAAAATACTCGCCCTTGTTTCAAGAGGTTACAAGAAGAGCACTCCGGAGGGCTTTATTACCTCGCCCTATTTTGACGGAAATCAAATTTATTTCCGCGGGGAAAAGAGCCTGTACTGCGTCGGCGAGCCCGGCAAAGAGATTAAATAATCCCTGAAACATAGACAGGAGAAGGCATGATCAAGAAAATCGGCGTAATGACCACCGGCGGAGACGCTCCCGGTATGAACGCGGTAATCAGGTCCGTTGTAAGGACCGCCATCTATAAACATCTTAGAGTCTGCGGAATCAAAAGAGGATTCCGCGGGCTGATAGACAACGATATAGAAGAGCTCACCCTGCACTCGGTATCAGGCATCATAAACCGCGGCGGGACCATGCTTAAGACAATCAGATGCCCGGAGTTCAAGGAAAAAAAGAACCAGCGGGAAGCGGTGGACCATCTTAAGGTGCACAGCATTGACGCGGTAGTTATTATCGGCGGCAACGGTTCTCTCGCGGCGGGAGCTTTGCTCTATTATGACTGGGGAATCCCGGTGATAAATATTCCGGCTTCCATTGACAATGACCTCTGCTATACTGACTATACCGTAGGATTTGACACGGCGGTAAACACGGCGCTTGACGCGATTGATAAGATTCGGGACACCGCTTCTTCGCACGACCGTGTTTTCGTGGTTGAAGTGATGGGAAGGGATTCCGGTTCCATCGCGCTTGAAGTCGGACTTGGTTCCGGCGCCGAAGCCGTGATTATTCCCGAGGTAAAGTTTAACGCTGACAAACTCTGCGACCTTCTGCTCCGCGGGTATCACCGCGGAAAGAGGAGCAGTATTGTGATAGTCGCCGAAGGCGCGGCCCGCGGGCATGATGTCGCTGAAATTATAGCCGCCAAAACTGAACTTGAGGTCAGGGTCAGCGTTCTCGGTTATATGCAGAGAGGCGGGGCTCCTTCCGCTTTATCCCGGACGCTGGCGGGCCGTTTCGGAGAGACTGCTGTTGATGAATTGCTGAAAGGCAGAGGCGGCAGGATGGTAGGCATGGTTGGCAATAAAGTAATCTCAACAGACATCAGGACGGTGCTTAAGGCCAGCAAGTCAAAGAAGATAAATATGAATGATTATAAGCTAATTGGAATCCTGGCTACTTAGGGGTATGATTAAACTCATTGAGCGCCTGCCCGTAATCTGCTAAATTCAAGTATGCCAGATACTAAGATTGTTTTCAATCTGACCGGACTTCATTGCGCTTCCTGCGTTCTTAACGTGGAAAAGCGGCTTAAACGCATGAAAGGAATTTCCTCCGCGAGCGTCAATCTTGTCCTAAACAACGCCGTTGTTGAGTACGATCCCGCCGTTGCCAATTTCGCCAAAATGAAAGGCGCGATAGAAAGCATCGGCTTTGGCGCGGCAGCTTCCCCGGACGCGATGGAAAAAATACAACTCGCCGAGTATTCAAAACTAAAGTCCAGGCTTATCGCG
>CAITPB010000170.1 GCA_903894145.1 Candidatus Firestoneibacteriota bacterium | reverse complement strand
TGCGTTCTCCGAAACCCTTTCGTAAGGAAGCACAGAGGGGTCAAAATCCTTTATAGGATCGCAATTAACTACGGCGTCCTGCCCGGGAATTCCTCCAATCTCGATGGGATTCACCCTGATAGGCTCGGCAGTAAGCTCTATTTTTTTTAGGTCAGCGTCACTCTCAAAATCCAGCAGCATTAGAGTCTTTGCCTGCAATAAAAGAGCCGCCGAAAACACCGTCAAAAGTACGACAATTTTCCTCATACCCTCCCCTTAATACTTCTATGACGTTACAAACGTTACGAACGTTACAAACGTTAAGAACCGTTATTTATTCAATTTCTCCAGCGCAACTATCTCCTTCCCTATCTTATATCTCCACTCATCAAGAATAATGTCCGTCTTGTCAACTTCCGGCAAGGCCGTCTGTAACGGGAATTCCGGAGACTGCTTTACTATCAAAGCAAGCATTGCTGCCGCCTTTTTTGCCTCTAAGACCGCGGAAGGAACCGCGTTTTTTTCAGCCGCCGCGATTCTTTGGGAAAGCGTGTAGAGATATTTGTAATCATCAATTCCTTCCCTGCACATTTCAAAAGAAGGAGTACTCATACGCCCATCTTTCGTGGGGTAGGTAATGCCGGTAGCCGGATCTCCGCCCCTGTAAGTGCTCCAGGACATAAAATCCTTTGATGTACTTTCGTTCCAGCCACAGTCGTAGGCCCATTCAAAACGCCCTTTTGCCTTCGCTTTCCAGGGGCAAAACCCGAAACCGCTGCGGCTTCTTCCGCTGTTATAGATCCAGAGCTGCGCTTTTGTTCCTGCGTCGCACTTTGCCCGAAGCTTCGCGGAGCCCTTCCACAGGGAAGTTTCTATGATATCAAGAACATCCGTCATCGGGGTATAATCCACATCGAAGTTAACATCGTGCGTGTCTACAAGCGCGATTGCCCCGGGGACCTCCTGCGTAAGCTTGATATATTTGATTGTATCCACATAATTTCTGTTCCAGATGTTCAGCGCCTTTTCCCTCGGCTCGTCAACAACCCACAGCGCCATCCTGACTTTATTCTTAGCGCACCAGTCAACTATTCCCGAGATTGCCTGCTTGTAGAGCTTGTTGAACTCCGGGCTGAATTCCGCAACCTTGAATTTATAGACCAGTTCATTGCCGACAGCCTGAAGCGTAAACATTTGGTGCGCGTACGGGAGTAAGTCATATTTCTTGAGCAGCGCCAGCATTTTATTCGGGCCCGAGAAATCCAGAGAAACAGTATCTCCTGTGATTGACATCTCCGGCTCCAGCGCCGAAGCGACCGCGTTGTTCCCGTGCTCGACATATTGCTTAAGCGCCTCTTCCTCTCTCGGTGAACCAAACCAACCCGCCGAATAATCCGGATTTACCAGGAGTTTAAAAGGCAGCACTTCAACCGAGATTTTTATCACGCAGGATTTCTTGCCCCCGCTAAGAGTAACGCTTCCCTCGTAGGTCCCTGCCGGCGTGTTCTCGGGAACCCGGAGAGTCAGCCAGATTATTCTTGCAACTCCCTTTTTCAAATCGGTCTTTCCGCCCTTTTTTAACATCTCCGGCCTTACTTCGGTAATACCGCC
>CAITPB010000169.1 GCA_903894145.1 Candidatus Firestoneibacteriota bacterium | reverse complement strand
TTTTATTTCACGGGGGTTCTTGACTTCAGGCATTCCTATTCTCCCCCTCCCCTTCATGATAAGGGGAGGGCCGGGGTGGGGTTGAAATCCCCCCGGGAAAAACATTCCAGCTATTCCTGTTTTATCCCCCTCCGGCTCCCCTTTATGTTGAAGGGGGAGTGAAAGAGGTTATTCCCACTCTATCGTCGCGGGCGGCTTGCTGCTGATATCATAAACGACCCTGTTAACACCGCGGACTTCGTTTATGATTCTATTTGAAATGGAACTCATCACTTCATACGGAAGCTTCACCCAGTCCGCAGTCATGCCGTCTATACTTTCAACAGCGCGAAGGGCCACGACATTTTCATAAGTCCGTTCGTCTCCCATAACACCTACTGTTTTAATCGGCAGAAGCACCGCAAAGGACTGCCAAATGCTCCTGTAAAGACCCGCTTTTTTTATCTCTTCGATTACAATCGCGTCGGCTTCTTTAAGGATGCCGGTATGTTCTTTGTTCACTTCCCCGAGTATCCTCACAGCCAAGCCTGGGCCCGGGAACGGCTGGCGCCACAAGATATCTTCCGGAATGCCGAGTTCTTTGCCGACAAGCCTGACCTCGTCCTTAAAGAGTTCCCGGAGAGGCTCTATCAGTTTGAACTTGAGGTCCTTCGGAAGCCCTCCGACATTGTGATGGGATTTTATCGTCGCAGACGGGCCTTTTACGGAAACACTCTCAATGACATCCGGGTAGAGCGTGCCCTGGGCAAGGAATTCTATTCCTGAAAGTTTCTTCGCCTCTTCTTCAAATACGCGGATAAACTCATGTCCGATTATCTTTCTCTTTTCTTCGGGATTAGTTATGCCTTTCAGTTTTTCTATAAACCTGTCCTCGGCGTCAACATAGTGCAGGTTGAGCTTGTAAGTGCCCCGGAAAGTGCTTACCACGGTCTCGGGTTCGTTCTTTCTCAGCACACCGTTGTTAACAAAAACACAGTGAAGGTTATCTCCTATTGCCTTGTGTATCAGGACTGCCGCAACGGAGGAATCCACCCCTCCGGACAGCCCGCAGAGAACCTTCTTGTCGCCGACCTGAGCCCTGATAGACTTGACGGATTCTTCCACAAAGGATTCCATGGTCCAGTCAGCTTTACATCCGCAGATTTTTATAAGAAAGTTCTTAATGAGGTCCTTGCCCGCCTGGGTGTGAACTACTTCCGGGTGGAACTGCACACCCCAGATACTCTTTAATTTGTGGCGCACAACCGCATTTGGGCAGGTAAGAGTGTAGCCGATAGATTCAAACCCTTCAGGAGTCTTTGAGACCTGGTCGCCATGACTCATCCAGACATTGAGCGTCGATCTCATGTTCCACATCAGGTCGCTAAAATCCTTTATCATGAGCTTAGCCAGCCCGTACTCACGCTTCTCGGCTTTTTGGACCTTGCCGCCCAGCAGGTAAGTAAAGAGCTGCATACCGTAACAGATACCAAGCACCGGCACGCCAAGGTCAAGAATACCCTTGTCCATCGTTGGAGCGCTCTCCTGGTAAACGCTCGCCGGCCCGCCTGAGAGTATTATTCCTTTGAGCCCTTTGAACTCCTTGAGCTCTTTCGCGGTCGTTGTCGGCGGAAGTATTTCGCAGTAGACGCTTTGCTCCCTGACACGTCTCGCGATTAGCTGGTTATACTGGGAACCAAAATCTAAAATAACTATTATTTCCTTACCGTACTTTTCCATTGGAACCCCTGTAAAGCGAAATTATGCGCACCTATTGATTCAGAATGCCGTAAAAATCCTGCCCTATCTTGTCAGAGAATTCTTTCAGTTCGGAAAGAGAAAGATCATTAAAACCAATCTCTTCTTTTATGCAATGCAGAACTATTTTCCCAACGACGTTATGCGCGTCCTTAAAATCAAGACCCTTCTTTACCAGGTAATTCGCGGCCTCGACGGCATCCGAGAAATCATTCTTCATGGAGTATTTAATGTTCTCCTGATTAAATTTCACGCCTGCCATGACAAGCGCCGCAATCTCGAGAGCTTCCTTGACGGCATCTGCCGCGCTGAACAGATGAATCTTGTCTTCCTGCATATCGCTGTTGTAAGCAAGCGGCAGGCCTTTCATAATGGTAAGAATTCCCGTAAGGTTGCCGTAAACCCGGCCGGTCTTGCCCCGGAGCAGTTCAAATATATCCGGGTTCTTCTTCTGCGGCATTATGCTGGACCCCGTGGAATATTCGTCGGGAATCTCTATGTATTTAAACTCTTTCGTTGACCAGATTACCATTTCCTCTGCAAGGCGGCTTAAATGCATGAAAACCACCGCGGAATCCGCTATAAATTCAACTACATGGTCGCGGTCTGAAACGGCGTCAAGGGTATTCTTAACAGGAGCCGGAAATCCCAGCTGTTTCGCGACATAATTCCGGTCAATCGGAAGCGAGGTTCCGGCCAGCGCGCAGGCTCCGAGCGGCATAGCATTCACCCGCTTGAAGCAGTCTTTGAAACGCTCTATATCGCGCGAAAACATAGCCGCGTAGGCGCCTGCCCAGGCTGAGAACTTTACCGGCTGGGCGTGCTGCATATGGGTGAAACCGGGCAATACCAGCCCGCTATTCTCTTTCGCAAGTTTTACGAAGACGGAAATGAGTTCTTCCAGGCCGGCCGTTATATCGTTGATCTCGGAACGCATATACATCCGCTCGTCGAGCGCTATCTGGTCATTGCGGCTACGGGCAGTATGCATCTTCTTGCCGGATTTACCTGCCAGCTTTATCACGCGCTTCTCGATATCCGTATGGATATCTTCGCAGGAAGCGTCAGGCGCAAACTTACCTGACTTTACCGCCGCGAGCACTTTCCAGAGAGCCTTGACTATTTTCGCGGAGTCAGTTTTTGGGATTATTTTCTGTTTCCCGAGCATTTTGACATGAGCAATACTGCCGAGTACATCATACTCGGCAAGCCGGTAGTCGAAGAAGATGGAACTTGTGAACTTCTCCGCCGCTTTAGACGGCTTTTTCTCAAAACGCCCGCCCCAGAGTTTCATATTTAATCTCCTGTATTAAAACTACAAACTGTCTTTATAATTACCTGTATTTGGACTTTATATTTTTTGTTTCTTGGTATTTATTTAGTGTTTGGTGCTTGCACTACTGGTGCTTATTTCTTCCTTAGCATTGCCTTTATCTTAATAGGAAGTCCGAAGAGATTAATAAAACCTTCGGCGTCCTTGTGGTCGTAGTGCGAATCCTTCTTGAAATTAGCAATATTCACGTCATAAAGCGAGCAGGGTGATTTTCTGCCGACAGCCATGCAGGAACCTTTGTAAAGCTTCATTCTGACGGTTCCGGTAACTGTGCGTTGAGTGAAGTTAACAAACTCATCAATCGCCTGCCGGATGTCCGTATACCACTGGCCGTTATAGACAAGTTCGGCGTACTTAGGAGCGAGAGTTTCTTTGTAGTGATACGCGTCCCGCTCCATAGTCAACAACTCAAGGTCCTTGTGCGCTGCCATGAGAACGGTTCCCGCCGGCGTTTCATATACCCCTCGGGACTTCATTCCGACAAGACGGTTCTCGACGATATCAATGCGCCCTACGCCGTTTCGCCCCGCAATAATATTTAGTTTCTGAATAAGTTCTACCGGGCCGTACTTGTTTCCGTTGAGCTTCACCGGCTCGCCCTTTAAGAACTCTATCTCAACAAACTCCGGCTTATTAGGAGCCTTTTCCGGGCTCGTGGTCAACAGATACATATCTTCCGGAAGCGTGAACCAGGGATCTTCCAGTATCCCGCCTTCATAACTAATATGCCAGAGGTTGCGGTCCATGCTGTAAGGTTTCTTTTTCGTGACCGGCACGGGTATGCCTCTTGCAGCCGCGTAATCCATTGCATCTTCGCGGGACTTAATGTTCCATTCGCGCCAGGGCGCGATTATTTTAACTTCCGGCATTAGCGCCTTAAAAGTAAGCTCAAAACGAACCTGGTCGTTGCCCTTTCCGGTCGCGCCGTGGCAAACGGCATCAGCCTTTTCTTTCTTTGCAATATCCACGATCTTCTTTGCTATTACGGGGCGCGCGAAGGAAGTGCCGAGAAGATAACGCCCCTCATATACCGCGCCTGCTTTGAGAACGGGAAAAATGAAGTCTTTCACGAATTCTTTCTTGGCGTCAATGATGTAGATCTTGCTCGCGCCGGTCTTCATAGCTTTCTTGCGGAGCGGAGCAAGTTCTTCCCCCTGTCCCACATCAACAGCGCAGGCTATTACTTCGCAGCCATAATTTTCCTTGAGCCACGGTATTATTATTGAAGTGTCAAGTCCTCCTGAATATGCCAGGACTACTTTCTTTGCCTTAGTTTGCATCCTTCCCTCCCAGGAGAAAATAGAGCACGGCCTTCTGCACGTGCATACGATTCTCCGCCTGCGCGAAAACAACTGAATTTTTGCTTTCCATTACTTCGTCGGTAATCTCATCGCCCCGGTGAGCGGGCAAACAGTGCATTATTAAATAATCTTTCTGCCCGCAGGAATTAAGCAACGCCTTGTTGAGCTGGTAAGCCTTTAACGCTTTCTTGCGTTTCGCGGCTTCGTTTTCAGCCCCCATGCTGACCCAGACATCGGTATAGATAACGTCAGCGTCCACTACCGCGGCCTTCGAATCTGCAGTGACAACCACTTCCGCTTTAGGATTCAGCATTTTTGCCGTCTCTATAACTTCCCGTTTAGGCTGGTAACCTTTCGGCGAAGCGACGCTTACCGGAATTCCCATCAGCGCGCAGATAAAAATCAGCGAGTTTGTCACATTGTTGTCGCCGTCGCCCACATAAGCTATTTTTATTCCGCTCAAACCCTTTTTCTCATAAATAGTATATAAATCCGCAAGGGCCTGGCACGGATGCTCAAAATCTGAAAGCGCGTTGATAACCGGAACCGAAGCGTGTTTCGCCAGTTCCACGACTTTCCGGTGCTCGAATGTCCTGATGGTTATTCCGTCGACATAGCCGGAAAGCACTCTTGCCGTATCAGGAATGGTCTCGCCGCGCGAAAGTTGTATTTCCGATGAGTTCAGGACCACAGGCAAACCGCCGAGCTGGTAAATGGCGCATTCAAAAGAGACCCGTGTGCGGGTTGAGGGCTTTTCAAATATCATCGCGAGCGTTTTTCCGGAAAGAGGCTTATCCGTGCGCTTCTTTCTCTTGAAATCCTCTGTTACGCGGAAGATGGCTTCAATCTCTTTCTTTGTCAGCTGCTCTATGCCCAGCAGGTCTTTCGATTTCAGCTTCATAATTGACTCCCAAAATACGAATATATCCCTTAAGGCTTTCGGCCTAGAGGCAGTATGAAATATTATTTTACCATAAAAAACATGATGATTTCATTGTTAAAAGGCGGGAAATTCCATTAGTTTTACGGGGAAACGGGCGTTATCCTGTTTTGATCTATTTTTCTGATAGGACCGAGTCAAGAGCCAGAATCAAGGCGTCAATATGCTTCCTTGCCACGATGAAAGGAGGCAGAAAACGAAGAACCTTGTCGTTAGTGCAGTTTATCAGAAAACCTTTGCGCAGCATTTTGCTCACAATCTCTTTACCCGGCATCTCAAGTTCGACTCCGCAGATAAGGCCTGTACCGCGGGCTTCTTTTATTGCGGGATGTTTTTCTTTCAACTTCTTCAATCCTGAAAGAAGATAAGACCCCATCTCGGAAACATTTTTCAAAAGGCCCTTCTTCTCTATAACCTCAAGGACCGCTAGCCCGGCTTCGCAGACAATAGGCCCTCCTCCAAACGTGCTCCCGTGGCTGCCCGGCACAAAGCCAGCCGAAACTTTTTCAGAAGCGAGCATGGCACCGAGAGGCAAACCGGCGCCTATGGTCTTTGCGAGCGTCAGTATGTCAGGAAGAATGCCCTCCCGCTGAAAGGCAAACATCTTTCCGGTCCGCCCCATGCCAACCTGCACTTCATCGAGAATAAGCAGGATATTCCTTTCGTCGCACATAGTCCGGATCTCCTTCAGATAGCCCGGCGCCGGAACCAAAACCCCGCCTTCACCCTGAACCGGTTCAACCAGCACAGCGCAAGTCTTTCCATCTATCGCTTTTTTCAGAGCTCCAATATCATTGTAATTGACATATTGAAAACCCGCCGGCAGCGGTTCATAGCCTCTGTGAAATTTCTCGTTGGGGGTCGCAGTAAGCGTCGCCAACGTCCGGCCGTGGAAAGCCCCGTGCATGGTTATTATCTCAAATTTCTCAGCGCCAAGGCTCTCCTTGGCATACTTCCTTGCAAGTTTTATGGCGGCCTCGTTCGCTTCCGCGCCGCTATTGCAGAAGAAGCTCTTGCTCAAACCTGACAACTCTGCCAATTTCTTCGCGAGTTTTACCTGCGGAAGCGTGTAATAAAGATTTGAGGTATGGGAAAGTTTCTTTGCCTGATTCTTGATAGCGTTTACCACCGCCGGGTGGCAGTGCCCCAAAGCGTTGACCGCAATGCCTGAAAGGAAATCCAGGTAATGCTTACCTTCATTATCCGTTACATACATCCCTTTACCCTTTGTGATAAGGACCGGAAACCTCGCATAGGTCTGAAAGATGTATTTCTGCTCGTCAAGAAAAATGTCTGTGCTTCTCATGGCTGTCTCCTGGCAAAACAAAGCACTAAATACTAAACCAGACGCAAAATGAAAAACGCAAAACAACAGAAAAGAAAAAGGCTTCTTTTGCTTTTGTTAAGAATTTAGTGCTTAGCATTTATTTCTTGGTTTTGGTTTTTATATGGTTTAGCGCCTTGCCGACAGATGTTTCTTGAACCACCAGGCAGTGTACTCTATTACCTTAGGCTCGGCACCCCCGGAACCGTAGGTATGCCCTCCGCTTTTGATTTTTCTCAGTTCCTTTATTCCTGACCCAGAGGTCTTGTAGTAAAGTTCAGCGTCGGAGAAAGGCACCGCTTTGTCATTATCGCTATGGACAATAAGGAGCGGCCCGCTGAACTCGTTAATTGAAATGAGATTTAACCCGTCGTACCAGATTCCCGCCTTGAAGAATCCTTTACCGACGGACACCCCGCCGACGTCTTTTGCTTTTAAATTCTTTGCCCTGAAGTTTACCTTCAGGTTTTTGCCGAATACTTTTTTGTACTGCCCTACGGCGCTCCACAGAACCGCTGCTCTTACACCGGGAACATTACCGCAGATATAGGCCGCGACAAACCCTCCCATAGACAAACCCAGGACGCCTATACTCGCTTTCTTGATGTTTCGGTGCGTCTTTATGAATTTTATTGCCTCTGCCGCGTCGCTTATCTCAGTTCCGACGGTCATCCGGTCGAAGGTTCCTTCAGAATCCCCGGAACCGCGGAAATCGAAACGAAACGCGGCAATGCCTTGCTCGGCGAGCTTCCTTGCCGCTTTGGTGAAGAGAAAATGATCTTCCGCCTTGTGCCCGGTAAACCCGTGACACATTACCACGCAGGGGTATTTCCCTGACGAGGACGGCAGGTGAAGCACCCCAAACAATTTTTCGCCTTTATTTGTGAATTGAAGAGGAACTTCTGTTCTTTTCATTTTTTGATCTCCGTCCCGATGCCTGTTTTTGTAAAAATTTCAAGAAGCAGCGAGTGCTTGACCGTGCCGTTAATTATGTGCGCCTTCTTCACGCCGCCTTCTATCGCGGTCATGCAGGAATGCACCTTCGGAATCATTCCGCCCGTTATTACCCCGTCTTTTATCATCTGCTTTGCTTCTTTCATGCTGATGGAAGGAATCAAAGCCTTATTATGCATTACTCCCGAGACATCGGTGATAAGAATAAGTTTCTCGGCTTTCACGGCCACTGAAAGCGCGGCTGCCGCATCATCGGCGTTTATGTTGTATGTATTCCCGTCCCGGCCAATGCCTATGGGAGCTATTACCGGAATAAATTCCCGTTGTTTTTTAAGTTCAAGAGTGTTAACTTTCTCTATCTCGCCGACAAACCCCAGTTCGGAATCCAACATTTTCGTCAAAAGCAGTTTTCCGTCCTTTCCGGAAAGGCCTTTTGCCTTTCCGCCGTGAGCATTGAACATCCGGACGATTTCTTTATTGGTCTTACCTGCCAGGACCGATTCCACTATCTTCATGGTCTGCTTATCGGTCACTCGCCGCCCGTTTACAAACTTTGCCTTAAGCCCGGCCCTTTCCATTGCTGCTGTTATTTCAGGGCCTCCCCCGTGCACTACCACGGGGTTTATGCCGATATACTTCATCAGCACTATATCCTGAACGACGGAGTCTTTGAGCGCTTCATCTATCATGGCTTTGCCGCCGTATTTAATAACAAAGGTCTTGCCGGAAAATTCACGCAAATAGGGCAGGGCTTCAATAAGTACTCCCGCTTTTTTTATAATCTCTTCCATGACGCCTCCGGCATTCGGACTCATTTAAGCTCTAGGGTGCGCTTTTTTGTATATTTCCTTCAACCGTTCGGTTGTTACATGCGTGTAAATCTGTGTGGTTGTAAGATTGGAATGTCCAAGCAGCTCTTGAACGCTCCTCAGGTCAGCCCCGTGATTTAACAAGTGTGTGGCAAAGCTGTGGCGGAGCGAATGAGGGCTTATATTTTTGCTTAAGCTTGCCGCTTTCACCTGTTTATCGACAAGAAACCGCACCATTCTTTGATCGAGCTGATGGCCCTTGTCATTCGCGAAAAGCCATTCGGAATCCTTTGTTCTGGAGGCCAGGTAAGCGCCGACCGCTTCCACGGCCTTTGAACCGACGGGCACTATCCTCTCTTTTGACCCCTTGCCGAAGACCCTGACAATGCCGTTCGGCATGTCCATGTCCTTCACCTTCAGCCCTGAGAGTTCGCCAACGCGCATTCCTGTGGAATAAAGCAGTTCCAGCACCGCAAGGTCCCTGGCTCCGTTTTTCTCTGCCGTATCGACAGAACCCAGCAGGTGCTTTACTTCGCTTTCCTCAAGGAATCTCGGCAGTTTTTTTTCTTTTCTGGGAAACGATATTCCCGCAGCCGGATTCGATTTCTGCAGGCCTTCCCTTTTAAGGTATTTAAAAAAACTTTTAAGAGTGGCAATTTTTCGCTCCATCGTTGCCTTGCTGAAATTACTGCCATTCATTCCCACGACAAATTCCCTGATGGTTACCGGTTCAACTGCCGCGGACTTTTTTTTCCCAAGAAAAGAGATGAATGCGTCAAGATCGTTAGTGTAAGCAGCGACCGTGTTGGCCGAATAGTTTTTCTCGTTCTTGATGTAACTCAGGAATTTATCCTTAAGCTGGCGCATCTTCCTTGGCATCTTCCTCGTGCTTGCATTCCGCGTTGAGGCATTTTACTTTACCCTTCACAAGGGTGGTCACCGGATAGCCGCATTTAGAACAAGCTTTCGCGACCGGCTTGGCGTTGGTGATAAAATCGCACTTGGGGTAATTGCCGCAACCGTAGAACGAGCCTTTCTTCCCGCGCCGCGACACCACATCTCCGCCGCATTTCGGGCATTTAATCCCGATTCCGATGGACTTGGTACTCTTGCATTCCGGGTACTTCTCGCAAGCCAGGAATTTGCCGAACCTTCCGAATTTTAGGATCATGTTTGCGCCGCATTTCTCGCAAACCACGCCTGAGGGAGCAGCTTCTTCGGCCGCTTCGCCGCCGATGGATTTCGTGTTCTTGCATTCCGGGTAACCCGTGCAGGCAATGAACTTGCCGCGGAAACCAAACTTCACTGCCATTGGCTTTCCGCACTTCTCGCACTTTTCCGCGTTGGGATCCGCTTCCTTTTTCATCTCCCCAAGCGTTAGCGCCGCTTTTGCCAGCGATTCCGAGAAGGGTTTGTAGAAATCCGCCACGACCTTCTGCCAGGTGTTCGTCCCTTCTTCCACGGTGTCAAGTTCTTCTTCCATTCCCGCCGTAAATTCCACATTCAGCACGTTTGGGAAGTTCTTGACCAGGATATCGCATACGAGAAACCCTAATTCCGTCGGCTTGAACCTCTTATCCAGGCGTTCAATGTAATTCCTGTCCAAAATAGTGCTTATAATGGCCGCGTACGTGCTCGGCCGGCCTATGTTGTTTTCTTCAAGCGCTTTAACAAGCGACGCGTCATTGAACCTCGGGGGCGGCTGGGTAAAGTGCTGTTCCGGCAGAAGTTTTACGAGCAGCAATACCTGCCCTTCGGAAAGTTTCGGCAGCACCGCGTTCTTGTCAGCCTCATCCTCTTCGCCCTCTTTCTTTTCGTCCTTGTCCTCGGTGATGTCGTACACACTGAGAAACCCCTTGAATTTTATTACATTTCCGGTTGCCCTGAAGAGGTACTCCGCGCCCGCGGATATATCAATGGAGGTAACTTCAAGAAGCGCCGACTTCATCTGCGAAGCCACAAACCTCTTCCAGATCAAATCGTAAAGTTTAAACTGGTCCGGGTTCAGAAACTGCTTAATCGCTGCAGGCTCGCGAAGCACCGATGCCGGCCTTACGGCTTCGTGCGCATCCTGCGAGTTTTTCTTGTTCTTAAAGGTATTAGGAACTTCCGGAAGACTCTCCGCTCCGTACTTTTCCTTGATAAGCCCCCTAACCTCAGCAAGCGCTTCCTCCGAGACCCTGACCGAATCTGTTCTCATGTAGGTTATGAGCCCGGTCTCGCCTTCTTCTCCGACATTCACGCCTTCGTACAGGCTCTGCGCGATCATCATGGTCTTTCTCGCGGTGAACCCCAGTTTTTTTGCCGCTTCCTGCTGCAGCGTTGAAGTAATGAAAGGAGGAGCGGTATATCTGTTCTTCTCGCGGCTGTCAATTTTTTTAACTACATATTCCGCGGAAGTGCAGTCGGAAACTATCTTGTCGCCTTCTTCCTTTGTCTTTATAACAGCCTTGGCGCCTTTAATCTGTATCAGTTTTGCGTTGAACTCCGCGGTCGCTTCGCCCTTAAGCCTCGCAATCACGCTCCAGTATTCAACAGGTTTAAAAGCTTCAATCTCGCGCTCCCTTTCGCAAATCATGCGGAGAGCCACTGACTGAACCCGGCCGGCGGAAAGCCCGCGCTGTATGCTCTTCCAGAGAAGCGGGCTTATCTTGTAACCCACCAGCCTGTCTAATATTCGTCTTGCCTGCTGGGCGTAAACAAGGTTTGCGTTTATCTCCCGCGGAGACGCAAGAGCCGCGAGTACAGCCTTTTTAGTAATTTCGTTAAACTCTATCCTGTGTGTTTCTTTTTTCTCCAACTTAAGCTTGTTCTTCAAGTGATAACTTATGGCTTCGCCTTCCCTGTCAGGATCGGTCGCGAAGTATATTACATCCGCTTTGCCCGCGGCAGCAGTTATTTCTTTCAGCATTTTGGTCTTCGTGCGCATTACTATGTATGAGGGCTCAAAGTTGTTCTCTTCATCAAGCCCAAGCTTGCTCTTTGGCAGGTCAATAATGTGTCCCATCGTCGCCCGGACCGTATACGACTTGTCCAGGAACTGCGTAATGGTATGGACTTTTGTCGGAGATTCGACCAGAATTAGTTTCTTAGTTATCTTATCAACCTTGCTCACCTTATTTGCCATTCTTAGCTGCTCCTTTAGCCGCTATTTTACGGATTTTACGAAGATCTTTCCCTGATACTGTTTCAAGTAACCCTTCAGCTCCAGTCCTACCAGCACCGAAAGCACTTTGCTAACCTGCATACCGCAGGTTTTCGCTATATCATCCACATGTGTCTCGCCCTCTACAGCCGAGAAGACCCTGTTTTCATCTTCCGAGAGGCTAACCACCGGCAGCTCAGCCTGGCCTGTCTTGTTGAGGAAACCGTCAGGTAAAACTCCCGACAATTCGCTGACTATGTCTTCAGCGCTCTCCACAAGCTTCGCGCCGGCCTTTATCAACCCGTTCGTGCCTTTGCTCATCACGCTCGTAATGTTGCCGGGAAGGGCAAACACCTCTCGCCCCTGCTCCAGCGCGTACTTTGTGGTTATCAGCGC
>CAITPB010000168.1 GCA_903894145.1 Candidatus Firestoneibacteriota bacterium | reverse complement strand
CCGCTTCTACCTGCTTAATCTTCCCGTCAAGTACTTGGTGTATGGCATGCAATCTCGATAATTCCATTTGGCTCATTGTTATTTCATCCTTTTCTGTCATAGTGCCTCCATGAGGCACTATATCAGATTAGGACATTTCTATATTGGCCAATTAGGACATTATCATTTTGGTGTTACAATGCTTTTTGCCACGGGACTTTGCGGGCAATTACCCCAAACTTGACAACCACCTTCTTTTCCTGTAAATTAATAATATCTTCCGCGACTGGCGCAGGTGGGCCACCACCGGGGAGCGGAGATGGGAAGGACTTTCTTCCCGCGAGACCCATCTTCAGCCGTTCGCCTGGGCTGTCCGAAATCCGGAGGCCTAAATGCAAAAAAAGCACACCTCTTTCAAGACCGGCCGTTGGTTCTACAAAATAGACCTGCAGGACTTCATAACCGTAAACTACACCCCTTACGAGGGTGGAGCCGATTTCCTTTCAGGCCCGACGCGGAGAACCTCGGAACTCTGGTCGCGCGCGGAAAAACTTATTGCCGAAGAAAAAAAGAGCGGCGGCGTCCTGGACATAGACACAAAGACCGCAAGCTCCATCACCTCTCATCCGCCCGGCTACATCAACAGGAAAAAGGAACTCATCTTCGGACTTCAGACGGATGCCCCTCTTAAGCGCGCCGTTAAACCCGTTGGCGGAGTTAGGCTCGTAGAGAGGGCCTGCGAGGCCCACGGGTTCAAGCTGGATAAGAGCCTTGCTGAAATATACACAAAATACAGAACGTCCCACAATGACGCAGTCTTCTCCGTCTATACGAAAAAAATGAAGCAGCTGCGCCGGCTCGGCATTATTACCGGGCTTCCCGACAACTACGCGCGCGGCAGGATTATCGGCGATTACAGGCGCGTCCCGCTTTACGGGCTGGATAGGCTCATCAAAGGCAAGCAGGACGATCTTGACAGAATGGATTCCTCCATGGAAACGAAGGATGTCAGGAGCCGCGAAGAAGTTTCGCTGCAGATTCAGGCGCTTAAAGACATCGCGGCTCTCGGAAAATCCTACGGCTTTGACCTGGCGCGGCCGGCAAAGGACGCGCGGGAAGCGGCGCAGTGGCTCTACCTGGCTTACCTCGCGGCCGCCAAGGAATCAGACGGGGCCGCTATGTCCATCGGCGGCATCTCTGCCTTCCTTGATTGCTACATAGAAAGAGACCTCAAGAGAAAAAAACTGACCGAACAGGGCGCCCAGGAGCTGATCGACGACCTAACCATAAAACTCCGCCTCATCCGCCAGCTCCGCCCGCCTGAATACGACGAGATCTTCGCCGGAGACCCGGTCTGGGTCACTCTCGTGCTCGGCGGCATGGGCAGCGACGGCCGGGCCAAAGTCACAAAAACGGACTTCCGTTTCCTAAACACGCTAAATAACCTCGGGCCCGCGCCGGAACCGAACCTTACGGTGCTTTACTCCCCCCGCCTTCCCGAAGGCTGGAAAAAGTTCGCCGCTGAAATATCCATAAAAACTTCCTCCATACAATATGAGAATGACGACCTGATGAGGCCTGTCGCGGGCGACGACTACGGAATTTCCTGCTGTGTCTCGCTGATAAAAGCCGGAAGCCAGATGCAGTTTTTCGGGGCGCGCTGCAACCTGCCCAAGGCAATGCTTTTGGCGTTAAACGGCGGCAGGGACGAGATAAACGGCGAGTTGGTCGTGCCTGATATCCGCCTGCTCTCCGGAAGACATATTGACTACGACGCTTTCCTCGCGAACTTTATGAAAGTCATTTCCTGGCTGGCTGAGCAGTATGTAAAAACCATGAATGTCATCCACTGGTGCCACGACAAATATTATTATGAGGCGGCGCAGATGGCTCTGCTGGATACTAACGTCGACCGGCTGATGGCCTTCGGAATCGCCGGCTTTTCCGTTGTCGTGGATTCTCTTTGCGCCATCCGTTACGCGAAGGTGTCGTCAATCCGGGGAAAGGACGGGCTAACCAAAGACTTTATGATCAAGGGCGAGTATCCCGCCTTCGGGAATGACGAAGAACGCGCCGACGAGCGCGGCAGGGACCTGGTCATAACTTTCATCAGCGAGCTCAGAAAACACCCCGTTTACAGGAGAGCAACGCCGACGCTTTCAATCCTTACCATAACCAGCAACGTGCTCTACGGGAAAAAGACAGGCGCGACGCCGGACGGCAGGAAAGCGGGAGAACCGTTTGCCCCCGGGGCAAACCCGATGTTCGGGCGCGAGAAAAAGGGAGTGCTGGCAAGCCTTAATTCCGTGTCTAAACTTCCGTACTACGCGTGCATGGACGGCATCTCAAATACTTTTTCAATAGTCCCTTCCGCCCTCGGCGCCGCCGCCGAAACCAGGACGGCCAACCTGATAAGCATACTTGACGGTTATTTCACGAAAGGCGGGCACCACATAAACGTAAACGTGCTTGACCAGGAAATGCTGAGGGACGCGATGAAGCATCCGCAAAAATACCCGCAGCTTACCATAAGAGTGTCCGGCTACGCGGTGCATTTCACGAAGCTTTCAAGGGAGCATCAGGAAGAAATATTAAAAAGGACTTTTCATGAAGGATACTAATAATAAAAGTTTATAAGGTTTATAAGGTTCGTAAGGTTTGTAAGGTAAGGGCAAAATGATAATAATTTATAAGGTGCGATCACGAACTTAACACTGAATTATTCTTTGTTATAAATTTACTTTATAAACTTTACAAACCTTACAAACCTTACAAACTTTTGAGGATGAAGGGCTATGGTTAAAGGGATAGTTCATTCAGTTGAAACCCTGGGCACCCGCGACGGCCCCGGGCTGCGCTGTGTCTTCTTCCTTTCCGGCTGCAACTTCCGCTGCAAATTCTGCCAGAATCCCGACACCTGGACAAAGAAATGGTCAAGGAAGGTCTCGCTTGAGGAGGCGAAGGAGCATCTACTGCGCCTTTATCCCTACATTTCAAAAAAGGGCGGCGGCGTTACGGTCTCGGGAGGCGAGCCGTCGCTTCAGGCTGATTTCGTGACGGGACTTTTCAAGCTGGCGCATTCGCTGAAACTCTCAACGGTCCTGGATACTAACGGCAGCTGTCCTCCCGGGAAAACAGCCGAACTTTTGAGAGAGACCGACATTGTGCTGCTGGATATCAAGGCAAGCACAGACAAACTTCACCGCAAAATAACGGGCAAACCGCTGAAACCGGTCCTGAAATTTCTCCTGGAGGCGGGCAAATCCGGGGCGAGGCCGGTAATAAGGCGTGTCCTGCTTCCCGGCGTGAATGACTCGCGCCTTGAGCTTGAGCGGCTGGCTTCTTTCGCCGCAATGCTTCCCAAAAAACCGGAGATAGAACTTATCCCCTATCACCGGCTCGGCGAGCATAAATGGAAAGAACTCGGTAAAAAGTATCCGTACAAGGGCTTAAGAACGCCTACCGCAAAAGAATGGGAGCGCGCGGCGAAACTTCTCAAAGAAAATGGCCTAAAAATCTTTATGGGTTAATTTTCCCCTTCTCTTCTTTCAGCGCTTCCTCTCTCAGCCCGCCTTTCCTCTTCCCAAAGAGCACAAGCACCGCCGGAACAACCACAAGCGTAAGCAGAGTTGAAGTAATGACGCCGCCAATAATGACATAGCCCATGCTCGCCCTGGATTTAGAGGCTTCATTTAAACCGATGGCCAGCGGCAGGGTGCCGGCGACAAGAGTAACCGAGGTCATAATAATCGGGCGAAGCCTGGTCTTGCCTGCAAGGATAATCGCCTCTTTCAATTCCATTCCCTGTTCCAGAAGCTGGTTCGTGTAGTCAACAAGCAGTATGGAGTTTTTCGTCGCCACACCAAGCAGCATTATAATGGCTATAATAGAGAACATGTTGAGAGACTGCCCGCCTATCCAGAGCGCCAGCAGGGCTCCGCTGATCGCGAGCGGCAGAGGCAAAAGCAGGCTGAAAGGCGTGATGAACGAATTATAGAGCGACGAGAGCACCATGTAGATAAAGATAACGGCAAGAAAAGCCGCGAGAGCCATATTCTGCGCCATGTCGGAATACTGCTCGGCGGCGGACATATAACCCGTGGAAACGCCCTGCGGTATGAGCTTCTTTTCTCTGCAAACTTTATCCGTGAAGGCCTGAAGGTCTCCGACGCCGTAACCCGCCGCTACGTCGGCTCCGATATTTACCGCGCGCAGTCCGTTTCGTCTGGAGATAAATGACGGCCCGGTCGCTTCCTCCATCCTTGAGACCTGAGAGAGGCTGACCAACCTGTAATTCATGTTTGGAATGGAAGTAACCGCGAAATTCTTTTTAAGATCCCTGTCAGAATCCTGCAAGCGGACTCTGATATCCCATTCTTCCCCCTTCTCCCTAAACTTCGCGGGGGTAGTCCCTTCCATCTGCGCCCGAAGTTCCGCGCCTGCCATTGAGGTAGAAACGCCGACCTGCTTG
>CAITPB010000167.1 GCA_903894145.1 Candidatus Firestoneibacteriota bacterium | reverse complement strand
TTAGATACGATACCGCCTGCGGTACCTGCCATCAACGCGGTGACATCGCCGACAAATGTGACTACCCAAATGTTAACCGGAACCAAGGTGACGGATGCGGCGGTCATCAAAGTTAACGGCGGAACAACCGGAGTTAGCATCCTGTCGTCAACGACCTGGCAGGCAGCAGTTAACCTGAACGAGGGAGTAAATAACTTCAGCGTAACAGCGGTTGACGCTGTAGGTAACGAAAGTACGGCTGCAACAACGGCAATCACGCTTGACACGATACCTCCCGCAGTACTTGTCATCAATGCGGTTACCTCACCGACAAATGTGACTACGCAGGTGCTAACCGGAACGAAGGTGACGGATGCGGCGGTCATCAAAGTTAACGGCGGCACAACCGGAGTAAGCATACTCTCAAGCACGAACTGGCAGGCCGCAGTTAATCTGAACGAGGGAGTCAATAACTTCAGCGTGACAGCGCTTGACGCTGTCGGAAACTCAAGCACAGCGGCAACAACGGCAATTACGCTGGATACCATACCTCCTGCGGTTCCGGTAATCAATGCGGTTACATCGCCTACAAATGTAACTACACAGATGCTAACCGGAACGAAGGTGACGGATGCGGCGGTCATCAAAGTTAATGGCGGAACGACCGGAGTAAGTATCCTGTCGTCAACGACCTGGCAGGCGTCAGTCAACTTGTCAGAAGGGAATAATAGCTTCAGCGTAACGGCGCTTGACGCGGCAGGAAACTCAAGCACGACTGCAACAACCGCAATCTTGTTAGATACGATACCGCCGTCAGTACCGATTATAAGCGCAGTAACTTCACCGACAAGTATAACTACACAGTTGCTCAGCGGAACAAAAGCAACTGACGCTGCCTCAATGAAAGTTAACGGCAGCACGACAGGCGTGAGCATAGTTTCTTCAACCGCCTGGCAGAAGACTGTTAATCTTGTGCTCGGGGTAAACAACTTCAGCGTGACTGCGCTTGACGCGATAGGCAACGAGAGCGCTGCGGCCACAACGGCCATAACAGTCATTTCGCCTGTACCGGTCATCAGCAATTTAAGCGTAAACACGGGCTCCAATCTTGGAGCAACAACTATCAGTATAACCGGCAGCGGATTCTTCGGAGGAGTGAACAGCAATACAGTTTCCTCAGTCAAACTTGGAAGCCAGGTTATTCCCTCAGGCCCCGCAATAAACGACAGCACGATAACGGGAGTGGTAATACCGTTAGGCAAAGCAGTTGGAGTTTACGATATTACGGTCACAGCGCTTGGCGGAATCAGCATAACATCAGCCTCAGACAGATTCACCGTCACAACGCCGGCTCCCACGGTCAGCAGCCTAAGCTTAACCACAAGCTCCAACCTTACCATAGTGACCCTGAATGTGACCGGCTCCGGTTTCTTTGGAGGAATCAACAGTAATACCGTAACTGCAATAACTCTTGGCGGCGCGGGAATATCCTCCTTTAGCGTAACTGCCGATACCGCGATAAACAATGTGGTCATTCCCACAGGCATAGCCGCGGGAACTTATGATTTGCTTGTAACAGCTGCGGGAGGAACAAACGCCTCAAGCGGCCTGCAGTTTGTAGTGACCAGCTCCGCAACGACGGTTACAGTTTCCCAGAGCTCTACCACCACCGTAACCGTCCAGGCGGCGGATTTAGGTCACGGGCAGATAGACGTGGAGGTGCCTGCGGGAACTTTTACGGGAACAGTAACCTTGACCATTAAGCCGACGGCGTCTATTCCTGCGCCTGACAGGGATGGGCTTACCCCCTGTGTTGTGGGAGTAGAGATTACAGGCCCGGTGGGATTCACTCCGCAGCAGGATATCACCATCAATCTGTATTATACGGCCGCGGAAGCCGCGGCGTATGAGGAGACCGGCTTCCAGATAGGGTATTATGACACAATCAACAACCGGTGGGTAATATTGCATTCCACGGTTTACCCTGCGGAAAGAAGGGTGGAGGCAACGCTTCGGCACTTTACGACCTTTGCAATCCTGATGATGAAGGCATCTGCAAACCTTCAGAATGTCAATCTTTACCCGAATCCGTATAACCCCAATAACGGGGTCTTTACATTTGCGAACCTGATAAGCGATTGCACGATATCTATGTATACGATAACGGGAATCAAGGTAAAGTCGATTAATGTTGTAGCCGGAAGCGGCATAACTACCTGGGACGGAACTAATAATTCCGGTCAGAAGGTGGCAAGCGGAGTGTATGTGGTGTTGATAAAAGGCGGCGGGACGCAGCGGATGTTTAAACTGGCGGTGCAGAGATGAAAAAACTAATTATTATCGTAGCCGGAACATTGATGGCAACTGCAGCGCTGGCCTTCAGTAGTAGCGACAACGGAACGACGGGAGCTGCAGTATTGAACCTGCCTGCGGGAGCGAGAGCGCAAGGAATGGGAGAAGCGTTTACTTCAATAGCTGATGATTCAACGGCTGTGTTTTGGAATCCGGCAGGATTAAACACCCTGACGAAACCCACAGCAACCTTCATGCACTCCATCTGGTTTGGAGATACGAGCTACGAATGGGTCTCGGTTGCGATGCCGATGGGAAATGACAGGGTAGGTATTGGGGTGAAGTACTTGAACTACGGGAGCATCCCGCAGACCGACACGACGGGACTCACCACAGGAACCTTCAACCCGGCGGATCTTGTGATAGAGGCAAGCTATGCTGCTAAACTGAATGATTTAAGTCTGGGAGTAACGGTAAAGTACGCATCGTTGAGCATCGTGTCTACGGCCAGCGCGTTTTGTATTGACGCGGGAGTTATGCAGCCGCTAAAACTTGGAGATATTCAGGCAACAGGAGCAATCGGTATTTACAACCTGGGATTCGGAGGAAAGTTTGTCTCGGACGCATTCACAGTGCCGCTATCTGTAAAAGCGGGTATATCTGGGAATGTAATGAAAGACTTGCTGTTGGCGGTAGATGCAGTAGCGCCTTCAGATTCAAGCCTGTACGCAGCTGTGGGAGCGGAATACAAACTCAGGCTGGACAGTTCCATGTCCGGAGCATTAAGAGTTGGATACACATTAAAGAACAGCGATGTGGTTGGACTGACCGCGGGAGCAGGTTTGGTAATCGGAAACATCAGCGTAGACTACGCCTATGTGCCCTTCGGAGACCTCGGAACCACGCATACTTTCTCGGTTTCGTTTATGTTCGATTCAAAATAGTTGTTAGGCTCTTACTTTACTAACCTATTTTTGCTATGCCAGACGGAGTCTGGCATGAAGAATATCCTACCTGTTAAAATATGACACGCGGAGCGCGGCATATAAACCTATAAACTTTATAACCCTTTTTGTTTTCTTACCACAACCCTTGCCGGAGCGCCTTCAAGTCCTGTGGTTTTCAGTGGCAGGCAAAAAAGGTTATATTTCCCGGATCTGACCTTGGTTAAGTCCAGTCCTTCGATGATCCAAATTCCGGCTCCAAGAAGGGTTCTGTGCACCTCGGGACCGTCTTTTTTGAACCCTCCAACGGAAAGATAATCTACACCAACTGTCATAACACCTCGTGACACAATGTATTTCGCGGCCGGAAGAGAGATGTAAACGAAGTTTTTCCTAAAGCTGCGCTCCTTAATAAAACATGAGTTCCTGGTTTTAATAAGTATCCGCTCGCCCTTGCGGAAATTGAATCGCGCCAGTTCACTGACTTTCACGCATTCTTCATCCTTAATTTCAACAACTCTTGCCGGTCCGATAACCGCCTCTATAGGCATCTTATCCAGGCTTTTCCCGTTCGCAAAGAAATGAAGAGGAGCGTCCATGTGCGTGCCGGCATGCGAGCCAAGAGAAATCGAGCTAAGGTTGTTTCCGGCGCCCTTATTCATTTCTTTGATTTTCCTTACACGAACCAATGCGTCCCCTGGCCATCTGAGCATGCCCGGCTTTACCGGTAAAGTAATGTCTATGAATTCCGTTTTCATTGCCGTCCTTTTTGACGTTGAACCCTGGGAAGAGGTGAATTAGCAATAAGCAATTAGTAATCAGCAATCGTATCATATGCCGGAGGAGAGAATCGAACTCTCATGACCGTGAAGTCGGAGGATTTTGAGTCCTCTGCGTCTACCAATTCCACCACTCCGGCATTTTAGAGTTTCAATAATAACATTAGCAAATTGAATTATCAAGGTTATTCAAAAAACATGAATTTGTTGACTTTTCCAGCCATGTGTGGCATAATTACGAAGTTAAGTTTAATCCTCAGGAGGTATCCTTTATGAGGTTAATAGTAACAATCCTAGGTGTTCTTTTCCTTTCCGTCGGAGTTTTTGGCCAGGCTTTTGATGAGGACGAGCCGGCGCCTGAAAAAAAATCCGCCCCTAAAGCCGTTATTCAAGAAAAAAAAGTGGAGGTAACTGTTCCTGCAGCTCCGGCACAGGCGGCTCCTGCAGCTCCGGCGCAAGCTGTTCCTGCAGCTCCGGTGCAGGCTATTCCTGCAACTCCGGCGCAGTCTGTTCCTATAGCTCCGGCGCAGTCTGTTCCTGCAGCTCCGGCACAGGCGGCTCCTGCAGCTCCGGCACAGGCGGCTCCTGCAGCTCCGGCGCAAGCTGTTCCTGCAGCTCCGGTGCAGGCTATTCCTGCCACTCCGGCGAAGCCCGCTCCCATGGCTCCGGCGCAGGTAGTTCCGGCAGCTCCGGCAGTTCCTGCAGTTCCTGCAGTTCCGGCCCAGGCTGCTCCTGCAGCTGTTCCGGCGGTAAAACCAGAGGCAGTAAAAAAAATGCCGGTTCCCGCCGAGGCGGATTCGACTATACTTACCGAAACAGTTTGCGCGGTCACAGGAACAAGCATTAAAGTTACGGAAAAGACGCCTTCTTCCGAGTATCACGGTGTAAGATATTATTTCATTGACGAGGCAAGGAAAAAAGAGTTTGACAAAAACCAGTGGAAATATTCTAAAGATATAGTTACGTGGCAGGTGTGCGGCAAGCAGGACAAGATAAGAGGGCGCGGGAGAAATACTTTTCCGGATGCAAGGTATG